>JANLGW010000118.1 GCA_024653965.1 Rhodospirillales bacterium
AAACCCCTGGTGGGCACACCATAACGCATATCAGGATCGCGATATATTCAAATTTTATAATTTTCGATAGCAAAAATGGCAAATATTTTGCTAAAAAGCATCTGGACGTAATTTTGTGGCTTTGACGAGGCTGCGAACTTCTGAGGGGGAGGACCACATGTCATACACGCACCATCATCTGCAATCGGATTTGCGCCTGGGCCTAGGTAGACTGGGCCTAGATAGGCTGGGCCTAGTTAGGACATTAGCGCATCGCCGCCGATTCTGATTGGAATCCATTGACGGCGGCTGCGCCGGAGTTACTCAGGAGCGTCTTAAATACTAATTTTACACGTACAATAAAAATAAACTTCAAATTTATTCCGTAAAATAGTACAAGGCGCAGGTCACGTATTCGGTCCGGGAGGAAATCTTCCGTCCGATCATCAAAATTGAAGGAATTTTTAGATGTCTCAACTGGTACAGCCCCATGGGGGAAAAGGTTTAAAACCGCTGCTGGCTCCGGCAACGGAGCGCGCGGCTGAAGTGGCCCGCGCCAAAAAATTGAAGCAGATTCTGATGTCCAGTAAGGAGACGTCTGACGTCTTGATGCTGTCGATGGGCGCTTATACGCCTCTGGATGGTTTCATGGGCCGCGATGACTGGCATAGCGTATGCGCCGACATGAAGCTGAAAAACGGTCTGTTCTGGCCGATTCCCATCACGCTCACGGCGGATCAGGCGCTGGCCGACAGCATCGGCGCCGGTGAAGAAGTCGCACTGGTGGATGAAGAAAGCGGCACCGTCATGGCCATCATGCAGGTGAACGAAAAATTCGCCCTCAGCGATGCCGATAAAGCGTTTGAAGCGCAGCACGTTTACACCACCACCGATGTCAAACATCCCGGCGTGCAAAAGGTCAACGAGCAAAAGGCCGTGGCTTTAGCCGGTCCGATCAGCGTCATCGACGAAGGCGCGTTTCCGTCGCAGTTTGCCGATCTTTATCAGCGCCCTGCCGAAGCCCGCGCGGCGTTCACCGAAAAAGGCTGGTCCAAGGTGGCGGCGTTTCAGACCCGCAACCCCATGCACCGCAGCCATGAATATCTGGCCAAGATCGCCATTGAAGTCACCGACGGCGTGTACATCCATCAGGTGTTGGGCAAATTGAAAGCTGGGGACATTCCCGCCGAAACGCGCACCAAAGCCATTCAGGCGATGATCGACGGTTATTTCGTACCGGGCACCGTCATTCAGGCGGGTTATCCGATCGAAATGCGTTACGCTGGTCCGCGTGAGGCGTTGTTCCACGCCCTGATCCGCCAGAATTTTGGCTGTTCGCACCTGATCGTGGGCCGCGACCATGCGGGTGTGGGCGATTATTATGGCCCGTTCGACGCCCAGCATATTTTCGACAAGCTGTGGCCGGGTGCTTTGGAAACGGTGCCGTTGAAGATCGACATTACGTTCTATTGTTCCAAGTGCATGGGCATGGCGACCGCTAAAACCTGCCCGCACGACAAGCAGTACCAAGTGAACATTTCCGGCACCAAGCAGCGCGAAATGCTCACCGCGGGCGAAGATATTCCGCCCGAATTCTCGCGCCCCGAAGTGGTCAAGGTTTTGCAGGAATACTACAAGAACCTGGACTAAACGAAATCCAGCACCTACATGGAAAAGGGAGAAGCCGATCGGCGCTTCTCCCTTTTTCGTTTTTGCGTGAGGGTCAAATGAAAGCCTACATCGCCATTCCCGCCGACTTTTGTGATGCGGTGGCGTGCGAAACCGCTGAAGGGGCAAGCGCCGTGGCGCTCAGCTTCGGCGAAGGCGCGTATGTGGTCGATACCCTGGGCGCGCCCTATCATCCCGCCGTGCAACAGGTCATCGGCGGGCAGTTGATGTTGGAAGGGTTCGGGTCGTTCAACCCTAAACGCGGCCCCAGCGCCAACCTGTTTGAGGCGGTGAAAAAGAAACAGGCCTACGCCGCGCGCGCTTTTTTGGCGGTGGGCGCGGATGTGAACGCCACCGAAAAAGATGGTGCCACGCCGCTGCATTGGGCCGTGGGGCGCGGCTGCGCAGATTGCGTGCGGGTGCTGATGGCGGCGGGCGCAGACGCGGACGCACGGGATACCAACGGCCAAAGCCCGCGCAAGCTGGCCCAAGAGAAGGGCGACGCGGCGATCATCGCCCTTTTGGGCTGAGGACTTAAGCCTTTTTGACGAATTCGGATTTCAGGCCCATGGCACCGATGCCGGGAATGGTGCAATCGATATCGTGATCGCCATCCACCAAGCGGATGTTTTTCACCTTGGTGCCGACCTTGACCACGGACGAAGAGCCTTTGACCTTTAAGTCTTTGATGACGACGACGGTATCGCCATCGCTCAGAACGTTGCCATTGGCATCGCGCACGACGGTGCCCCCGGCTTCCTCGTCGATCGCCTGATCTTTGGGCCATTCATGCCCGCACGACGGGCATACCAGCATGGTCCCGTCTTCATAAACGTATTCGGCATGGCATTTTGGGCAGTTGGGCAGGGCGTTCATTGAGGTGGTGTCTCCAGTAAAAAATAGCGGCTTTTAGAGTTCGGTGTACTTCTTGGCGTTGCCGCGGGCCTTGTCGGCAGGGTATTTGGTGTCGTTCAAGTCGATTTTGCGGTGCGCCTCTTCGGCTAGGTCAAGCCCGGCGCGTTCGGCGACCAATAGCACATATAAGAAGACATCCGCCAGTTCTTCGCCTAAGCGGGCGCGGAAGTCCAGGTCTTTGCAGGCTTCCTCGACCTCTTCGGTGGTTTTCCACTGGGTCAATTCCAGCAATTCGCCCGCCTCGATGCCGACGGACTGGATCAGGTCTTTGAGATTGTGGAATTTCCGCCAATCGCGGTCGTCGCGAAACCGGGTCAGGCGTTCGGTCAGGGTCAGGATGGGATCGTTCATGGGCAGGCCTTTGTTTTCGTCTTGAGGCTAGAGGAGTGTTTTTTCAGCAAAAAATACATTGTTTAGATTTAGTCTAATATCATGCATTACTTAAATATCATTTCGTGCATGAAGGGATTTGACTTACATTATGTGCCGTATTATGACTTATATGAAAGAATAATAATATTCCAAGGCCGCACCTTGGTCATACAATTGGCCTTGGCCACGTATTGGAATAACCGGAGGAGGCTCCGGAAAGAGGGGGGCAGCTTAGGCTGCATTGGTCTGACAAACCAGGCCGATAGAGGGACGTTCTTCATTTTTGCGGTTACGCACCCTCTCCCAATAATCGATCGGACACAAACATGTGTCGAAATAGGGAGAATTATATATGCCCACTTTTGTGCATACCGAAAAATGCGACGGCTGTAAGGGCGGCGAAGTCACCGCTTGCATGTACATTTGCCCGAACAATTTGATGAAGCTCGACACCGTGCGCATGAAGGCGTTCAACCAAGAGCCGGAACAGTGCTGGGAATGCCAGTGCTGCGTTAAGGCTTGCCCGCAGCAGGCGATCGAAGTCCGCGCGTATGCCGACGTTGTCCCGATGGGCGGCGCTTGCATTCCGCTGCGCACCGATAATGCCATCATGTGGACGATCAAGTTCCGCGACGGCGAAGTGAAACGCTTCAAGTTCCCGGTCCGCACCACGCCGGTCGGCAGCATCAATCCGTACGCAGGCAAGCCTGAAGCTGGCGATTTGAACAACAACTTGTTGTTCACCGAAGTCGGTAAAACGTTGGCGACGCCGTCTTAAGATTTAGACCCCTCTCATTTTAGGGTTCTTACTTCCAATTCCGACGGCAGATCCGCGCAGGGACGCAGATACCCGTCATACAGGGAGACTAAATAATGTCTGAAGGTTCTTTCGGTAATCCCGAAATCGTCGATATCGAAACCGATATCTTAATCGTCGGCGGCGGCATGGCCGCATGCGGCGCGGCTTTTGAAGCCAAGCGCTGGGCTGGCGACAATGTAAAGATCACCTTGGTCGATAAGGCGGCGATGGATCGCTCCGGCGCCGTCGCTATGGGCCTGTCCGCCATCAATACCTATTTGGGCGAACAGAAGCCCGAAGACTATTGCCGCATGGTGTCCGCCGACTTGATGGGCATCACCCGCGACGATCTGGTTTATGACGTTGGCCGTCACGTGGACGATTCGGTGCATCTGTTTGAAGAATGGGGTCTGCCCATTTGGAAACAAAAAGAAACCGAAGGCGTGCCCTTGAAGGACGGCGGCAAGCCCGTGCGTTCCGGCCGGTGGCAGATCATGATCAACGGCGAAGGTTATAAAACCATCGTCGCCGAAGCTGCGAAAAAATCCATCGGCATCGAAAACTGTATGGAACGCATCTTCATCGTGAAGTATCTGCTGGATCAGAACGAAGACAACCGCATCGCTGGTGCGGTTGGTTTCTCGGTTCGCGAGCACAAGCTCTATGTGTTCCGCGCCAACGCCATCTTGAACGTGGCCGGCGGTTGCGTGAACATTTTCCGTCCGCGTTCGGTGGGTGAAGGCAATGGCCGCACCTGGTATCCGGTGTGGAACGCCGGTTCGACCTACGCCATGGCGGCGGAAGTCGGCGCCGAGCTGACCATGATGGAAAACCGCTTCGTGCCCGCTCGTTTCAAAGACGGTTACGGTCCGGTGGGTGCATGGTTCTTGCTGTTCAAATCCAAGGCCACCAACGCCTACGGCGAAGACTACGTGGTTAAAAACGCCGATATGTTGAAAGCCTTCGCGCCGTACGATACGGCAGCGGTGGTGCCGACGTGCTTGCGCAACCACGCCATGCTGAAAGAAATGAAAGAAGGCCGCGGCCCGATTTTTATGGATACTCCGACGGCGATGGCCAAGCTTGCCGAAACCATGACCCCGCAGGAAATCAAACACCTCGAAGCCGAGGCCTGGGAAGATTTCCTCGACATGTGTATCGGCCAGGCCGGTCACTGGGCGGGCATGAACATCCGTCCGGAAACGACCAAGTCCGAACTGATGCCGACCGAGCCGTATCTGCTCGGTTCGCACTCGGGCTGCTGCGGCATCTGGGTGTCGGGTCCAAGCGACATCGCGCCGAAGGAATGGCAGTGGGGCTACAACCGCATGACCACCGTGAAGGGTCTGTTCACCGCTGGCGACGGCGTGGGCGCATCCGGTCACAAGTTCTCGAGCGGTTCACATGCCGAAGGCCGCATCGCGGGCAAGGAAATGGTTCGTTTCTGCAAGGACCATGCAGGCTTCAAGCCGGCGCTCAAGGGCGACATCGGCGCGATTGCCGAAGAAATCTATCTGCCGGTTCGTAACTATTTCGAACACAAAGACAAAACCACGGCGGAAGACATCAATCCTTGGTACATCACGCCGAAGATGTTCCAGATGCGTCTGCAAAAGTACATGGACGAATACGTTGCCGGTACGTCCACCTTCTATCAGACCAATAAGATCATGCTGGAAATCGGTTTGGATCACCTGCGCATGTTGAAGGAAGACAGCAAGAATTTGCGTGCTAAAGACCTTCACGAACTGATGCGCGCGTGGGAAAACTATCACCGCATGTGGGCTGCCGAAGCGCACCTGCGTCACATCTTGTTCCGTGAAGAAACCCGTTATCCGGGCTTCTTCTACCGCACGGACTTCCCGGATCTGAACGAAGCCGAATGGAAATGCTTCGTTAATTCCCGCCATGACCCGGTTACGGGCGAGTGGGCAATGAAAAAGGTTCCGCACATCGACATCGTCGAGAAGTTCTACGGCGGTCAGAAGCACTAGGGTCGGATCGCTTTAGCTGGGATCGCTTATGTGATCCCAGCCGAAGCGTGAATCCGCCCCTATCCATGTATTAGAGGGCGATTCACGGATTAGTGAAGCATGAATGCTTCAACCTAACCCGATCGCACTCTAAGGCTTCTGGCGACACAAAGACAGTCGAGGGGGCCGGGACGACCGGTCCCCTCTTCGGTTTTTAAGCGCGCCCATTGCGGGCGTGACACATCGTTTCAAATGGCCCATAACGGGCCCAATACCGTTCAAAAAATGTAAGGAACGAACCTTTCATGTCCGATCAGTCCGACGACCAAGCCCCACCGAGCCGCCTCAACCCCATTGATCCGGACGAACAGAAATATCTCGACTGCGAAACAGAAGTCGAACTGATCGATGCCGTGCGCGCGGGCTCGCCGGACAATCCGGTGCAGCCGGTCAAGATGATGCTTTCCGACAGCTTCAATTTTCGCTGTCACCGCGGCGTGTCGTGCTGGAACGAATGCTGCCACGGCGCGGACATTACGCTGACGCCGAACTGCATTTTGCAGTTGAGCAAACACCTCGATGTGCGTCCGGCGGAATTTTTGGTGAAGTACACCGTGCCCGCCGAACAGGAAAAAACCGGCCTGCCGGTGGCCAAGCTGAAAATGGGCGGTGGCGATGGGCGTGGTCCGTGTCCGTTCATGACGGCGGAAGGCTGTTCCGTTTACGAAGATCGCCCGGCGACGTGCCGCTATTACCCCTTAGGTTTGGCATCGGTGAAGCCCAAGGGCTCGGATGTCAAAGAGGACTTTTTCTTTTTAGTCGAAGAACCGCACTGCTGTGGGCATAAAGAAAGCCAGTCGCAGACCGTGGCCGAGTTCCGCACCGCGCAAGAGTTGGAAGAATTCGAAGAAGTCAACCGCGGCTGGATGGACATCTTGATGAAGATGGCGTCGTGGATGAGCCTTGGCGGGCCATGGGGGCAAAAGCCTTCCCAACCGGTGATGCAGATGTTTTTCATGGCCTCGACCGACGTCGATGCGTTTCGCCGTTTTGTGTTTGGCACCAAGTTTTTGGATACCTACGACATTGACGTTGAAGCCCATGAAGCGTTGAAGACCGACGACGCCTTGTTGCTGCGTTTGGGCTTCGATTGGATGAAAAACGTGATGTTCCGCGAACCGACCTTGGCGATGCAGGAACATGTGGTGCAGGCCGCCGTGGCCAAGGCGCGCAACGATCTGGGTGCGATGTAATTTGACGTCATGTTGATCGCGCAGATTTCCGACACTCACATCATGAGCCCCGATGCTAACGAACCTAAATCGTTGGCGCGGATGCGCGCTTTGGCGCAGTTTGTGGCGCACATCAACGGCCTCGATGAAAAACCCGATCTGGTGATCCACACCGGCGACGTCACCCACGGCGGCAAGCCGGAATTTTACGACATCGTCAAAGCGGTAATGAGCCGACTTTCCATCCCGGTGTTTTTTGCTGCGGGCAATCGCGACGACCGCGCCAATCTGGTGGCGGGGTTGAAAGATTTGGGCGGCGCGGGCACCGCCGATGGCTTCGTGATTTACAGCGTCGATGGATTCGCGGTGCGCTTGATTGCCATGGATACCCAGCACCGTGAACACAACATCGGCACCACCTGCTCGGTGCGTCTGGCGGCGTTGGAAGCGATGTTGAAAGAGCAGCCCAACCAGCCCACGGCATTGTTCATGCATCACCCGCCGTTCGAGGTCACGACCTCATCACACCCGTTTCAGTTCGACGACAAGGTGCTGGCGGATGCATTTTTGGATGTGGTGGCGCATCACAAACAGGTGGTGCATCTGTTTTGCGGCCATGCCCACCGCCCGTTCAGCGTCGATCTGGAAACCTGCGTCGCCACCGTGACGCCGAGCCTGCCCGCCGACAATCGTATCGGCGACTACGAAGGGGTGCTCAAGAGCGAGCCGCTTTATCACTTGCATCGGTGGAATCCGGATACGGTACGGTTTGAAACGTCCCTGCATGCGGCGACGCTCCCTGTTTAACGTCAGAATGCGAAGGTGATCATTTCCGAGCCATCGCCGTGTTTGGCGTTCATGTCGACTTGCTCTTTGTTCAATTCGTGCAAGGGCAGGTCGAATTCGGTCATGAAGTTTTGCACCCGTTCCACGTCCCAATCGATCAAGGGGTTGACGCGGATGAGGCGGCCTTCGCGTTCGACGCGGTTGCGCACCGCGTGATCTTGATCGAAGTGGTACACCGCGCTGATCCAGCAGTCATAAGGTTCCAGCGTGTGATTTAAGTGCATGGCTTCTTGGGTGGCGCCGTGGCTGCGATCATATCGCACCTTGACCCACTCGATGTGGTCTTGGTCGCCGGGGCGCACCCTGGTTTCGTCGCTGCCCAACGGCTTGAGCACATTGGTGAAGCCGAAACGTTCAATGATCATTTTGCGGTATTCTTCGCGTTCGGGAAATTGTTTGCCCGCGCTGTGATAGATGATCGGCGTGTTCGGATCGATTTCGGAAATCATTTGCTGCACGATGATGGAGCGCGCGCGTAACGAAGCGGTAACCGCGATTTTGCCCGGAAATTTCTCTTTGATGAGGTATTCCAACAGGTTGATGCAGGCCATATCCTTGCATGCGGATTTCAGTTCATCACATTCAAGCTCGCAAGTCGCCATCGTTGTTTCCCCCAGGTTGCGAGAAAAAATCAGTGCAAAAGTGTAGCCCACAAAGCGTTTGGATACAAAAACAAACCCGTAAAAGAAGATACTTTGTTGGGGCCGTTTAAGACCCAAAACCGTCACATTCGATAGGCTACACTACCGTCGGCGGACGACCTACTGCAAAGGCGTGGTACATAGAGCCTACAGCAGGAAATATCGTCTGTTCCGATGGGGGGCAAAACCGTATGCTCTGCAAGATGACCCATTAATAAGTCGGATAATTCAATGCGTTTCAGATTGCCTCCTGAGTTTTCTCCATCGCCTCTTTTCGCGGCGGTGCCGGGTCTGTTGATGTTGGCCGCATTTAGCATTGATGGTGTGGTCGGCTCCGTTGAGGCGGTTCTCAGCGCCGTGGTGATCGTGGCGGGTGCGGCGTGGGCGGGGCTGAAACAGTCGCGCACGGTCAGCGAACCGGTGATCCGCGTGGATACCACTTTGGCGTCGACCATTTTAAATGCGCTGCCCGATCCGGTCGTTTTGTTGGATGGCCGCCGGCGGGTGTTGGCTGCCAACCGGGCGGCGGATGAATTGTTGGGCTCGGGCCTGAACGGGCGCGACGTGTGCTTGACGTTGCGCCATCCCGATGCTCAACGCGCGGTCAAGCTTGCGGTGGATGGGGATGCGACACAGGCCGATGCCGAGGTGGTGTTCGATGCCCCGGTGCGGCGCGTCTATCAGATGCAGGTGATGCGCGTTCCCCCTAGTGAAGGGCTGACCGTTCGTGCGGTGGTGGCGTTGCACGAAATTACCGCGTTGAAACGCGCCGAAAGCATGCGTGCGGACTTTGTCGCCAACGTCAGCCATGAATTGCGCTCGCCGTTGTCCGCGCTGACGGGGTTTATCGAAACGCTGCAAACCACCGCTAAGGACGACCCGCAGGCCCAGGATCGGTTCTTGGAAATCATGAACGGCGAGGCCGGTCGCATGACGCGCCTGATCGATGATTTGCTGTCGCTGTCGCGCATTGAAGTCAATGAACACATCCGGCCCAAGGGCTGCGTCAATCTCGGCAAAATCATCGCCGCCGTGATTGACTCGATGCAAATCAAAGCGGCAAAGAAAAACATGGTTCTTAACGTTGATCTTCCGGAACATTTGCTGGATGTCGTTGGCGACGGGGATGAGCTGCGAGAGGTATTTGAAAATTTGATTGAAAATGCAGTCAAATACGGGGGTGAAGGCACGTCGGTCGTCATCGCGGCGCGGCCCATTGCCAGTTTGGTGGAAACCGGCACGCCGGGCGTAGAAATTACCGTGCGCGATCAGGGGGATGGTATTGCCGCCGAGCACTTGCCGCGCCTGACGGAACGATTCTACCGCGTCGACAAGGGGCGTTCGCGCGCGGCGGGCGGCACCGGGCTGGGGCTGGCCATCGTCAAACATATTTTAAATCGCCATCGGGGTCGTTTGATGATCGAAAGCCAACTTGGGCAGGGCAGCATCTTTCGGGTGCAACTGCCTGTATTTAAAAGCGAATAAGGGTTAGCACAGGGCGCGTCGGCATCGCTGCGGGGCGCTGTCATAAACCTGTAACACAATGTTCATAAAAGGGTCTCTACCAGGACATACGGTGCGTTTCGGAACGGATTAAGCCGTTCATGAGATTCATGTTTTAGCCTGAAGGAGTTCGAACGAAATGTTCAAAAAGACCTTTACCGCGTTGGCTGTGGCCGGTGTTTTTGTGGCTGGCGCCGCTGAAGCCCGCGATCAGATGCACATCGTCGGTTCTTCCACCGTTTTCCCGTTTTCGACCGCAGTCGCCGAGCAGTTCGGCAAGACCAGCGGCTTTAAGACCCCGGTTGTAGAATCCACCGGTTCCGGCGGCGGCCTGAAGCTGTTTTGCGCTGGTTCCGGCGACAAACATGCCGACATCACCAATTCTTCCAGTGGCATTAAACAGTCGCAGGTCGATGATTGTGCGAAAAACGGCGTGACCGACATTACCGCCATTAAGATTGGCTATGATGGCATCGTTATCGCCAATGCCAAAGCTGCGGCGCGTATGGACATCACCCGTCAGGAATTGTGGCTGGCGTTGGCCAAAGACGTGGTTAAGGATGGTAAGATCGTTGCCAACCCTTATAAAAGCTGGAACGAAATCAATTCAAAGCTGCCGGCAATTAAGATCGAAGTTATGGGCCCGCCCCCGACGTCGGGCACTCGCGACGCTTTCGTCGAATTGGTGATGGACAAGGGTTGTGCGAAGTTTGCCGAAGTTGAAGCTTTGGACAAAGACGCCAAGAAGGCCGTGTGCGCGAGTGTGCGTGAAGATGGCGCTTTCATTGAAGCCGGTGAAAACGACAACCTGATCGTGCAGAAACTGGATGCCAACCACAATGCTTTCGGCATTTTCGGTTACAGCTTCCTCGACCAAAATATGGACAAGCTGCAAGGCAGCGTGGTCGAAGGCAAAGAGCCGACGTTTGAAAATATCGCGGCGAGCAAATATCCCGTATCCCGCCCGTTGTGGTTCTATGTCAAAAAAGCGCATGTCGGAAAAGTTCCGGGCATTAAAGAATTCATGACCGAATTCACCAGCGAAAAAGCTTGGGGTGAAGAAGGTTATCTGGCCGAAAAAGGTCTGATCCCGATGCCGAAGGCTGAACGCGAAAAGTTCCGCAATGCGGCCATGAATTTGGTGAACAACGTCAACGACGACGTGAAGAAATAAGTCGCATAAGATGGTCGGCGGCCGGATATGTTGTCCGGTCGCCGCCAATTTTTTTGGAGAATTTTGACGTGACCACGTCGAACGTAAGTAATCTTCGCACTAGGCGGGCCGGTGGAAACCGGATGTACGTTACGCCGCACCGCCGTGCGAAGATTATCCTCGAAAAAGCGATTATCGGTATTTTAGTCGCCAGTTCGATGGTCGCTATTTTTACGACTGTTGGGATCGTCGCCTCGGTATTGTTCGAGTCCTTGCGGTTCTTCGCCGAAGTTCCGCTCACCGATTTTGTGTTCGGCCTGGAATGGTCGCCGCAGACGGCGCTGCGTTCCGATCAGGTCGGATCAAGCGGATCGTTCGGTGCGGTGCCGTTGTTCGTCGGCACCTTGTTGATCAGCGCCATTGCGCTTATCGTGGCGGTGCCGATCGGGTTGTTCGCCGCTATTTATCTGGCCGAATACGCCCACGTTCAGGTGCGCAATTGGGTCAAGCCGCTGCTGGAGATGCTGGCCGGCATTCCCACCGTGGTGTACGGCTTTTTCGCCGCTTTGGTAGTGGCGCCCTGGCTGCGCGGAACGGGGGCGGGCTTGGGCGTGGATATTTCCAGCGAAAGCGCACTCGCCGCCGGTCTGGTGATGGGGATTATGATCATTCCCTTTATTTCGAGCCTGTCCGATGACGTCATTACCGCCGTGCCTCAGGCGATGCGCGAAGGTTCGCTCGGTTTGGGCGCAACCAAGTCGGAAACCATCCGCAAGGTGCTGCTGCCTGCGGCGCTACCCGGTATCATGGGCAGCATTTTGCTGGCGGCATCGCGCGCCATTGGTGAAACCATGATCGTGGTCATGGCGGCGGGCATGTCGGCCAATCTGACGCTTAATCCGCTTGAGACGGTTACCGCGGTCACGGTGCAGATCGTCGCCCTGCTGACGGGCGATCAGGAATTCGACAGCGCTAAAACGCTTGCGGCATTTGCTCTGGGGCTGGCCCTTTTTGTCACCACGTTGGTTTTGAACATCATCGCTCACCACATCGTTAGAAAGTACCGTGAACAATATGAGTGATCGTAAAACCAACTCGGAATTGATTGAAGCGGGTTTGGCGCGCCGTTATCGCGCAGAACGGCGCTTTAAGATGTACGGCATTGCCGCCACCACCGTAGCGATGAGTTTTTTAGTGATTATGCTGGTCGCCATTTTCGTGCGGGGCGTTGGTGCGTTTCACCAGACTCAGATTTCTCAGGTGGTGTTCATCGATCCGGAACTGGCCAAAGAAAACGATTGGCAGGGTATGGTCAAGGCATCGCTGCGAGAGACTTTCCCGGATGTGCAGGAGCGCAAGGATAAGAAGCTTCTTTACGGTCTTGTGAGCAACGGTGCCGGCTACGATGTGCAAAACCGGGTGCGAGAAGACGCATCGCTGGTGGGTCAAAATATTCAACTGTGGCTGCCCGCATCCGACGATGTGGATATGGTCATGAAGGGCAGCGTCGATCGTAGCCAACCCGAAAGCGAACGCCGAGTTTCGGACCTAGAACTTGCTTGGCTTGATAAGCTGGCCGCCGATGGCGCGATCGAGTTGCAATTCAACACCCGGTTTTTCACCGCCGGGGATTCGCGTGAGCCGGAACTGGCTGGTATTTTAGGCGCCGTGAAGGGATCGTTCCTGACGTTGATGGTCTGCTTGCTGCTGTCGTTTCCGTTGGGCGTTATGGCGGCGATTTATCTGGAAGAATTTGCACCAAAAAACAAATGGACCGATATCATCGAGGTAAACATCAACAATCTGGCTGCGGTGCCATCCATTGTTTTCGGTTTGTTGGGGCTTGCCATGTTTCTCGGCTTTTTCGGGTTGCCGCGTTCCGCTTCCTTGGTGGGCGGTATGGTGCTGGCGTTGATGACCTTGCCGACCATTATCATCGCTTCGCGGCTGGCTTTGCGCGCGGTGCCGCCATCCATTCGCGAGGCGGCGCTCGCTGTCGGGGCCAGTCGGTTGCAGACCGTGCTGGATCACGTTTTGCCGCTGGCTCTGCCTGGCATGTTGACCGGGGCGATCATCGGCATGGCCCGTGCGCTGGGTGAAACTGCGCCGCTGTTGATGATCGGCATGGTCGCGTTCATCGTGGACGTGCCCGCCGGGATTATGGATCCGGCGACGGCATTGCCGGTACAGATTTATTTGTGGGCGGATAGCCCGGAGCGCGCCTTTACAGAACGCACCGCCGCCGCCATCATCGTATTGCTGGTCTTCTTGGTTGTCATGAACGTGGCCGCCGTGATCCTACGCAAAAAGTTTGAGCAGCGCTGGTAATGGAGAACAGTCCTATGGCCCTGACCATCAGCACCGAAGTATCGCACTCGGCGAGACAGAGCGATCATTCCAAGACTTTGTCGAGCAAGGTGGCGGCTCGTAAAGTTAATGTGTATTACGGCGACAAGCAGGCGCTGAAGGACATCGACATCGAAATTCCGGAATGTCAGGTGACCGCGCTGATCGGTCCGTCCGGGTGTGGCAAGTCGACGTTTCTGCGTTGCCTTAACCGTATGAACGACGTCATCGACGGCTGTCGCATCGAAGGTGAGATCCTGCTCGACGGCGAAGACATTTATGCGCGTGGCGTCGATGTGGTGCATCTGCGCGCTCGTATCGGCATGGTGTTTCAAAAACCCAATCCGTTTCCCAAATCGATTTACGATAACGTCGCATACGGGCCGAAGATTCACGGCATCGCCAAGACGCGCGCCGAGATGGACGAGATCGTTTTTCATAGCTTGGAAAAAGCCGGACTGATCAACGAAGTGCGGGACCGCATGGATGCCCCCGGCACCAGTCTTTCCGGCGGTCAGCAGCAGCGTTTGTGCATCGCGCGCGCCATTGCGGTGGAACCGGAAGTGATCTTAATGGATGAACCGTGCTCTGCGCTCGATCCTATCGCGACCGCCAGGATCGAAGAATTGCTCGACGAGTTGAAGCAAAATTACACCATCGTCATGGTGACGCACTCCATGCAGCAGGCTGCGCGAGTGTCGCAAAAGACTGCCTTCTTCCATATGGGGGAACTGGTCGAACAGGGCGATACCACCGACATCTTTACGAAGCCCCAAGACGAGCGCACCCTTGCCTACGTCACGGGCCGGATCGGTTAAAAGGAACTAAGACCGATGGAACACGATCATATTGTCAAATCTTTCGATAGTGATTTAGGTCGTCTCGACGCCATTATCGCCGAAATGGGCGGTTTGGCCGAACGTCAGCTGGCCGACGCTGTTGAGGCATTGGTGCGCCGCGATGTCGAATTGGCGCAAAAGGTCATCGATGGCGATGCACGCATCGATGAACTGGAAAGCACCATCGATAACCTCACCATTCGCGTATTGGCACTGCGTCAGCCCATGGCGGAGGACCTGCGGGTGGTGATCGTAGCGTTGAAAATGGCGGCTAATTTGGAACGGATCGGCGATTACGCCAAAAATGTAGCCAAGCGCACGTTGATCCTCGCCACCATGGATCCGGTCGGCAACGCCACCCAATCCGTGCAGCGCATGGCGTCTCAGGTGCAGGCGATGATCAAGAACGTGCTGGATGCATACGGCGCGCACGATATCGACAAGGCGGATGATGTGCGGCTGCGCGACGAAGAAGTCGATTTGATGCATACCAGCCTGTTTCGCGAACTGTTGACCTATATGATGGAAGACCCGCGCAACATCACGGCCTGTACGCATTTGTTGTTCATCGCCAAAAACGTCGAACGCATCGGCGATCATGTGACGTCGATCGCCGAGTATGTCCACTTTTTGGTGGCGGGTGATTTGCCCGCCGATGAGCGTCCAAAGGGCGATTTGTCCAGTCAGACCGTGATCGATAAGGTTTAGGGGTCAAAACGATGAACTTTACGGTGCTGGTTGTCGAAGATGAGCCGCCTCAGGCGGAAATGCTGTCATACAATTTGCAAAAAGAAGGTTTTCGCGTTTTGCTCGCGGGCGAGGGCGAAGAAGGCCTGATGATGGCACGCGAAAGCCTGCCCGATGTGATTGTGCTGGATTGGATGTTGCCGGGCCTTACCGGTATCGAAATTTGCCGCCAGTTGCGCGGTGATGCGACGACTCGTGAAATCCCCATTTTGATGCTCACCGCGCGGGGTGAAGAAGAAGATCGGGTGCGTGGCATTGAAACCGGCGCGGATGATTATGTCGTCAAACCCTATAGCCCGCGCGAAGTGGTGGCGCGCATTAAGGCGCTGTTGCGTCGCGCCAACCCTGCGTCCGCCAGCGAGGCGCTGGAATACGCCGATATCATGATGGATTTGGCGCAGCATAAGGTATCGCGCAACGGACGCGCCGTTCATTTGGGACCTACGGAATTTCGTTTGCTTAAAACGCTGATGGAAAAACCGGGCCGGGTCTTTTCGCGCGAACGCCTGTTGGATATCGTGTGGGGGCGCGACGTTTATGTCGAAGACCGCACCGTCGACGTGCATATCCGTCGCTTGCGTAAGGCGCTCAATGACCTTGGCGATATGGATATGATCCGCACCGTGCGCGGCGAGGGTTACGCCATCGATGCCGAAAAGGGTGAGTGATCCATCTCGGCATACTGCTTGAAAACCGCCAATTTTGGCGGTTTTTTTGTGCCTAGAGTGCGATCGCAATAGGTTGAAGCATTTTTGCTTCAACCTATTGCGTGAATCGCCCTCTAACACATTGATCGGGGCGGATTCACGCTTTAGCTGGGATCACCAAAGCGATTCCCCCTAAAGCGATCCGACCCTAATGTCCCCGCTTGTGATGGCCGTCATGGCGCGTCGGGTGCTTAGGCGCGATGTTGGTCATGTCGACAGTTGGTTGATTTTGCGCTGGAAAGGAGCGCGCCATGAGCGTTGAGACAAAAACACCGTCGTTTGGTCGCAAGGGTGTATCTGATCACGCTAAAAGCTGGGCTGAATTTTTGCTCAGCGGAAAACCGCTGGCTCGCGCCCCTCAAAAAGACCGCACGCCTAAACTCAAAGCCCGGCCCAAAGCAAAGTTTGGCCGCAAACAAGATTCCGATCGGGCTGCTTTTTGTCGCGATGAAGAAAATTATCGCTGGGGGCAAAATTTTTCAGTGTTAAATTTCTTGAGGTGGAAGTTTTGGGCCATAATGCTGGCCGCGGTGATGCTGGGGATTTAGGCGCTGACGTTAAAGGCTGGGAAACAATGAAAGCAGGGGATAAACGATGACCAGCGACATGCAGCACTTGATGCTGAGCCGCCGCTTTTTGCCGTTGTTCGTGACCCAGTTTTTAGGCGCGGCCAATGATAATCTATTCAAAAGCGCCTTGGTGATGTTGATCACGTTCGATTTGGCGGAGCGCGTCGGTTTGAACGGGCCGCTGATGGTGACCGTGGCGGCGGGCATTTTTATTGCGCCGTTTTTTCTGTTCAGCGCTTGGTCGGGTCAGGTTGCCGACCGTTTTGATAAGGCCGTCATCGCTAAAGTCGTCAAGTTTGCCGAAATTGTCATCATGGGCGCTGCGGCGCTGGCCTTTTGGGTTGCAGATCCGTGGATATTGATGGCTGTACTGTTTTTGATGGGCGCTCAATCGACGGTGTTTGGGCCGGTGAAGTATTCTATTTTGCCCCAGCATCTGGGCAATGACGAATTGATCTCGGCAAATGCTTTGATCGAAGCGGGAACGTTCCTCGCCATCTTGATCGGCACTATTGTGGGCGGATTGCTGGTATTGACCGACAATGGCATCACCATCGTATCGGCATTGGTGGTCGGCATCGCCGTGCTGGGTTTCGCCACCAGCCTGTTCATTCCGCCCGCGCCCGGTGCGGGCGATGCAATCAAACTGAACATTAATGTGTTCGCGGGCACGGTGGGCATGTTGTTTCATGCGGCCAAGCAGCGCGACGTGTTTCTTTCCATTTTGGGGATTTCGTGGTTTTGGCTGGTGGGGGCTACGTTCATCAGCCAATTCCCGACCTTCGCCAAAGTGAATCTCGGTGGCGATGAAGGGGTGGTGACATTGTTTCTTTCCATCTTTTCCATCGGCGTCGGCATCGGCTCGGCGTTGTGCAGCAAGGTCTTGAAAGGTGAAATTACGGCTAAATATGTGCCGTTCGCCGCCTTGGCCATGACGGTGTTTATGGTTGATCTTTATTTTGCCAGCGGTTTGGTCGGGCTTAATGGCGGGGTGAGCGCGGCTGCGTTTCTTGCCACGCCCATCGGTTTGCGCATCGTGGTTGATTTATTGATGATCGCCATTTCCGGCGGCTTATACATCGTGCCTTTGTACGCGATCTTGCAAAGCCGGGGCGACGAAGCGTATCGCGCCCGCGATATCGCCGCCAACAACATCTACAACGCCCTGTTTATGGTGGTCAGCGCGCTGGTGGTGGCATTGTTGCTGGCGGGCGGCTTGAGCGTGCCGGGTATCTTTTTATGTGTCGCGATCGCCAACTTAGGCGCGGCGGTGTTGGTGATGAAATTGCGGCGCTGATCGATTATGCTGGTTCATTATGGCTATTCGTGCGCAAACGCAAAATCAAGGTTGGAGCGAATTCAAAACGTGGTGCGTCCAGCGTAAGCTGAAAGCACTGCCTGCCCATCCGTGGACGATTGCGGCTTACCTGCGTTGGATTGATCGGCGATTAGGGGCTAAGGATGCCAAGGCCGCGCTGAACGCCATTTCCCGCCAACACGTCTTAAAAACCATGCGCGCGCCGATGCGCCACGCCATTGTCGCGCGCACCCTGGAAATGATCGAGCGGCGGGGCGAGGTGCGCGACCGCCAAGCCGCATTGTTTGACGATCAAGAAGCGCTTGGCCAAAGCCCGCGCCCTTTGCCGCTTAAAGAAGCCACGCCCAAACCGGGGCGGCGGGTACTCAGCACCGAGCCGCGCTTAAAACAGCGCCGTCCGGCAACAAAGGCCCCCGGGTAAAGGGTTAGGTAAAGGGTCACGCAAAGGATTAGCGGCGTTTTCCGGCAATTTTTTGTATTTTTCCTTGACCCCGGGCAGACGGGGCGGCACCTTTCGCCCACCATGAGGATATTTAGACACTATAACGACTTGCCGGCTGACGCGCGGGGCTGCGTTGTCGCCATCGGCAATTTCGACGGTCTTCACAAGGGTCATCAGGTGGTGATCCATGAAGCCGGGGCAAGAGCGCGTGCGCAAGGTAAACCGTGGGCGGTGATGACGTTTGAGCCGCATCCCGATAGCCTGTTCAAACCCAACGCCGCGCCGTTCCGTCTTACCACCATGCGCACCAAGGCGCATATGATCGAAAGTTTAGGCGTGGACGAATTGCTGGTGCAGCACTTCGATCTCGATTTTGCGGGCCTCACGGCGGAAGCCTTCGTCGACGAGGTGATCGTCAAGGGCTTAGGCGCTAGCCATGTGGTGTCGGGGTATGATTTCCAATTCGGCAAAAAGCGCCAAGGCGATTGCGACACGCTGTTGCATATGGGCCGTGCGCGCGGGTTCGGTTTTACCGCCGTGCCCAAAGTGGTGGATGAACAGGGCATCATTTATTCATCGACGCGGGTGCGTGAGTATTTGCAAGCGGGCGATGTGCGTGGTGCCCAACATGTGCTGGGCCGTCCGTTTGAGCTGGAAGGCCGCATCGAACACGGTGACGCACGAGGCCGGAAATTGGGTTTCCCCACCGCCAACATCCATCTGGGCGATTTTTTGCGCCCCGCCACCGGGGTTTATGCCATCCGTGCGGGCCTGGATGAAGGCTTGGAGACGGCATGGATCGACGGTGTCGCCAATTTTGGCCGCCGCCCCACCTTTCACGCCGAAGACGACGTGGTGTTGGAGGCGCATTTGTTCGATTTTGCGGGCGATCTGTACGGCAAACATCTGCGGGTGCAGCTGGTCGAACGCCTGCGCGACGAGCGTAAATTCGACGGCCTTGACGCATTGAAGGCGCAAATTGCTCAAGATTGCGAGAAAGCTAGAGAAATCCTCAGCAAATAGGGCTAAAAAGACACCTCATTTTTCACTTATGGCCAGCCGAGACTTAGAACCCGATGACGACCGATTACAAAAACACGGTATTCCTGCCCCAGACCGAATTTCCCATGCGTGCGGGCCTGCCGCAGCGTGAGCCGGAAACCCTGGCGCGGTGGGAAGCGTTAGGCCTGTACGCGCGCAGCCGCGAGGCGGGCAAGGGGCGCGAGCCTTTTGTGTTGCACGATGGCCCGCCCTACGCCAACGGTCATCTGCACATCGGTCATGCGCTGAACAAAATTCTCAAAGACGTGATCGTGCGCTCTCAGCAGATGATGGGCAAAGACGCCAACTATGTGCCCGGTTGGGATTGCCATGGCCTGCCGATCGAATGGAAGATCGAAGAAAAATACCGCGCCGAAGGCAAAGATAAAGACGACGTGCCGGTGGTCGAGTTCCGTCAGGAGTGCCGCGAATTCGCCGCCCACTGGATCGACGTGCAGCGCGAGGAATTCAAGCGTTTGGGCGTCATCGGCGATTGGGATAATCCCTACACCACCATGACCCATGCCGCCGAAGCGCAGATCGTCGCCGAGATTGGCAAGTTCTTGATGGATGGCTCTTTATATAAGGGCGCCAAGCCGGTGATGTGGTCGGTGGTGGAAAAGACCGCGCTGGCCGAAGCCGAGGTCGAATACCACGATCACAGCTCGCAGACGATTTATGTGCGCTTTCCGGTGGCGACCGCGCCTATTGCCGAAATGCAGGGTGCCAGCGTGCTGATCTGGACCACTACGCCGTGGACCATCCCCGGCAACCGCGCGGTGGCCTATGGCGATTTCGACTATGGCGTTTATGAAGTCAAAGCGGTCAAGGATGACAGCCGCGCGCGCGTGGGTGAAAAACTGATCGTTGCCGAGGGGCTGGCCGAGCAAGTGGCGACGGACGCGGGCATCGTCGAGTGGAGCAAAATCGCTTCGCACAAAGGCCTGGGCGGCGTGGTGTGCAAACACCCCTTCCATGGCCACGGTTATGAATTTGAAGTACGCGCGTTGAAGGGCGGCTTCGTTACCTTAGATACCGGTACCGGTGTGGTCCACATCGCCCCCGGCCACGGTGCCGACGACTGGGTCTTGGGCATGGAACACGGCGTGCCGGTGCCCGACACGGTCAACGCCGACGGTACCTACACGGCGCAGGTGCCGATGTTTGAAGGTCTGCCGGTGCTGGTTTTCGACGACAAGAAAAAGAAAACCCGTTTCCCCGCCAACAAAGCGGTGGCGGATAAGTTGGACGAGTTGGGCATGTTGCTGGCGACGGATCGCATCGAACACAGCTATCCGCATTCGTGGCGCTCGAAAGCCCCGGTGATTTTCCGCAATACGCCGCAGTGGTTCATTTCGATGGACAGGACGGACTTGCGCGCCAAGGCGTTGAAGGCCGTCGAAGATACCCGTTTTGTGCCCGCCATGGGGCAAAACCGCCTGCGTTCGATGATCGCCGAACGTCCCGATTGGTGTGTGTCGCGCCAGCGTGCGTGGGGCGTGCCCATCGCGGTGTTTGTCAACAAAGCCACCGGTGAGCCGTTGCGCGACCAAGCGGTGATGGACCGCATTATCGCAGCCTTCAAAGCCGAGGGCGCGGATGCCTGGTTCACCCACGATGCGCAAGATTTTTTGGGCAATGCCTACAAGGCCGAGGACTTCGATCAAGTCACCGATATTTTGGACGTGTGGTTCGATTCCGGCTCCACCCATGCTTTTGTGTTGGAACAACGTCCCGATTTGAAGTGGCCCGCCGATTTGTACCTCGAAGGCTCCGACCAGCATCGCGGCTGGTTCCATTCGTCGCTGTTGGAAAGCTGCGGCACCCGTGGCCGCGCCCCTTACGATGCGGTGCTGACCCACGGTTTCGTGCTGGATCAAGACGGGCGCAAGATGTCCAAATCCATGGGCAACGTCACCTCGCCGCAAGATGTGAACGACGAGTTCGGCGCGGACATTCTGCGCCTGTGGGTGGTGGGTTCGGATTATTCCGACGATCTGCGCATCGGCCCCGACATCATCAAAAGCCAAGCCGACGT
>JANLGW010000119.1 GCA_024653965.1 Rhodospirillales bacterium
TCGTCGAGCAGTTCGGTTGGGAATGGCCCCGATCCGACACGCGTGGTGTAGGCCTTGGTAATGCCCAGTACATAATCAATGGCGTTTGGCCCCATGCCCGAGCCGGTCGCGGCCTGGCTGGCGACCACGTTCGACGAGGTCACGAAGGGGTATGTGCCGTGGTCGATATCCAACAGGGTGCCTTGCGCGCCTTCAAACAAAATGCGTTTACCGGCCCGCTTGGCTTCGTCTAGGGTTTTCCAGGTAGTGTCGACGTAAGGCAGGACCTTCGGCGCCAGTTCCATGATTTCTTCGACCAGATGGGCCGCGTCGATTTCCGCTTGGCCGTAGCCCCGCAGCAGCGCGTTGTGGTGGAAGAGCATTTTATCCACTTTGGTTTTAATCAGATTGCGGTCGTTCAGATCGCCCGCGCGGATGGCGCGACGCGCGACTTTATCTTCATAAGCCGGGCCGATGCCGCGCCCGGTGGTGCCGATCTTGGCATTGCCCAGGGCTTCTTCGCGGGCTTTGTCCAGATTGGCGTGCAACGGCAGGATCAGCGGCGCGTTTTCCGCGACCTTGAGGTTGTCAGGGCTGATCTCGACGCCTTGGCTACGCAGTTTTTCGATTTCTTCCAGCAAATTCCACGGGTCCAACACGACGCCGTTGCCGATGACCGAAAGTGTACCCTTGCGTACAATTCCCGACGGCAGGATGTGCAGCTTGTAGGTAACGCCGTCGATCACCAGCGTATGGCCGGCATTGTGACCGCCCTGAAAGCGCACCACGACGTCGGCACGTTCCGACAGCCAGTCAACGATCTTGCCTTTGCCTTCGTCGCCCCACTGCGAGCCGACTACAACCACGTTGGCCATGTATTTCCCCCTTAAGCGTTATTTTTTAATGTACGCACGGTGCCGCCTTCCAGCACGTGTACGCAGCCCAGACGGCGGGCTTCGGCCTCGGCGTCACTCGTTTGTTCCAGCGCTTGCACGGTGCGCCAACCTTCGGTGCGCAATTTTTTTGCCGCTTGGGGCGGCGTGCCGAAGGGCAGAAATACGCTAGGTGTTGCGACGGCAGCGGGCAGGGCCTGCATGACCATGTCCATGAACAGCGTTAGGCCCGTGGCCGGTTCGCGGTGGCCGTTATTGCCCGCTTCGTAACGCCCGCCCCGGCCCAACTCACCCATGACGGTGCGGGCAAACAGCGCGAATGTCACGCCGGTGTGGTATTCAAAACCACGCCGTTCGACCGGGTCTAAGGTCAAGGTCAAGTCCGGGCGCGCGGCCAGCAATCCATCGACCACTTGGGCCAGGTGCGTGCGCTGGGCGTTGGCATCGGGTGTTAGTTTTAAGTTCATCAGCTTGTTCATTGCGGCCTTGGCCGGTCCCACGGCGTTCAGCATCGCCAGCAAGGCCGCCGTTGCGCCAGCACCCAAGGCATCGCTTAAGGCGGATACACCAGCGGCATCCTTGCGTTCCAGGGCAGTTTTCAGGCTGCGCAGGACTTGGGGTTTGAGCGCCAATCCGGCAATGACGGCGGGGCTCAACGTGGGCAGGCCTAAATCGATGCTTAAGCCCGTCACGCCTAATGATTCTAAGGCCTCAACGGCCATCAAAATCACTTCCACGTCCGCGCCTGCGCCGGTGGCGCCGATTAATTCCGCGCCGACTTGGCCGATCTGGCGTTCGGGGCGCAATTGCGAACCTTTGACCCGCACCACCTGCCCGGAATAGGCAAGGCGCAGCGGGCGCGGCGAGTGGCT
Organism: Rhodospirillales bacterium; assembly: GCA_024653965.1. Lineage (GTDB taxonomy): Bacteria > Pseudomonadota > Alphaproteobacteria > Rhodospirillales > Magnetovibrionaceae > JANLGW01. Next base: position 1,745 of record JANLGW010000119.1, read on the forward strand.
CATGCGCGAGTGGGCGATGCGCGCCACCTGCAACGTCATGTCGGGGCGCAGCGCCATCATGCGCTGGCTGACCGGGTCTTGTACCCGGAAGGCCTGTTCCGCCACGGCTTGGCCGGTGCCGAACAGCAGGTTTTCTTCAAATTCCAATAGGGGCGGCTTCACGCGTGCATAGCCCCAGGCGTCAAATTGGGACACCAGGGTTTGCGCGGCGCGGGCCTCGTTCGCCGCTTCGGGGGGCAGGCCATCCTGCATACCCGCGGGCAATAGGGCCTTATCGGGAAGTTCGTTCATGAAAACCTAGGGCCAGACGCTTAAAAATCAAAGGGTTAGGAGGAATGTGCTCCGTCCCGTAAGGATACCCCACGGTTAGTAGCGGAAATCGGGCATTTCGGCAAGGGCGAGGCGGTTACAAAGTGTTAACGGGCTTAGGCGTAAAAATGAGGATGGCGCGTGCCGCCACGAAGTAGAAGTATCGGAGAACCGCGATGAGCATCCCCTTCACCACAACCGTCAGCCCCGGCAAGGGGTTGTGGGAAGTTTTGAGCGTAAGCCTGTACGGCATCAGCGTCGGTGCGGGCGCGGTGGCGGGATTTTTTGCCCTTTTGCTTGCGGCGTGATGTCGCTCTGAACCTAAAAAATTAATCCAATCGCACGCTAAGCGGCCCTTCTTCGGGGTTCCATGTGCCTTTGTCGGTTACGACGCCTTCGTTCATGACCGCGAAGCTGCGCCGCTTGTAGTGCGGTAGGGCGCGCGCCAAGGCTTCGAGCGTATGGTCGTCCGCCGCCATGGCGACCAGGGTAGTGCGCCCATTGGTTTCGCGCACCACATAGGCCAAGGCCTGGACGTTTAAATCCAACGGCTTGGGCGGCAGAGGTAAAGCATTTTGCTTTAAGAATGCCAAAACATCGGCCTTCAGACCTGCGACGATCAGCGAGCCTTTTTGCGGCAGGGCGGAAAGGGCTTGAATCTCGGGCACGGAGGCCTGCATCAGGTCTTCGGCCAGGACGCGGGCGATGGTGCGGGTGGATGCATCCTTACCCGGTGCGATCAATCGAGTGGCGTCGTTTAACGTGACGTCGCGCAAGATGGGTGGCGTTTCGTTCTTGGACAAACGGCGAAAGACGTCGAAGTTGGGATCGATGCTTAAGGCATTCGGCGGCGCGTCCGTCGTCACGGTGTAGGACTGGTTTTTTTGGTCCATCGTCAAACGCGTTTGTTGTTCGCCCGCTTGCGTCGTGACCGTGGCGTTCAAGGTTAAGGGATAAGCTGCGCCGTCTTGAGTCTGGATCAGCGAAAAGGCGAGGTGCTGGCCTTCGGCCTTTACGTCGCGCAACGCCAGTTCCGGCGCGCCCGGCCGGTTGAGCCAGGCGTCGAAAAATGCGCTTAAATCTTGGCCGCTTTCGCGTTCAAACGCGGTTTTGATGTTGGCCCAACTGGCGGTGTGGTGGCGGTTGTCGGCGTAAAACCGCTGGGTGGCTTTATCGAAGACGTCCCCACCTAAATGGGTCTTCAGCATGTGGAAAATAAAGGCCACCTTGTCGTAGCCGACCACTTGAGTGGCGTCGTGGGTTTTGGATTGGAAGGTTGTGACGGGCTGGTCGCGCTCGGTGGGCAGGGCGGCATAATTTCTCAGCCATTCCAGGCGCTTTTCCCGTCCGCCGTCTTGAGACCGGCTGGCGGCTTGGGCATGGTCGGCTTGGTATGAAGTCAATCCCTCCGCCCAGTTGCCGGTGGCGTAGTCGATGCCTACCGCGTTACCCCACCAATTGTGCAGCACTTCGTGGGGCAGCGAGGTGGCGCGAATAAACGGCAGCGTCAAAACGGTGCGCCCCATATAGGTCATGCCGGGCAGGCCAATGCCGATTGGCGCCGGTCCCGATACGATGGCGAACCCGGCATAAGGGAAGGGGCCGATGGTTTTAGCATAGTGCTCGATATAGCGCGCCGTATCGTCGAGGTATCCATTTGCCAGGGTGCTGAGTTCAGGGTGGAAGTAGGTGCGGATGCGGACGTGCGGTTGTCCGAGGCTGGCTATTTTTTCCGTTACTTCGAACGGCCCGGTAATCAGCACCGGCGGACTGTCGGCGCCGTCCGACGTAAAGATCGCCGTATAAGATTCGTTTGTTCGTGTTTCTTTTTGTAACCGACCGGGCAGTACCGCGATGTGGGGCAATGCGGTGGTGACTTCGATGGCATAGGTGGCGGCGCGATCAATCGGTTGGCCCAGCCAGCCTTGCGCTAAAAAGCCGCCATCGGCGCGCAAAAAGGGCGGTTGTTCGTGATCCGTTTGGGTGGCCAGACTTGCGCGCGTATGCAGGTTGATGGTGTGTTTCCCCTGGCCGCCGACATCAACGGCGATAAAATCTCCGAGGCGGTCGGGCGCGCGGCGCTCGCCGTCAACGTCGAGGCTTTCCACCACGAACGTAGGTTCCAGGCGCAGCGTCACGCGGTCTTGGGCTTCTAGGGTGATGGTGTTGCGGACTTCAACTTTACCGCTTGCGGGATCAAGGCTGACGCGGGCATTGTGATGCGCTGGTGCAGGCTCGGCGGCGCTGGCGGTTGATAACACTAACGATAGGCATGCAAAAGCCATCGCCGAAACGATCCGTGCAGACCAGTCGTTCATGGATGGGTTACCGGAAAGCGGGCGATGATCTCTTTTTCCTTGCCCGCGCGCCGGATGGTGAGAGGAAGCCATGTGCCGGGGTTCATGCTCTTGATGATGGTGACCAGATCGTTGGTCGTGGCCAAGGGTTGGTTTGCGGCGCGTAAGATGAGGTCGTCGGCTTTAAGTCCCGCAGTTTCGGCGATGGAGTCTTTCAACACGTCCTTGACGACGACGCCGTCTTCGGTTTTTTCAAGCAGTACCCCCAGTTTAGGCCTGTCGGTTTCGTCGGGCAGATAATCCTCGGTGGTCGCTAGGCCAAAAATCAAATCTGCGGGTGGCGGCGTTAGGGCGAGTTCTTCGCAGGGGCGCAGTTTATCCCACGGCACTAAGACCTTGATGTCGTCTACGCCTAAATCCTTTAGCTGCGTGGGTACGCCATAACCTTGATCCATGTGTCCGCGTCCAATTACCGCGATTAATTGTGGGTCGCGGCCTTGATTATGGGCGTGTTTCAGCGCGGTGGCGGTGGCTTCCGCCATGGCGCGGTCCCAGGTTAACTGCACATCGACGAAGCTGGCGAAGCGTGGATCGTCCAGCCCCGGCCCTTTGGGTGCGCCGTTGTCTTTGCCGCTGCCATTGTCGTGATTGCCATAAACCTGGCTCAGCATCTCGATATACCCCTTTGGCGCCGGGGCGGGGTCGCCGATGCCGCCCCGTTCGCTTTTGGGCACGGCTTTCCAGCCTTTTTTGGAAACCTGATTGATCAAAGAGCGGTCCACGTTGAGCGCCACCATGGGAATGGCGTTTAGCCGCGCGAAGTGAAACAGGGGCAAATAGAGGTTGGCATCGTATTTCCACACCGTTTCCCATTCGCTTTGTTTGAGAAACTCGGCTTCGGTCAATGCACCCGCTACCCATTGGTCGAGCACCGGTTGAATGCGGCGGGGGAAGGCTTCGAAGCTCAAAATCATATCGGGGTGCTGGGCATGCATTTGCGCCACGGTCTGCATGTGCCAGCGGTGGTGATCGGCGATGACATGCGTCTCACCCAGCAACACGACGCGGGCATCCTTAATGCGGGCCAGGGCTTCGGGCGTGGCGAGGATGCGCTTATTGGCGGGATCGAACCACGCGCCGGGTTGTACGCAGGCTCGATCGATTGCTGTGGAGGTGGCCCGATCTTCTGGCGTGGAGGTGGGTTGAGGCGTTGCCTGGGCGGCGCAGCCTGCAAGCAAAAATAAAGATAAGCAGGCCAAACGGTTATGTTGGATTAAGGTCATGGCTTAAGTGTAACCAATAAATCGAGGTGAAAATATGGTTTCCTTAAACATAAGCATGGGAAGGCATCCTACAAGGAAGGATGAGCGCGTTGCAAAAATAACTGCGGTCCGCACTGGGCAGGGGTGACCATTGTGGTGCGCGCTAGCAGGCGAGGTCCGTTACGGCACGGTCTCTTAAGGATTCGGCGTTGGGTTATTTCATTAAGGTTTTGCGCAATTCCAGGTAACGAAGGGTGACATCCGCCTGTCCAAGACATTTGGACAAACGCGAACACGGCACACCATCGTCGCAGGCAGCCCGGTCTTTTATGGTAGCAAAGTCGTTCGCCCGACAAATGGATCTGGCGAATGCGCCTCGGATATTTTGCGTTCCAGTGCTGGTTTCGGCCTGATCCGGGTTATTGAATTCCCGGTTTTTTCTTCCCTCGGGGGCCTTCTGTTCCCCGTCTGGCACGGCCCATGCGGCCGCTTTTTTCATTTTGCTATCCTCCAAAACCCCTTTGCGCGCGGATTCTCCGCGGGGGTGTTACGAATCAATGCCGCCCGAAATCCTATTTTTTCCTTGAGAAACCTTGGAAAACTCGGTGCCGGGCGGATTAAAAGAGCGTCTTTGACGTTCTCTCTATGAAAGAGTGTTGCCGTTAAAGCTCAAAAATTGGTTAACTGTTATAGGGGATGATACATGCCGGATGGAATGGCGCGGGCGGAAGCTCGCTTAAGGAGGCCTCGCGTGACTGACACGCTTACAGATATTCGATTGCTTTCGGAGCTTTCCGACGACGAAGTCGAGGTGGTGGCCAAGAGCTGTCGCTGGAAAACTTACGGCTCGGGTGAGCAGATTATCGATCAACATTCCGATTCCCGCGATATTTTCTTTATTGTCGATGGGCGTGTGCGGGTGGTGAACTATTCGCTTTCCGGGCGTGAAATCACGTTTGATGATTTGGAGCCGGGTAGCCATTTTGGTGAATTGGCGGCAATTGACGGGTTGCCGCGTTCGGCCAGCGTCATGGCGCTGAACGAAACGCGTATTGCGTCCCTGCCCGCAGATCAATTTCGCAACATCATTTTGCAACATCCGACCATCGCGCTAAAGCTGATGAAGCATCTGGCATATTTGGTGCGTACATCGACGTCGCGCATTATGGAATTGTCGACGCTCGGCGCGAACAACCGTATCCATGCAGATCTGCTGCGTATGGCGCGCAAAGTTACCGAAGACGATGAAACCGCGATCATCAGCCCTATCCCGGTGCATTCCGATGTCGCTTCGCGTGTCAGTACCACCCGCGAAACGGTGGCGCGGGTGATGAACGATTTGGCGCGCAAAGGCATTGTCGAGCGTCAAAAGAATGCGTTGGTGGTGAAAGACTTGGATCGCTTGGAAGACATGGTCGAAGACGTGCGCGGCGATTAGATTTTGCATTAAATAGGCAAGCACAAATAAACCGGGCTTTTGCCCGGTTTATTTGTGGGGGTGGATTTATGTTAGGTCTTTGTCTTTGGGGCGGATCGCGGTGAGGAAGTTTTCCATTTCCTTGGAAAGGAGATTGGATTGATCCGTTAATTTATGGGCCGAAGAGCGGATGTCCGAGGCTGCAGATCCTGTATTTTCCGCAGCCGTATTGACTTCAAGGATTGTGTTGGACACTTCGGTCGTGCCATTGGCGGCATGTTCGACGTTGCGCGCGATTTCCTGCGTCGCGGCGCCCTGTTCTTCGACCGCAGCGGCGATGGCCGATGCGATTTCGTTCATCCTGCCGATGATGTTGCCGATGGAGCCGATGGCTTGCACCGCATCTTGGGTAGCGTGTTGAATGCCGCCGATCTGCGCCGATATTTCTTCGGTCGCCCGTGCGGTTTGGTTGGCCAGATTTTTGACTTCCGACGCCACCACGGCGAAACCTTTGCCTGCATCGCCGGCACGCGCCGCTTCGATGGTGGCGTTGAGCGCCAGCAGGTTGGTCTGGTCGGCGATGTCGGTGATGAGGGCCACCACTTCGCCGATTTTTCTGGCGGCATCGGCTAGGCCTTGAACCTTTTCATTGGCGCCTTCAACTTCGGCTACCGCCTCGCCTGCAATGCGCGTGGACTGCGACACCTGACGCGAAATTTCGGAAATCGAACTGGAAAGTTCTTCCGCCGCACTGGCTACCGTGGAAACGTTGTTGGAAGCCTGCACCGCCGCCGATGATACGGTTTCGGCGCGTGAAGAGGTCTGCTTCGCGGCGGCAGCCAGGTTTTCTGCGGAGGATTCCATTCCAGACGCCGCTTCCGTGACGGTCCTGACAACGGCCCCTACGCTGTTTTCGAAATCATTGGCGAGTTTTTTCATCTCTACGGCTTTTTCGCGCTCGGTGCGTTTTTGGATTTCGGCATGCTCGGCCTCCAGGCGTTTTGCGCCGATGGCATTTTCCTTGAAGACTTGAACGGCACTGGCCATCTGGCCGATTTCATCCTCGCGGCCGACGGCGGGGACTTTTGCATCCAATTCGCCTCGAGCGAGACGGCCCATAGCGTCGGTCATGGCATGCACCGGTTTGGTGAGCAATGAACTCAACACCCAAAACAAAACGCCTACGGTGAGCAAGAAAAAACCGGCTTTGGAAATTAAAGAGGTCAAAAAAGAACTGTCTTGCGTATCACTAACGTGCTGGCGACCTGTGGTGACGTCAGCATTGACGGCATCCGTCAACAATTTGACTTCCTGGGTTAAGGCTTGGCTTTCGACCGTAAACTTTTCCTTTTCTTTGGCCTGGATGGCGGCCACTTCGGCCATTTTTTCCTTGGCGGTTTGTTCTAAATTGATCAGCGCGCGCCGTGAGACGGCGACTTCCAGCACACCATTGGGCTGGGCGCTATCACCGTGACAGCCTTGGCAGGCATCCTCGTTCTCTAAAAGATAATAGGCGTATTCGACCGGCTCCATCTCACTGCCGTCTTTGTTTTCTTCGCCAAGGGCGACAAGGCCGTTTTGATGGGTTGCCACCACGTTATCGAAGACGCTCCGGCGATCCCCCTCCAGCACGATGGGGTCTATGGCTTTGCGCGGTTTGAATATCTCGGCGTCGGCCCGTTTGTTAATGGTGTTTATGGTTTTATTGTCGCGAAAGGCCATTTCTCCGGAGGTGCGCCATAAGTTGATGGCGTAAATCTCCGGGTTGTCCAGCAAGGTTTTCATCGTTTCCTGAGCGGTGGCGGCCTCGCCCTGCAACATGGCGTTACTGATTAAGGTTAAGCTGGAAACGGCAATGCCATTGCGAGTGCCTTCCAGAAATTTGCGCGTCGCTTCCGTCTCTAAGGTATTGGTCGCCGTGGCGGCGGAGAGAACGGCGTTGAGTTTGGTTTCGCTGGCCAATTGGTTATCCGCCAATAGCCTTTCGATCAATTTATCTTTTTCCCCAATGGCGCTATGCATGCGTCCCGTGAGTGTTTCGGTTTCGGCGTTTAGCGTTCGATTGATGTTGGCGGCGATGAGAAAGTCGGCGGCGTAACTTACCGTAATGAGTAAGACTGCGGCGGCGATGATTTTTGCGCTTAAGGATTTTAGCATGGCTGATCCTTTTTTTGGGTGTCGTGAATACTATCACGGGGGGAAGGCGCCGACGATGGTGTGTGAGACGCTGAAGACCATAATTTAAATAAGGTTATAATTTTTGTCCGATTTTGGCCTGTACTCAACCCTTATGTTTAAGAAAGATTCCAAGCAGCCGGGGTTAAATTTATCCGATAAATCTCGGAAATTTTATGGGGAGTGACTTGCATCACAGCGCGCACGGAGGGCATGGGGTAGTTTTGGTTCATGGCGGCGTTGCCGTCTTTGGAACACTTTGTTGAGGAGTAGGCCAAATGACCGTGCTGCAAGCTTTTGGATTGGCACTCTCGCTTTTCTTGATGTCGTTAGGGTTTTTAACCCCGGGCGCCATTGGGCCGATGGCCGGTTTCTGACCAAGGTATCTCTAGGTTTCTCTTTATGTTTCTCCCAAATCATCACTTGGCCGTCACCTACTTGTGACGGCCATTTTTTTAACTTATGGGGCTGCTGAGGCGGGGAAGGGGATGAATTCGTTAAAATGAGATTTTCATTTGTTTGAAGATGGTTGAGGCGTTTGACTCGTAGAGCGGAATCCTCCATCATCTACCGGAAATGGGGGGGAAAGACTCCTATCGATGCGTTCTAACAGTTTTAAAGGTGATCGTTGCGGGGTGCAGCGTTTTTTCCGTCCTTAAGGGTGTAGGACGGAAGCCCCAAAATACGTAGGAGTGACCATGGCCAAGACCATCTTGATCGTTGAAGACAACGAATTGAATATGAAACTCTTCAATGATCTGTTGCAGGCGCACGGTTATGAAACCGTGCAAACCAAAGACGGACGCGACGCGCTTAAGCTGACGCGTGAACATATGCCGGATCTGATTTTGATGGATATCCAGCTGCCGGAAATTTCCGGTTTGGAAATTACCAAAATGTTGAAGGCTGACGACGAACTCAAGCACATCCCCGTTATCGCGGTGACCGCTTTTGCGATGAAGGGCGATGAGGAAAAGATTCGCGAGGGAGGCTGCGAAGGGTATATCGCCAAACCTATTTCGGTGCCGAATTTCTTGGAAACCTTGTCGAAGTTCCTCAGCTGATCCCTATTTAACATAGGCATACAAACGAAAACGCGCCCCGATTGGAGCGCGTTTCGCATTTAAGCCTGAACCGTCAGGAGAGCCTAGGGTCGGATCGCTTTAGGTGGAATCGCTTATGCGATCCCAGCTAGAGCGTGAATCCGCCCCTATCAATATATTAGAGGGCGATTCACGCAATAGGTTGAAGCAAGGATTCTTCAATCTATTGCGATCGCACTCTAGAATCCTTACTTTATTTTGGATTCCTTGAAGACCACATGCTTGCGCACCACCGGGTCGTATTTGCGAAGCTCAAGCTTCTCGGTGGTGTTGCGCGGGTTCTTCTTGGTCACGTAGAAGTAACCGGTGTCGGCAGTGCTGACCAGTTTGATCAGGATTGTCGCTGATTTGGCCATGGTTTGGTTCCCGCCAGTAAATCCGTAAAAACGTTTGAGCGGCGTAAAATAGGGCCTGAGCCGCCGAAGTCAAGACAGTTCTTGCGCTTTGGGCTGAATTTTAACGCGAAGCGGTGTTGACGGGTTGCGATAACAAAACGGCACGCTGGTAGATCGCGGGGTCGTGGATCACGCGGACGGCCAATTTCATCAATAAATCGCCGTTTTTGTCGGCTTTGAAGGTTTTTGCCGGGCAGGCGCTACGTAAAGTGTCGCGCCGACCATCAAAAATCAGTCCCGTCGCGCGCCAGGCATCCATGGTGTTGCGTCCGCCGTCGATGTGTTCGGGGGCCAAAATGGCATCGCTTAAGGAATCGGAGTTTTTGGGCACCGGGTTTTTGGCAGGGGCGGTATTGGTGGCGCACACGGCGGGCATGACGCCCAGGCCGTGAATGGCATAACCGGACGGCGAGATGAACCGCGACCACGTTAACGTCACTTCGCCATCGTTAGGCAGGCGGATGACGGTTTGCACCGTGCCCTTGCCATAGGATGCGGAACCGATGACCACGGCACGGCCAAGGTCTTGAAGGGCGCTGGCGACGATTTCAGCGGCAGATGCGCTGTCGCCGTCCACCAAGAGGGTCAGTGGCAAGCCACGCGCCAAATCGACACCGCTTGCAAGGTAGTCGTGTTGACTGTCGGGGTGGCGACCGAGGGTCGCGATGATTAGTCCGTCTTCCAAAAACAAATCGGCGACGTTGACCGCTTGCGATAGAAGTCCACCCGGGTTGCCGCGCAGATCCATGATCACCCCCTGGAGGGAGCCGTTGCGAATGGCTTGATCGTTGGCGGTTAGGGCATCATGCACGGCATTTGAGGTGTTTTTATTAAAGCTGCTGACGGTAATGACCATCAGGCCGTCAGCAATGGTCACACGGACGGATTCTGGAACGATGTGCGCGCGCTTAAGGTTGAAGTCGATGGTGCGTTGAGGGGCCTTTGCGTCATCGGAAAGGCGCGTGATGGTCAGGTTGATCTGGCTTCCCACGGGGCCGCGCAGCAGCTCTGCCACATCGCGCAGTTTTGCTCCGGTCGTTTGAACGTCGTTCACGCGCACAATGACGTCGCCCGGCTTTAGGCCTACGCCAAAGGCTGGGCTATCGGTGGATACATGGGTGACCAAGATGCCGTCTTCGGACTTGGCGAAGCGGATTCCGATGCCGCCAAAACCATCACGACGCGCCCGATTGGCGCGCGCTTCCTCTGCCCCGGCATAACGCGAAAAGATATCCAGATTGGAAAGCATGCCGTCAAACACAGCCTCATAGACGCGTTCGTTATCGGCGTTTTGCAAATCCTCGGAATGTGATCTTCCCGCGCGCAAGACCTCGGCAGTTAAGTGCGCCCAGTTGGTGGCGTCTTTTTCGCCGGGCTGCGGCGCTTTCAACTGCGCCAGATGGGTCTCCCCCCTATTGAGGTAGACCTGCCGGTTGTTCTTATCCATTTCCAGCTGCAAGCTGGGGTCGATGGTGATGAGGCCATGCAGGCCCCTCAAGGCCAGTTCATCCATATCCACGGGATCGATGTAACGCTGGGAGATATTATTCAACCCTTCGCGCACGGTAGCTTCTGTGGCGCGATAGGCGAACGCGTCGCCACTTTTCCCCGTATCGTTTTCGGCGGAGGTTGATTCGGTGCCTGGCGTATGTGTTGTCGAAGCGGCGCATGCCGTTACCAGGACCGCCAGCATCGTGAATGCCAAGACGGTCAGCGCTGACTTGCATAAGGTGTTGATGACGCTGCCCATGGGGTAATCATCATATATTTTTTTGAACCCGTCATCAAATTGTTGAAGACGGCAAAGGGGCATGGGGTTAGCCCTGGCGCTTGGCGCGGCGTGCGGCACGGGAGTTGCCCTTCGGTTTGCCACCCTTCCTAAAGGGCTGTTTGCCGCCGTTTGGGTCGCGGTGTTTGCCTGGGCTGCTGGGCGCTCTTGTGGCCGTGCGCCCGCCTTCCATGATTTTGAACACGGTTGACCCGGTGATGGGGTCGGCGTCGACGATCAGCACTTCCACGGCATCGCCCAAGCGAAACTCCAGACGATTTTCGCGCCCGCACAGGGTATGGCGATGCTCGTCGTGAATGTAATAGTCGTCGGGTAGGGTGCGGATGGGCACTAAGCCGTCCGCGCCGGTATCGTTTAGGGTGACGAATAAACCAAAACGCGTCACCCCGTTGATGCGTCCCTTCATCACGGCGCCGATTTTTTCCGAAAGATACAACGCCGTAAAGCGGTCCACCGCGTCGCGTTCCGCCCCCGCCGCGTTGCGTTCCGTTACCGACAGATGCTCGCCCATTTCGGTGAAGTTCTTGTGATCGTCTTCCAGCGGCCCTTCGCCTAATTTGAGCCCCTTCACCAAGGCGCGGTGCACCAACAGATCGGCATAACGGCGGATGGGCGAGGTAAAGTGGCAATAGCGCCTGAGCGCTAGACCGAAGTGGCCGATGTTGTCGGGATTGTATTCGGCCTGAGCCTGGGAGCGCAGCACCACCTCGCTCACCATATGGCTGTTGGGGGTATCTTTGACCTTGCTGAGGATTTGGTTGAAATGGCTGGCGCGGATGACTTGGCCCTTGGCAAACGGGATCGATACGCTGGCCAAAAACTCCGCCAAGCTTTCGATCTTTTCAGGCGATGGTTCGCCGTGGATGCGATACATGCACGGTTGTTTGAGGCGTTCCAGCGTTTCGGCGGCGGCGACGTTGGCCAGCACCATAAACTCTTCAATCAGTTTGTGAGAATCAAAGCGTTCGCGTTCTTCGACCCGCGCGATGTTGCCTTCGCTGTCGAGTACGATCTTGCGTTCGGGCAGGTCCAGCTCCAGCACGCCGCGTTTGGCGCGTGCCGCCAGCAAGACCTCATAGGCGCCGTAAAGCGGGGCGATGACGGCATCTAACAGCGGGGCGGTTAAATCGTCGGGTTGGCCGTCGCGGGCCTTCTGTATTTGCGTGTAGGTGGTGCGCGCGGCGGATTTGATCAGCGCGCGCCCGAACGTGTGGCGCAACAACTGGCCGTCGGCATCGATCCACATGTGCGCGGCAATGGTGGGGCGTTCTTCATTGGGTTTGAGCGAGCACCAGCCGTTGGACAGTTCTTCGGGCAGCATCGGCACCACCCGGTCGGGGAAATAGACCGAGTTGCCGCGTTTATAGGCTTCAAAGTCCAGCGCGTCGTCGGGGCGCACGTACCAGCTGACGTCGGCGATGGCGACGATCAGGTGCCAGCCGCCGGGATTTTTCGGGTCGGGGTCCGGTTCGGCAAACACCGCATCGTCGAAATCGCGCGCGTCCTCGCCGTCGATGGTGATGATCGGCATATCGCGTAAATCTTCGCGGTGACCTAAGGGTGCGGGGCCTGCGGTCTTCGCCAAGTTCAGCGCGTCGCTGGAAAATTCAACGGGGATGGAGCGGTCGTAAATAGCGATCAGCGAAATCGATTTTGGCCCAGTGCGCGACAATTTCTCGCGCAGTTTTACCAGACGCAGGCCGAGTTTTTTGCCGGGCAGAATTTCGGCGCGGATCAGATCGCCGCGTTCCGGGCTAAGCCCGCCCAAATCCGTCACTAAGAATTCGCTTTTGACGCGCCGGTCGGTGGCGCGCAGGCGGCCGTGGCCGGCGGGATCGATTTGATACACGCCCAGCACGTCGGCGGGGGCATGTTCCAATCGACGGATGACGCGGCCTTCGTAAGCCGGTCTGCCGTCGTCGGTATCGTCGATGCGCTCCATGCGCGCCAATGCCCGGTCGCCGATGCCCAGCGCCCCTTGGCCGCGCCGCACCGGAGCCATGTAAATGACGGGCGGCGGCTGTTTGGATTCCCACACCACCGGTCGGGCCAACAGTTCGCCGTCGATATCGGTCGAGGTGATTTCGATGACGGTGACGGGCGGCAGCGCGCCCGGGTCGGCAAAACGTTTGCGGTTGGCGTGCAGTCGGCCCGCGTCCTTGAGTTTTTTTAGGACCTTTTTCAACTGCAGTTTTTGTTCGGCGTCTAAGTTGAAGGCGCGGGCAATTTCCCGTTTGCCGACCCGCCCAGGGCTGTCGGCGATGAACTCCAAAATTTGCTCAACGGAGGGAAACGGCGCCAGATGGGGCGGGTCCTGGGTCACGACGAAGCCGCCGCTTTTTTAGTTGCGGTTTTTTTAGCCGGGGCTTTTTTAGTTGGGGCTTTTTTCTTCGGCGCGGCCTTCTTAGCCGCCGGGTTTTTCGCGGTTTCTTTTTTAGCCGGGGCTTTTTTCGCCTTGGCGCCGATCAGTTCCACCGCTTTTTCAAGCGTCAGCGCATCCTTGTCCAAATCCTTGGGCAGATTGGCGCGGTCGCGGCCATGGGTGATGAACGGGCCCCAGCGCCCGACTTTCAGCAAAATGGGTTTGCCGTCGGCGGGATGTTTGCCGATTTCGGTGGGTGGCGTTTTGCCGCTTTCCGCAATCAGCGTTACCGCGCGGTTGAGCCCGATGGTCACCGGGTCGTCTTCTTTGAGCGACACATACATGCCCGCGTATTGCAGATACGGACCGAAGCGTCCCAGCCCGGCCTGGATCATCTGTTGGTCTTCGGGATGGGGGCCGATTTTGCGCGGCAGCAGCAACAAACCCAACGCGCGCGTTAAATCCACGCTTTCCGCCGTCTCGCCCTTAGGCACGGACGAACGATGGGGTTTCGATTTTTTGTCTTCGGGATCGGCCTCGCCGCGTTGCACGTAAATGCCGTAAGGCCCTTTGCGCAAGGTGACTTCCTCGCCGCTCTCCGGATCAACGCCTAAAACTTTCGGCCCCTTGTCCAGTTCCGCGGCGGCTTCGCTCTTGTCGCCGTCTTCGGGCGTCGTCAGCGGGCGCGTGAAGCGGCACTCGGGATAGTTCGAGCAGCCGATGAAGGCGCCGAACTTGCCCAGTTTCAACGACAATTGACCGTCGCCGCACTTGGGGCATTTGCGTCCATCGTGGCTGCCGTCTTCGGGGGCGGGGAAGAAGTGTTGGCCCAGCACGTCGTTTAAGGTGTCGAGCACCTCACGCACGCGCAGTTCCTTGATTTTGCCGACGTCGGCGGAGAAGTTGCGCCAGAAATCGTTCAGCACGTCTTTCCAGTTGATGCGTCCGCCGGAAATGTCGTCGAGCTTTTCTTCCAAGTCGGCGGTGAACGAATACTGCACGTAACGTTCAAAGAAACTGGTGAGGAAGCTGGTCACCAAACGGCCCCGGTCTTCGGGAATGAAGCGGCGTTTGTCCAGAATCACATAGTCGCGATCTTGCAACACCGAAATGATCGAGGCATAGGTGGATGGGCGGCCAATGCCCAGTTCTTCGAGGGTTTTCACCAGACTGGCTTCGGAATAACGCGGCGGAGGCTGGGTGAAGTGTTGTTCGGGGCTGACGGTTTTTAGCGCGACCGCCTGACCCTTGACCATGTCGGGCAGGATGCGGCCGTCTTCTTCATCGTCGCCGCCGTTGCCGTTTTTATCGTCGTCTTGACCTTCGTGATAGACGCGGTAATAACCGTCGAAGGCGATCATCGAGCCGGTGGCGCGCAGCACCACCGCGCGTTCCGCCTGGGCGATGTCCACGGCGACCTGATCGAGCACCACCGGCTGCATCTGGCACGCTAAGGTACGTTTCCAGATCAGTTCGTAGAGTTTTTTCTGGTCGTCGTCCAAGAAAGCGGAAACATCCTTGGGCGTGCGCGTCACGTCGGTGGGACGGATGGCTTCGTGCGCTTCCTGGGCGTTTTTGGTCTTGGATTTGAAGATGCGCGGGCTGTCGGGCAGATAGGCCTCGCCATAGCTCGAGCCAATCAGCTTGCGGCACGCGTGCATGGCTTCGTTCGCCATGGTGACGCCGTCGGTACGCATATACGTAATGAGACCCACCGTGTCGCCGCCGATGTTGACGCCTTCATAAAGCTTTTGCGCCACCTGCATGGTCTTTTTGGCCGAGAAATAAAGTTTACGCGCGGCCTCTTGCTGCAGGGTCGAGGTGGTGAACGGCGGCGGCGGATTGCGCCGCGATTGTTTCTTTTCCACGCTGGCGACCGAGAACGGCCCGGCTTCAATGGCGGATTTGGCGCGGGCTGCGTCGTCGGCATTTTTTAAGTCGTATTTGGTGAGCTTGTCGCCGTTCAAGATGGTTAAGTGGGCATCCACCATGACGCCCTTGCCCGTGTCGAACGCGGCAGCGACGGTCCAGTATTCTTGGGGTTTGAAGGCTTCGATCTCGGTTTCGCGTTCACAAATCAGGCGCAAGGCCACCGATTGCACGCGGCCCGCCGAGCGCGAACCCGGTAGTTTGCGCCACAACACCGGCGATAGGGTAAAGCCCACCAGATAGTCCAACGCGCGGCGCGCCATGTAGGCATCGACCAATTCGTTGTCGAGATCGCGCGGATGCTCGAACGCTTCCAAGATCGCGGATTTGGTGATTTCGTTGAACACCACGCGCTGTACGGTTTTGCCGGCCAACAGTTTTTTGTTGTTGAGGACTTCGCGCACATGCCAAGCGATGGCTTCCCCTTCGCGATCCGGGTCAGTGGCCAGATAGAGGCTATCGGCGCCCTTGAGCGCATCGACGATTTCTTTGACCTGTTTGGCCGAGCGCGCGTCGATTTCCCAATCCATGGCGAAATCTTCGTCGGGGCGCACGGAACCGTCTTTGGACGGCAGGTCGCGGATATGGCCATAGCTCGCCAGCACCTTGAAATCGCTTCCAAGGTACTTGTTGATGGTCTTGGCCTTTGCGGGCGATTCGACAACGACGACGTGCATACGGTCTCTACTAATTCTCAACGGTTCAACAGCGCCACCCGATTGCCGGGATGGCGTTCCAGGCGTCCGGCAAGCTCCAATTCGAGCAGCACGAGCGACACCGTGGAAGGGGAGAATTGGCAGTTACGGACCAGTTCGTCAACTGTAACCGGAGAAGGCGACAACATTTCTTGAATTTGCAGGCGTGCGGATTCAATTGTCGCCTCATCTGGTGTAGAATTCTGTTTTGCCTTGAAATCCAAGGGTTTTGGGGCTTCCAGGGTGCGGGAAAGGTCGCCGGAAAGCACGTCTAGAATGTCGTTTGCCGTTTGCACCAGATATGCGCCCTGTTGGATCAGATTGTTGCAACCTTGGGCGCGGGGATCAGATGGCGAACCCGGAACGGCGAATACATCGCGGTTTTGATCTAGGGCCATGCGTGCGGTAATGAGCGACCCCGATTTGTCGGAGGCTTCGACCACCAGCGTGCCCCGGCACATGCCCGATATGATGCGGTTGCGGGGCGGGAAGTGGCGCGCCTGGGGCTGGGTGCCGGGTTCGACTTCGGAAATGATCGCGCCGCGCGTTTTTAACTCATTATATAAGGCGGCATTTTCGCGCGGATAGATCACGTCCACGCCGCCGCCCAGCACCGCCACGGTGCCGGTATCCAAGGCACCTTCGTGCGCCGCCGCGTCCAGGCCGCGCGCCATGCCCGATACCACCAATAAGCCTGCTTGGCCCAATTCGGCGGCAATGCGCCGGGCAAAGTTGCGGCCGTTGAGCGATGCATTGCGTGCGCCGACGATCGCCACCGCGCGTTTGGGCAATAAATGCGCATGGCCCAGCACCGTCAGCACCGGCGGCGCGTCTTCCACGTGGGCCAACAGGGGCGGGTAGCCGGGTTCGGCGCGGGTGACGTAAATCCCGCCTAAGGCCTGAAACGCCTCCATCTCGCGCGTTGCGTCGGCCTTGGCGTAGGCTTTGAGCGGTTTGCTCGAGCCGCCGCGCCGGGCCAAGTCCGGCAAGGCGTCCAGCGCCGCCGCCGCCGTGCCGAAGCGTTCCAATAATCGGTAAAACGTGACCGGTCCGACGTTTTCCGAACGGATCAACCGCAGCCAATCGAGTTTTTCTGAAACAACAGAATTCACGCAGCCCTCCCGCCATGCGTGCAAGGATGGCGGGTTAATCCCATGCGGTCAAGGTCTTGATGATTGCGGGGATTTAAGCGTCTTTTTTCTTG
>JANLGW010000122.1 GCA_024653965.1 Rhodospirillales bacterium
ACGTCCGGCGCGGACACCTGGACGGGCAGCGCCGCCGCCATCACCTACAACGGCATGGACGGCAACGACACCATCAACGGCATGGGCGGCAACGACACCATCGACGGCGGCGCGGGCGCGGACGTGGCGACCCTCAACGGCGCAATGGCAAACTACACCTGGTCGTTCGACGCCAACGGGGTGCTGACGCTGACCGACGGCCAAGGCACCGACGGTACCGACACCATTTCCAACGTCGAAACGCTAACATTTAGCGACGCCACCATCATGGTTGCCAGCACCGCCCCGCAATCCCAAGTCAATACCACTACCGCCACCGCCGGCGCCGATATGGGCACGCCGGAACATTCGGGCATCACCATGCTGGATGACGGCGGGTATATCGTGTACTGGACCATCACTCGCGTCGCAGGCGGCGACACGGATATGCTGGCGCAGCGGTTCGACGCGATAGGCCAGAAGGTAGGCACGGAATTCCAGATCAACGATGCCGCCGCGACCAACGCCGCGTCGAATCAGAGCAACTTCGCGGCCCATTTCACCAGCCTGAACAATGGCGGTTTTGCGACGGTCTATTCGTCGGTGGATCAGGCCGGCGCGGGCACCGGGGCGGACGTGGTGCTGCGGCTGTTCGGTATGACGACGACCACCACCACTCCGGGCGCGGAAATCCTCGTCAACACCACCACCGCGAACGGGCAGGTTAATCCGGAAGTGGTGCAGCTTTCCAACGGCGATTTGCTGGTGGTGTGGCAAACGACGGAATCCGATGGAGCCCACTTCGATATCGTCGGCCAGCGCCTGAATTCCTCGGGCACCAAGCTGGGTGGCGAATTCACCATCAACCAGACCGGCGTCAACACGGGCCTGAACAGTTCGCGCCTGCCCGACATCACGGCCCTGAAAGATGGCGGGTTTGCCGTGGTATGGGATGACGACGGCACGGACGGCAACGGCAACGCCTCGATGCTGCGCATCTTTGATGCCAACGGCACCGGCGGCAGCCAAATTGTGGCCAATACCACCACCACCAGCTGGCAGGAATATCCCCACGTCGCCCAACTGGGAAACGGGAATATTGTCGTGACGTGGCATGGCACCGTAAGCGGCGGCTCGGGGTATGACGTCGCGGCCCAGGTATTCGATGCTTCGGGAAACAAATTGGGCGGCGAAATCTTGGTCAATGCCACCACCGCCTCGAGCCAAAGCGGCCCGCAAATATCGGCCCTTGATGGCGGCGGCTTCGTTGTGGTGTGGCATTCAGACCAAAATGGGAACTCCGATGTCTACGCCCAACGTTTCGACGCCAATGGCGCCAAGCTAGGAACCGAGTTCCTGGTGAATAGCACATCCAGCACCACCCAAATCAGCGCCAGCGTGACCGACACCTACGACGGCGGGTTCATCGTCACCTGGTCCGACCATGCGACATTGGCAGACGGCAGGGGCGATATATATTCGAAGCGTTTTGACAGTGCTGGTAACGAGATTGGCTATACCAAGCTGACCGGCAATGCGGCGGATAACACCTTCAACCTGGCCGCCGCCCAAAAGGGCATCGACATCGACGGTGGCGCCGGCACCGACAGCGTCGTTTTGGCGGGAACCTCCGCCGACAAGAATATCATCAAGATCACCAACGTCGAAAGCATCACCGGTGCCGCCAGCGAAGATATCGTCTTGATGGGTAGCACGCTCGATGGCACCCAGACCATCGATCTGGGCGCGGGCAAGGACGCCGTCAAACTCGCCGACGGGGTTAATGCCAACAGCTTCACCAACGTCGAAGAAGTCATCGGCGGCACCGGCAATGATGACATCACCATCCTCACCACCTTCGTCGCAGCCGACAAGGCGTGGTTCAGCGGCGAAGGCGGCACGGGGGACACGCTCACCCTCACCGCCGGCAACGATTATTTCTTGGCGGACGGCTTCGAGACCATCAACGGCGGCACGGGTACCGATACCCTGGCCTTCGAGGACGGCGGCGATATCCAGGGCGTGGCGCTGAACGGCATCGAGAACATCGTCATTGATTATGACAACACCACCTCGTCCACCCTGAACGTAAGTGCTACGATCGGGTTCGCCGTCGGAACCACTATTACCGGCGGCAACGATTCCCTTTCCAGCACGGGAAGCATGGACCTCACCAACGTCACCCTGTCGGGCATCAGCAACATCTGGATCGATAGCGATAGCGCCACGGCCAACGATGCCGGTGCGGTTCTAACACTAAACGCGACGGCCCTGCCGTCGGGAATCAATATCTACGGCAGCGGCGACGACACCATCCAGATGGGATCGACCTCGCTTGATCTTTCCACCGTGACCACCCTCTCCGGCATCAGTTCGATCAAGGGTACGACGGGCAACGACACCATCATCGGTTCGGCATCCGCCGACACCATTTCGGCTGACTTGGGTGCGGATATACTTACGGGCGGCGCGGGCGCGGATACTTTCAAGTATACCTCGGCCGCAGATTCCGCATTTGGCGCAGGCGATACCCTCACGGACTTCGCCACCACCGTGGATAAAATCGACATTTCATCCCTCGCCGTCGGCTCGTTCACACTTGGCAGCATCGGCGCAGCCAGCGGCTTTACCGTACAGGCCGCACAAACGGGCACCATGCTCCAATTCGATACCAACGATGACGGTGTCGCGGATATGGAAATCGATGTTGGGGCGATCACCGTCGCCGTCGGCGATTTCATCACCGCATGATGTAACGATCCGCTTGGCGATACCGCGCCGTCAACGTGCGCGCCCACGCCATTGAAAGGCTGCCCCCTACCACCCTGGGCACTGCCCGGCAGCGGCATACTTGCCGCCCGGCTGGTCGATGACGGCGTGCAGTTTTTCCAATTCGGCGTTGAAGCGCGCACTGATATCGTCGAGCACCTTTTGAATGACGGCGGTCTGGGCATTTTGCCCTTCGACCATCGATGCCGCCGCCACCGCGCCCGCACGGCGAAGGGCCGCGCGCATGTCGTTTTTCAAAATGTCGGCATATTTGCGCACGGTGCGGCGGTTGACGTCCACATGCGCCATTTCGTGGCGCATCACCACATTATAATGGCAACCGCCCTGAGGGTATTCGCGCGGCACGCTCACATGATGATCCTTCAACCCGAACTTCACTTCGACCCGGTTGACGCTGACACAGATGCCGCCGCCCACGGGCTGGCCTTGATATTTTACGCTCACCCCGGTATCGAGCTTGATGCTGGTCATGCCCAGAACCTTGAAACCGTTGCGCAGCAGCCCATGCGAGCCCGCCATGACATTGATCTGCTCCAAGCTTTTGGTCGAGGTCACACGCGGCCCCGGATCAACAATCTGCACCGAGATGGCGGCGTCGGCCACCCGCGGGCAGGCCGCCTGGGCCAAGGCCGGAAGGCCGAGGATCAAGACCGCCAGGGCCGCTCCCGCTATCGTCGTGTGCATCTTCATGGGCTTACTTTAACGCGTGGCTCAAAAAAATAAAATGCGCAATCGCACATGCCCGCAAAAGCCGGACTCATGGTATAACGTTCGCCTCGATAAAAAAGGGGGAGGCAATTATGTACGTCACGATTGTTAACGTGTCCGTCAGCGCCGAATACGTCGACGAATTCATCGCCGCCAGTTTAATCAATCACAAGGCCTCCGTCCGCGAACCCGGCAACCGCCGCTTCGACGTGCTGCAAAACGCCATTGAGCCAACCAAGTTCGTGCTCTATGAAGCCTATGACAGCGAAGCCGACGCCAAAGCGCACAAGGATACCGACCACTACGCCACATGGCGCGAAACGGTCGCGCACATGATGGCCGAACCGCGCCAAAGCGTGACGTATGCCGGATTGGCCCCCCAAGCCTAACGCCCAAACCTGGAAGCCTGAACCTGAAAGCCTGACCATGAATCCTGCCTTCACCATCGCGGCCTTGCCCAAAATCATCTTTGGTTCCGGCATGCTTAAAGAACTGCCGGGCGAGATTAAACATTTTGGCAAGCGCGCCCTGATCGTCACCGGGGCCGGGTCGTTTATCGCGTCCGCCGCGTGGGCGATGTTGCGCCAACGCTTTGCCGACGAAGGCATTAGCTTTGAACTTCTCCCCGTGCCCGGCGAGCCGTCACCGGAAGGCATCGACGCCGCCGTGACGCTGCACAAAGCCAGCAACTTCGACGTCGTGGTCGGCATCGGCGGCGGCAGCGCGCTGGACGCCGCCAAGGCCATCGCCGGA
>JANLGW010000124.1 GCA_024653965.1 Rhodospirillales bacterium
GTGGGCATCGTCGAACAAAACGAAGGGCGCGGTTATTTCCATGGTATCTTGGGTTTAGCCCCCGCACGCTTAAAAGAAAAGGGTGTTCGCGCCGTCAAGGCTTTGCAGTACAGTAATTGCAGCAATGACCCTATGCTTGATTCCCGATGAGGATTTGATGACCGACAAACTTACCCCCCGCGAAGCCGAATTGCGTTTGGGCAACATCAAGTTGCTGTCGCTGGACGTGGATGGCGTGATGACCGATGGCGGGCTCTATTACACCGACGACGGTATGCAGTTTCGCAAGTTCAACGTCAAGGATGGCTTGGGCATCAAACAGGCCATGCGGGCCGGGGTTGAGGTATGCATCATTTCCGCTTCCAAGCAGCACTCCACCATCGATCGCGCCGAACACTTGGGCATCGAGCACGTGCGCATCGGGGCGGAAGATAAACTCGCGGCATTGAAAGAAATCGCAGGCGGTCTAGGCATCGATCTGCACGAAGTGGCGCATGTCGGCGACGATGTTACCGACGTGGCATTGATGGTGCATGTGGGCCTGCCCATGACGGTGGCCGACGCGGTGCCCGAAGCGATTGCCGCCGCGCGTTATGTTACTGCCAAACCCGGCGGGGCGGGGGCGGTGCGGGAAATCTGCGATATGCTGGTGCGCGGTCGCTCCGGCTGATCCAAATATGATTGGGGGCTGAGAGGACGCGATACGATGAAACTCGGCAACCTGACCCACGTTAGTTTGATGTTGACGGCGATGCTCGCCCTGATCGGCATGGTCGGGTGGATTTTGGCCGGGCGCGATGGTCTGTTGATTACGGCCGGGACCGCGGCGGCCTTCACGTTTTTCGGCCATGGCGCGTCCGGGGCGTGGATGCTCAAGGCCATCGGCGCGCAAAAGCTGGATGTTGCCGATGCGCCCAAATTGTTCGCCATTTTGCAGGAGCTGGCGGATCGTGCGGGGCTGGAACATCTGCCCGACGTTTATCTGATGGACAATACGATGATGTTGGGCTTTTCCACCGGCTCCGACGAAGAAGATGCGGCCATCGTGATGACCGGGCCGTTGGTGCAAAACCTGAGCGCACGGGAAATGGCGGGTGTGCTGGCCCATGAAATCGCGCACATCCACGGCGGTGATCTGGTGGTGATGGGCATGGCGGATATGTTGACGCGCATGACCCGCACACTCAGTTTGTTGGGCGTGCTGCTGGTGCTGTTTAACGTGCCGTTGGCGCTGAGCACCGAGGGCGGCGGGAAATTGCCGTGGACGGCGTTGCTGTTGTTGATTGCCGCGCCGATGGTGAACTTCATGATTCAGATGGCGCTGTCGCGCACGCGGGAGTTCGATGCCGATGTGAGTGCTGCGAACCTGTGCGGCGATCCGCCTGCTTTGGCGCAAGCGTTGGAAAAGCTGGAGCAGCAGCAAAGCAGCATGTTTCGCAGTATGTTCATGCCCCATCAGCCGGGCTCTGAGCCGTCGCTGCTGCGCTCCCACCCGATGACCGAAGAGCGGGTTAAACGCATCTTGGCGCAAAGCCCGGCGTTCGGCCCGTTGCCCGATAGCCTGATCGGCGAACACCACGGCCCGCTTCCCGACTGGCCTGTTGACGACTTGGGCAATTTATCCATTCCCGTCCGCTGGCTGCTGCGGTGGTGGCGTTAAATGTGCGGTTAGCGCCGTGTGCGATGTTTTTGGACAATTCTTTATAGATGAGCGCCCAGAGCGCTAAGCTGCATAAGTTGCGGTCTATAGATGAATATTAATGACTGCTTTAAACGCAACTTTTCTGAAAAAGACACATTAAGGAGGCCAACAATTAGGTTTCGATTTTGGGTAAGTTGATCTGCGGATACTCATCAAGGACTTCATTTGTATAATTTGCAAACCACGCATATTTTGACCATTTTCTTGGATCTTCCGCATGATCTTTGAGGCCCGCAATTACCATGGGGCTAATTCTTTCTATGAAATCTTGAACTAAGTTTTCTGGCGATGGGAATGGTGAAAGAGCATTGAAAGATTGAAGGCAATCAAAATAAGACCAGCCGTCGTCAGACTTCCTCCAAGTCTTAACGTAACCAAGATGAACCCCATCCTGACTGTGATATTCCTGACCTTGCCCCCAAGCCTCGGCTAGCCTTCTTTCTAAAATAATTCTTGGGTATATAGCTATCTGGGATTCCATACGGTGTGCTTCAATTAGTGCGGGTCCGAAAACGTTATTTTCATCATGAAACAACTCTCCCAAAACTATTCCACCCCGAACAAGGAATCCTCTAGTTAAGAAGTGACGACAAATAGCGTTGACGTTCATTAGAAGGGAAGCTATTCCCCTGGAATCTGGAGAATCAGACAGAACGACACAATCAGAAAAATGAGTGATACGTGCATGATCTGGAAACGTGTCCCACCCTTGTGTACTCGCTAGTCCTTGAAGATGTTCTCGCATCCAGTCTGCCTGGGATTGCATTACGTCAAAAAGTTTAAGAGAAATACCGAGGTCTTTTAAAAACTCTGGATCGGTTTGGGATTTTTTTATTGCTTCTGACCAACCGAGAATATCCAAAAATGCGACATATCGCTGTTGATACTTAATGGAATCACGATACTCCTTTTGCTTGTGATCATCCTCAACTTGCTGTGCCGCTCGGTCGATTTTGTCTTGCTCCATACCGGATGTGTCTACGGTAATCGTCTTCGCCGCCACATCGGGAATAAGCCATTGAGTGCCAACTCCAGGATCTTCAACATAGAAAGAATTGTGATACCCAAGTTCATTGACCTGAGCGACAATAGCTTGGGCTTCGGCTTCCGTTTCACTGTTTTGAATTTTCGAAATTTGGTTGTTTTTGTCCACATCAACAATAATTAAATATCGCATATTTAATCCTCATCCGGTTCCTTCTCTTTAGTTTTGTAATAGGCATTATTAGACATGCCAGATATTTCGTTTTGGCGCGATCTTTATGTGGAAATGTGCCGTTAGCGCCGCATGGCCCCCCGCTTTCGCGGGGGTGACGATTTTTTGGGTGATGATCGGCGTCTTTACGCTTGCTTTTTTCGGCAAATTCTGGTATATTTTCCTATTCACTCGCGCGGGGTTCCGCAGGGGGCGTTAAGGGGTCGGGTGGTGTTTCGCGGTTGTCAAATATCGTCGATTTTGTGCAAAAAACAGGGGTTTTATAGGGCAAAAATGCCCTTGGTTTTGTACAACTCAAAAAGTTAGTTCTTTGAAAATAAAAGATAAAAGTGGTTTCGTTTCGTCACTTTTTTTATGGTGCGCCTTTGTTGGTGTTTTTGGCGCGCGAAATGAAGCCAAAATTCTGAGCGGGTCGCCGTTCAGCGTTCGCCCCGTTGCTGGGCGAAGAGGGCGGTCATGGCGTCCATGGATTGCAAGTGGCCCAAAAACCAGGCGGGCAGGTCTTCTTGCACATATTGGCGCACCGCGGCCAAATCGCCCGCCGTCAGTTTGGTCAAGATGGTGTCTTGTTCCGCCAGTATGCGTTCGTGTTCACCCCTGTGAACTTCGATGGCGAAAAAACCGATGCGTTCCATCAGTTCGTTTTCGCGGGCCAAGTGTTCGCGCAAATGCGTTTGGTGTTGGACGAATAGGGCGGGCAGTTCGGCATCGCTGCAGGTCTGCATGGCGTTCATCAGGCCTACGGATTCTTCGTGGTCGGCGTCTTGAAAGCCGAGCCCGAGTTTGAGGCCGTCGTTCCAGGCGACCTGAGTCATGGCTTCTCGCCGCGCCAGCGTTTGACCAGATCGTGATCGATGCCGAACAGGTCGAGCGTGCGGCCCACGGTATGGCGCACCATGTCGTCGATGCTTTGGGGTTTGGTGTAAAACGCGGGCATGGGCGGTGCGATGGTGCAGCCGATGTTGCAAGCGTGGCTCATCAATTCTAAGTGGCCTTGGTGCAGCGGCGTTTCGCGCACCAACAGCACCACCGGGCGGCGTTCTTTCAGGCACACGTCGGCGCTTCGGATCACCAAGTTGTGCGAAAACGATCCCGCGATGCCCGATAGCGTTTTGATCGAACACGGGGCGACGATCATGCCCGCCGCCTTGAATGAACCGCTGGCGATGGCTGCGCCTACGTCTTTGTTGGAATAGGTCTCGGTCGCTAGGGCGCGCAGATCGTCCAGGCTATAATCGGTTTCAAAGCCTAAGGTGCGCAGACCGGCTTCGCTCACCACCAAATGGGCGGGGCGGCCGATTGCCTTTAGGGCGCGCAGCGTTTCCACGCCCAAGATTGCGCCGGTGGCGCCGGTGATGGCGACGATGATCGGGGCTGGGGGGGTGTCGGTTTTGCTCATGGCGCGGATCATGGCGTCTCCATCGGGGGATGTCCAGCGAAGCCTGGGTGGCGCAGTTGGTCAAGCCTGTGTTATAGCGATAGGCATGTTCAAACCGCGATATGCCCAGTCCACTTCAAAAAACAAAGGCATTATGGCCACCATGTTTCAAGTCCTCATCACCGCCGCCGTGATTTATGGTGCGGTTTTGGTGGTGATGGCCGTGTTTCAGCGCAGTTTCCTCTATTACCCGGGCGCTCTGGAAACCACGCCAGCGCAAAGCGGCGTGCCCCAGATGCAAACGGTGCGCATCACCACCGAGGACGGCCTGTCGCTGTTGGCCTGGGTTCAGCCGCCGCATGATGCGGCAAAGCCGTGGGTGGTCATCTTTCACGGCAATGCCGGCACCTTGGCCGGGCGGGCGTTTAAGGCGCGGCGCTTCTTGGATGCGGGTTATGGCGCGCTGTTGGTGGAATACCGGGGGTATGGCGGAAATCCGGGCAGCCCGACCGAAGCGGGGCTTTTTTCAGATGCGCGCGCGGCGCTGGTTTATCTGGCGGGCCAAGGCGTTGCGGGCAAGCAAGTGGTGCTGTACGGGGAATCCTTGGGTACCGGGGTGGCGGTGGCCATGGCGGCGGAAGTCGCCCAGGCTGGAAACCCCGTCGCGGCGGTGCTGTTGGAAGCCCCGTTTACCTCGACGGTCGATGTCGCCGCCCGGCATTACCCCTTTTTGCCGGTGCGGCTGCTGATGAAGGATCGGTTTGATTCCCTGTCGCGCATCCAAGGTATTCAAGCGCCTTTGTTCATCGCCCATGGCGCGCGGGATGGCACGGTGCCGCAGGATTTGGGCCGTAAACTGTTCGCCGCCGCGGTGGAGCCCAAAGACGCTCTTTGGCTGGACGGCGCCGAACATAACGACTTGTTCGATCACGGCCTAGGCGCGGCGGTGCTGTTGTTCCTCAAATCCCACGGTCTTTAAAACACAATATGTAGGGTGCATGTTTTTTACTGAGACAACCCGATGATAATTTAGTAAAATATTAGGCATGCCCACCCTGGCTGAGCACAGAAGATGCTTGGCGCGCGGGGCTTATAGAAACGGCAACCCGGTCACGAATCCAGAAAGGAGCGTTCGAGACCGAGGGTTTCGTTCGTCTAATTCCCTGTAAATAAAAGGGAAAGACGGGTTATGGTTTGGGCGATCCGACGCTTGTGTCGGTAAGGAGCGGTCATGGCATTGATGGCCAGACCCACATCGGCGACTTCAGCGCCATCTCTTCCTGCTGGGTATCCCCAGGCGGGAGCGCGCAATGTCGCGTCCATGCCTTATTCCCAGATCGGTGAGATATCCCCACAGGTAGGGGTTCATCCCGACAATAATTTCAATTTGCAAGATTTCTCCGACTGGCGCGGAAACCAGCAGCCTTCGAAGGAACCGTTGCACAATGCGGGCGGCAATTTTTCGACCCCGTCTTCCACGTTTTTGGCGCTGATGAATCAAGAACAGACCAGCGTTGAGCGGGCCCAGGCGGCAAGCGGCGTTAAGGGTGCGTTTCAGGGTTTGTTGTCGAAGGCCATTCGCGCTTATGAGGGCACCGCTGCCGTTATTAATGGCGAAACTAAGCCGCGCGGCATCAGCTATTCCATGTCCCTGTAGGGTTTCCTGTGATCAAGATCACAGGCGTTTTGGCGCATTCCTGTTATTTTCAAACTAAGCCTGAGTATCGCTCGTTTTTGGGCGTAGTGGAGAAGGTCGATGTTGAGCGGCATGTTAAACAGTGCGGTTTCCGGAGTGAACGCAAGCGCATTAAGCGTTGCGGTTGCGGCCAATAATATCGTCAATGTTTCCACTCAGGGTTATCAGCGCAGCGAAGTGGTTTATCAAACGCTGAGCACGCGCCAAAGCGGCACGAGCTATAATGCGGGTGGGGTATTGGCCTCACCGAGACAGTTGACCGATGCGCAGGAGCTTTCCTCGACCGATTTAGGCACTGAATTTGTTGCCCTCATTTCCGCGCAAACTGCCTACTCGGCCAGTCTGAAGGTGTTGGCGGCGGGTGAGGAATTGTCGCGGAGCATCCTGAGCATTCGGGCCTAGGGTCCTGCCCCAGAAATACGTTACCCGTAATTTCTGGGATAAGCAGGCCACTAAGTATTGAATCTAGGGTGATTCAGCTTCCGAAATACGTTGCCTTCGATGCAACGTATTTCGGAACCATCACACTAGGGCGCATTTTAGGGTTTTGGCGTTAACCTTTTTGCACCTCATCCCGTGTTAAAGTTCATGCTCGAAAAATAAACAAATTCGTTCATGTTGGGCGGAAATGAGCCCTTTAAGCGGGCGGAAATGAGCATGACATTTGCCGTTAAATCCACGTTCGACGTCGCCTTTTGGTTTGCCGATCAGGCGTTGAATGAAAACGAATATCTGCAGCCGCAGAAAATGCACCGCCTGCTTTATCTGGCGCAGGCATTTTATGCCATGGCGTATGGTGGCAAGAAGTTGATGCCCGCCATCTTCGTTGCCGACGATATGGGGCCGCTAGAACCGACCATTTACCAAGCGTTTTCGCGCGGTCGGCCGGAGGTCGAGGTGGAGTTGTTTCTGGCCCCCGAAGTGGAGTTGTTTTTAAGCTCTATCTGGCGGCGTTTCGGCCATCAAAAATCGGAACAATTGGCTAAGCTCACCAACAAAAACAGCGCTTATTCCATTGCGTTGCGCAAGGGGCCGCGTACCGAAATTCTCTTGGAATCCATGATTGCGGCATTTAAAGCCGACGGTGAAAGGAAAGATCCTTCCATCGCCAAGAACTTTGGCGATGGCCAGCGGGTGATGCGCACACAAGACGGCGCACCGGTGAAGGTCAAGTCCTGGTCGCCGCCTAGCGTTAAAGACTGACGCTTCACTTTCACATCTCGGAAATGTGTTTTACGAAATCAGTTGGCCCTTCGTGTGCGCTCCGTTACACTTTTGGACTTAGGCTGTCTATTTAGCCAATCAACCGAATGGTTTCTGGGAGGAATCAGCTATGCGCTTTACCAGTATCGCGGCATTGGCCGCGGGTATCTTTGTTTCGACCGCCACTGGCGCGCTCGCCAATTGTGATGCGGGTGAAACAGTCATCAAGTTTTCCCACGTGGTTGCCGCTACCGGCCACCCGAAGGGCGATGCTGCAGCCCTGTTCGCCGATCGTGTGAACAAGGAAATGAACGGCAAGGCATGTATGGAGGTGTTCCCGAACTCCACGCTTTACGATGATGACAAGGTCATGGAAGCGCTCTTGCTGGGCGATGTGCAGCTTGCCGCGCCGTCGCTGTCGAAGTTCGAGGCTTACACCCTTAAGTACCGCGTTTTCGATCTGCCGTTCATTTTCTCCGGTCAGGATGCCTTTGAAAAATTCACCAGCAGCAAAGAAGGTGTGGACTTGCTGAGCGCTTCCGCCAGCAACGGTTATCAGGGCTTGGGCTACTGGTTCTCCGGCATGAAGCAGTTCTCGGCCAAGAAGCCGCTGTTGTTGCCGACCGATGCAAAGGGGCTCAAGTTCCGCGTACAGACTTCGGACGTGGCCGTGGCCATGATTGAGGCCATGGGCGCATCGGCGCAGAAACTAGCGTTCAAAGAAGTCTATGGTGCGTTGCAGACGGGTGTCGTCGATGGCCAGGAAAACTCTTGGTCCAACACCTACACCCAGAAGTTCTTCGAGGTGCAGGACGGCGTCACCGAAACCAACCACCAGGTTCTAGCCTACCTGCTCGTCACGTCTAAAGAATGGCTTGATAGCCTGCCTGCAGACGTGCGTGATCAGTTCGTCAAAATCGCCAGCGAAGTGACCGTTGCCGCCAACGAAAACGTGGGCAAGCAAGAAGCGGAAAACCGCGCCAACATCCTCAAGGCGGGCAGCCCGGTGCGTGAACTCAATGCGGAACAGCGCAAGGCGTGGGTGGATGCGATGAAGCCCGTGTGGGCCAAGTTTGAAGCCGATATCGGTAAGGACTTGATCGACGCAGCGGCTTCGGCCAGTAAGTAAAGTCCAACTAAGCTGCCGTTCGGGTGAAGGTGCGCCCGGACGGCAGT
The DNA here is from genome assembly GCA_024653965.1 of Rhodospirillales bacterium. Lineage (GTDB taxonomy): Bacteria > Pseudomonadota > Alphaproteobacteria > Rhodospirillales > Magnetovibrionaceae > JANLGW01. The sequence goes on from JANLGW010000124.1 coordinate 8,372, forward strand.
TTTTTCGCTACGCTTTTTGGGCTTTTGGGAAACGGGGGAAGGGCTGTCATGGGGATGACGATTGCCATTGTGGTGATAGTCGGGTTGCTGTTTTTTGCCGAACGCGCCAAACCGGATTTGGTGCAGCGCATGGAGGAAAACTTCCTTGCCCTGTTGCTGGCAATCATCACTTTGGTTTCATTTGGCCAAGTGATCGCGCGCTACGGCTTCAATACGGGCTGGGGCGGCGCGTTGGAATTCACGCGCATCATGTTCGCCTGGATGATCCTGTTTGGTATGGGCTACGGGATCAAAATCGGCTCGCACTTGGGCGTGGATGCGGTTATCCGTCTGCTTCCAAAACCCCAGTTTAAGATGGCTGCTTTGTTCGGTGCGTTGTGCGGCATTCTTTATGGCACGATCCTCCTTTCTGCGGATTGGCTGCAGATTTTTGGCGCCGACACCAAGGGCGGTGCCATTGCGTACTGGACCAAATTTTTCAATGCGGGCATCGGGCTTGATGATCTGCGTTATCCTGAGTGGTTCCAAGATTTATTTGGGATGCAAGAGCGTGTGCAGCGCTGGGTGGCGTATCTCATGTTGCCGATTAGCTTGGGTCTTTTTTCGTTTCGCTGTCTTCAGGCCTGCATCCAGATTTGGCGAGGTGAGCGTGAGCTGATCGTCGCCAGCCATGAGGCGGAAGATCTGGTGGCGGAAAATAAAAACGTGTTGCAGGACTGAGGACTAAACCATGGAGTCTATCGTTCTTTTTATCCTCGTTCTGGGCCTGTTGTTTTTGGGCGTGCCGATTGCCGTTTCGTTGGGCCTATCGAGCATTATCGTGATTGCGTTCTTTTCCTCCGATTCCATGTCGTCGGTGGCGTTGCAGTTGTTCAATGCATCGCAAAATTATACGTTGCTGGCCATTCCGTTCTTCATTTTGGCGTCGTCGTTCATGTCGACGGGCGGTGTGGCTAAGCGCATCATCCGTTTCGCTATTGCGACGGTGGGACATTTTCGTGGCGGGTTGGCAATGGCGAGCGTGCTGGCGTGTATGCTGTTCGCGGCATTGTCGGGTTCATCGCCCGCGACTGTGGTGGCGATCGGCTCCATCGCTATCGCGGGCATGCGTCAGGTTGGTTACACCAAGGAATTTGCTGCGGGTGTGATCGCCAATGCCGGAACGCTAGGGATATTGATTCCACCATCCATCGTTATGGTGGTGTATTCGGCGGCGACCGACGTTTCCGTGGGGCGCATGTTTTTGGCCGGAGTTGTTCCTGGGATCGTTGCGGGACTGATGCTGATGGCGGCCATTTACGTGATGGCGCGGGTGAAAAATCTGCCCAAGGGTGAGTGGCAGGGATTTTCTGAATTCATCGCGGGCGGCAAGGATGCCGGATGGGGATTATTCCTCATCATTATCATCATCGGCGGTATTTATGGTGGCGTGTTTACACCGACCGAAGCTGCCGCTGTCGCTGCGGTGTATGCCGCAGGTGTGGCGCTGTTCGTCTACCGCGATATGGGTCCGCTTAAGGGGGTGGTGTGGATTGAAGAAGCTATGCCGCAGGTGGTCCGGGTTGGGTTTATTGCCTCGACCTATGCGGTATCGTTTTATTTTGTGTGGTTGATCTTGTCCTTTTTCTTTATGACGGATACGCCGCTTTTGTCGCGCGCCTTGATGGGGCTTGTGCCGGTGGCGGTTATTCTGTTTGGTTATCCGTATAAAAAGGGGCTCGCCAATCCGTTCGCGTTTATTGCCGGGTTGCCGGTGTGGGGGCGAAACTTGGGCCTCATCGCCCGCACCTTTTTTCCGGCGATGATGCATCCAGATACCCGCAAGGTGATGGTCGATTCTTCAAAGACCATTGTTATGCTCATGTTCATCATCGTGAACGCCTTGCTGTTCGCCCACGTGCTGACGTCCGAACGCATCCCTCAACTCATCACTGATTGGATGGTCGGCGTAGGCTTCAACTGGTTTACGTTCCTGATTGCGGTGAACCTACTGTTGCTGTTGGGCGGGCAGTTCATGGAGCCGTCGGGATTGCTGTTGATCGTGGCCCCGGTGGTGTTTCCCATTGGCATGGCGCTGGGCGTCGATCCCATTCATTTGGGCATCATCATGGTGGTGAACATGGAAATCGGCATGATCACGCCGCCGATCGGGCTTAATCTGTTCGTCACCTCGGGCATCACGGGCATGAGTTTGGTGCAGGTCGTTAAGGCCGCGCTGCCGTTCGTGGCGGTGCTGTTCGTGTTCCTGATTATTGTCACCTACGTGCCGATCATGTCCACCTGGCTGCCTTACAGCCTGATGGGGCCAGAGATTATGGTGCGTTGATCATGGTGCGTTAAGGCGTATCCCCAGAAATAAAAAAAGCCCCGGACACTGCGCCGGGGCTTTTTGCTTTCAACGTTTTTAGATGAACAGATAAATGACCAAGTATGCGGCCAGCACCATTACGATCCAAAAGGCCATCACGCCTGCGGGGGTGGTGCGCGCCAGAATGCCGCGCGGATTGTGGTGTTCGGTGGCGATGGAGATGACAAGCGTCACCAAGGTATTTTTGAATGCGCCGAACTGCCCTATGAGTTTAGAGGTTTCCTTCGCCAATTGAGTGACGATGGTGAACGCAAGTTTACGGTACAGCCAGTCGAAATCCAGGGTGATGGTGAGCGTGCGTTTCATCAGCGGCAGCAACACAAAGAACGCAAGACCTGCGTAGAGCAGCAATTGCAGCATCTCGAACACATGCGCGCTGGTATAGGCCTCATATTCGGTGGGGTAGGGCAGCATGGCGTAAAGCGGCCCCGGCTGTACACCCAACCAGATGCACAGGAATGAAAAAAAGATCATCGCCGCTTTCATGTTCCAGGGCGGATCTTTGGGCCGGAGACCGCTGTCCTTTTGGAAGAACACGAACCACGGGAACTTGATGCCCGCGTGCAAAAACACGCCCGCCGATGCCGCCATCAGGCTAAACCACACGAAGCCCAATTCCAGATCGTAAGCCGCCTGACTGGTCATGGATTTAGACACGAACCCTGAAGTAAGCGGGAAGCTGGAAATCGCCAGCGCACCGATGATGCCCGCAATGGCGGTCAGCGGCATGCTCTGAAACAGGCCGCCCAAATCGGTGCATTTGCGTTTACCGTCGGTCATATACATCACCGAACCAGCGCTCATCAGCAAGAGCGACTTGTAGATGATGTGCGTGAAGGCGTGTGCGGCGGCGCCGTTGATGGCCATTTCCGTGCCTAACCCTGCGCCCACCACCATGAAGCCCACTTGGTTGATGATGGAATAGGCCAAGATGCGGCGCATATCGTTTTCCAGCAGGGCGTAGATGATGCCGTAAAAGATCATGTACAGGCCGATCCAGATCAGTGCCTGCGTACCGGCAAAGCCCACCAACAGCACATAGACCGCAGTCTTGGTCGTGAATGCCGACAAAAACACCGTGCCCGACCATGAAGCCTCGGGGTAGGCATCGGGCAGCCATGCGGAAAGCGGCGGCGCGCCGGTGTTGATCAAGAAACCCGCCAAGATCATCCAGGTGGCGAAGCTGTTGGCCTGCATGGCGACGAAGTCGATGGAGCCGGTTTCTTGCACATATGCCACCAAGCCGACCATAAATACGACGCCGCCCAGCAGGTGAATCAGGGCGTAGCGCATTGCCGCGCGCTGCGATGCATCGGTTTTGGCCGCCCATATCACCAGCGTTGAGCCAACCGCCATCAGTTCCCAAAATACGAACACGGTGAACAAATCACCGGCCAATGCCACGCCGATGGCGCTGCCCGCGTAGGCCATCGCCGCCACCAGTTCGATGGTGCGGTTTTGGTTCAACGCAAACAATCCGCCCGCAAACGCCATGATGGCGAAGATGGTGGCGAACAGGCGCGAAAGGTTGGAGCCTTGCACCAGTTCCAGTTCAAAATCGAGGAACGGAGCCGTCAACTGTACGCCATCGGCCACCGACCAGATGGCGGACAAGGTCAGCAGCGGCAGGCCCAAGATCAGAACCTTGCGCGCCCAGCCCCCGAAGATGAGCAGCAGCGGTGCGCCTAAGATGAGGATGAGGGCAGGTGGGAACAACACGTCAGTCATGATCCACCCCGGTTTTGTCGGCAGCGTTTTTAATATTTTCGGCGCCGCTATCTTCGTAGTAGGTGTCCTTGCGCGTTAAAAATATGCCCAGCACGTACTTGGCGAACACCACCATGGCGACGCAGGTGATCAGCCCGTACCACGAATAAAATGCGGGCGTCGCTTCGATGCCGAACGTGGCGTGCGGGTGTACGGTGAGGCTCAGGCCGGTCAGCGCCAGCAGCGAGGCTACGCCGCCGATCCACAGTTTCTTGATGGTCGCTGGCCGCACCAGCCAATGCGGTTGCTTGGTTTCGGAGTTCATGTCGTCACTCATTTCAGCCTCCCACCAACGCTCTTGCCAGACCCAGCGGCACGTCGGGCCAGAAGAACAACGTCAACGTGCCCAGTGCGGTGAAACTGAGCGCCAGCACCACGCCCACTGGGGCTTCGCCGTGATTGTCATATTTGCTGTACGGATCGCTTTCGTTGCGGGGTTTTTGTTCTTTGAAAAAGGCGGCGTAGACGATTGGCAAAAAGTACGCGGCGTTGAGCAGCGTTGAAACGATGATCACTAAAATTGCCAGCGCATTTTGCGTCTCGACAGCGCCGCTTAAAATGTACCACTTGGAAATGAAGCCCGCCGTCGGCGGCAGGCCGATCATCGATAACGCGCCGATGGCGAACGCGGTCATGGTCCATGGCATGCGTTTGCCGATACCGTCCAGTTGGCTGACTTCGGTCTTGTGCGCGGCGGTGTAGATGGAGCCTGCGGCGAAAAACAGCGTGATCTTGCCAAAAGCATGCGCCGCGATGTGCATGGCGGCGCCCATCACCGAAATGGGGGCGAGGATGGCCGCGCCCATGATGACGTAGCTGAGTTGGCTGATGGTTGAATACGCCAAACGGCGCTTGAGGTTGTCTTGGCGCAGGGCGACGATGCTGGCCGCAATGATGGTGAAACAGGCGGCGAAGATCAGCCAATCGTCGGCCCTTGATTCCACCAGCAGGTCGAGACCGAAGATGTAGACGATTACCTTGACCACCGAAAATACGCCGGCCTTCACCACGGCCACGGCGTGCAGCAAGGCCGATACCGGCGTCGGCGCCACCATGGCGGCAGGCAGCCAGCGGTGAATGGGCATCATCGCGGCCTTGCCGATGCCGTACATATACAAGAACAGCAGCACCGCCAATTCGGGTCCGTAAATTTTACCGGCGAGAATGCCGCCTAGGGTGAAGTCCAACGTGCCGGTGATGTTGTATGTCCAGAGCATGCCCATGAAAAACAGGCCGATGGACGTCGACATCAAGATTCCTAAATACACCCGTCCGCCCTGTCGCGCAGCGACGGTGCCTGCGTGGGTCACCAGCGGATAGGTGCTCAGCGTGAGAACCTCGTAAAATACAAACAACGTCAGCAGATTGCCCGCGTAGGCGATGCCTATGGCGCTGGAAATGGCGATGGTGAAACACACGTAAAAGCGCGTTTGGCCGTGTTCATGATTGCCGCGCATATAACCGATGGAATAGATCGTGTTGACGATCCACAGTCCGCTGGCGACCAGCGCGAACAATTGGCCCAACGGTTCCAACGTTAGCGTCAGGGAAAGCCCCGGCAGCATCTCGAACAGATCGACCGACGGGCGCGCGCCCGCCAAGACGTCGGGTGTTAGTCCGGCAACCACAATGAATTCCGCTACGGCGGTCAGCAGTGACGTGGCTTCGCGCAGGTTGGCGTTGCGTTCGCCCATCCATAACACGATCAGGCCGCCAATTAACGGCAGCACGACGGCAAGCTGGATCATATCCGCCTGGGTGAGAAAGGTAGAGAGAAAGGCCATGGACTATAGCCCCCCCATCAATTGACGCGCGGCGGCATGCGCGACGTCCAATGTAAACGTTGCGTTAGCGCCGAAATAAATGCCCGCCAACGCCAAAATCCAAGTGGGGATCAGCATCGAAAGGGGGACGATCTTGGGGTTGTGCTCGGTGATGTGCGGCTGGCGCAGATAGGCGACCTCGAAAATACGCCACACGTAAACGATGGCGAGCAGGCTTGAAAGCACGATCAGCGCCGCCAGCGGCCACATGTTCAATTCCAGTGACGCGCTGACCAACTGCCATTTGCTGATGAAGCCGACGGTTAGCGGCACGCCGATCAGGCTTAGCCCCGCTACCACGAACGCCGCCATGGTGAGCGGCATGCGCCTGCCGATGCCTTCTAAGTCTTTAATCGTTACCGCGCCGGTGGCGAATATAATTGCGCCGATGGCCATGAACGCGGCCCCCTTCATGATGGCGTGGTTGAACAGATGCACGATGGAACCCGTAAGGCCGGTTTCGGTGGCAAGTGCCACGCCGAGCACCATGTAGCCGATCTGCGCCACCGACGAATACGCCATCATGCGCTTGACGTTTTCCTGCCAGATGGCGGAAAGCGAGGCGAGAAACATCGCTGCAATGGCCATAACCATCAACACTGGTTGGATGGGGAAGTGGGCGAAGATGTCCACTTGGCCGAATACGGTGAAAACGATGCGCAGCAAGATATAAACGGCGACCTTGGTCGCGGTCGCGGCGATGAAGATCGTCACCACCGAGGGCGCAAAGGTGTAGGCGTTAGGCAGCCAGGTGTGCAGCGGAAACAGCGCGATCTTTAAGCTGATGCCCACGGTGAGGAATGCCATTGCCGCCAAGATGGTGCGTGTTTCGGCTACGGCGGGCATGATGGTGGCGAGATCGCTGATGTTGAGCGTGCCGGTCATCTGATACATCAAGCCAACGCCGATGATATAGAACGTCGCGCCCAATGTGCCCATGATCAAGTAGCGGTACGCCGCCGTCAGCGCGCGGCGATCCGAGCCTAAGCTGATTAGCACATACGTCGATAACGATGAGATTTCCAAAAACACAAACAGGTTGAATGCGTCACCCGTGACAGCGATGCCGAGCAAGCCCGACAGGTTTAGCATCATCATGGCGTAAAATAGATAATGGCGTTCGGCGGGAATTTCTGCGGCGACGCTTTGTCTGGCATAAGGCATCACCACCGCGCCAATGGCGGCGACGATGACGATGACAAACGCGCCGACGGCATCTAGGCGGTATTCGATGCCCCACGGCGCATCCCAGCCGCCGATGCGGTAAATCATGGTCCCGCTTTCCATCACGGTGTTCAATAGATAAAGCGCGATAGCGAAGACTACCCAAGAAACGGCGGTGGCGACGGACCACGCGGCAATTCCGCTACGCAGTAAGATGCACAGTGGTGCGGACAGCAGTGGTACGACGACCAGCAAAATCAACCATGGATCGGAAGCGGTCATGTTATGGCTAAGGGCCTCGATCATGCGAGGTCCTCCTCGTCATGTTCGATGGCCTGGATGGCGTCTTCTTCAATGGTGCCGTAGGCGCGGTTGATGCGCACCACCAACGCCAATGCCAGCGCCGTCGTCGCCACGCCCACAACGATGGCGGTGAGGATCAGCACATGGGGCAGGGGGTTGGAGTAAATCTTTACCGCTTCGTCTAAGATCGGGGCCGATCCGCCGTCGACTTTGCCCATGGAGATGTAAAAGACGAACACTGAAACCTGAAAGATGTTTAGTCCCACCACCTTTTTAATCAGGTTGCCTTGTGCGATGACGACATAAAAACCGACCATCATTAAGACGATGAAAACCCAGTAATTGACGAGGCCCAGCAGGTCTTGAAGCTCAGCCATGCATCACTTCTCCGCGCCAGAAAATTTTTCCTTCACATGACCGGCGAAGGTGAAAAAAATGGTGATCATGGCGCCCGACACCGTCAAACAAACGCCAAACTCGACGGCAAAAATACCCCAGTGCTGGCCGTGTAACGGATCGTGCGCCAGAAACGAATAGTCTAAAAACTCTCCGCCCATCAACAACGCCACCACACCGGTGCCGCCATAAACCATGACGCCTAGCGAAAGCATGATGCGCGTTACCCATGAAGGCAGCACCTCGCGCGCGTCGGCAGTGCCGAAAATCAACCCATAAACGATAAACGCCGAAGCGATGATCACGCCGGCCTGAAATCCGCCCCCGGGACCGAAATCGCCATGAAACTGCACATAAAGGGCATAGAGCACGATAATCGGAACCAGCAGTTTGGTGACGACGCGCAGAACGGTTTTTTGGGCCATCATGACGGCATTTCCTCGTTATTGGCGTCATGTTCATCTTCTTTGCGGCGGCGCGCGACGGTCGAGGTCGGCATGGAGCCGCCTTTGCTCCTGCCGATGATGGCCAGAACGCCCACGGCGGCGGTAAACACCACGGCCGTTTCGCCGAAGGTGTCGTAACCGCGATAACTGGCGAGAACGGAGGTGACGATGTTGGGCAGGCCAACTTCGGTGCCCGATTTTTCAATATAACGGTTGGCTACGTGTTGGTTGATCGGTGCGGTGGGATCGCCATAGCGCGGCATGTCCAAGGTGCCATAGATCAGCAGCGCGCCCGTTGCTAGCACCAGCACCAACGCACTGGGCGATGGTTTTTTGTGGACCTTTTCCATTTTGGTGGTGAGTGCCAGGGTGCCCAGCATCAATACCGTCGATACGCCTGCGCCCACCGCCGCTTCGGTAAAGGCCACGTCGACGGCGTCCATCACCACGTAAAGGGCGGCGGCGAACAGCGAAAAAATCCCCGACAGCATGACGACGGCGAACAGATTGCGCAGCCGCACCAGCGCGTAAGCCGTAGCCACCATGAAAACCAGCAATACGATAACGATGGTATTTGAAATCATAGCGCCCCCTTCTTGTCTGAAGGGGTTTCGGCTTTGTTTAGATCGGGCAGCGCGTCGGCGATCATTCCGTCGTCCAATGCGGCGCGCGCCAATGCAAACGTGGTGGTGGGGGAAGTGAAGAAGATGAACAAGATGACCAAACCAAGCTTGACCACCACGATCCAGTCATCGGCGTGAAACATCAAACCGACGAGAATTAACCCGATGCCTAAGGTATCGACCATTCCTGCCGCATGCATGCGCGAAAAAACATCGGGGAAACGGATAATGCCCAGCGCGCCGGTTAATGCAAAAAAAACGCCGCCGGATATAAATATCCAACTGAGAATGTTCGCTAAAAGGTGGAGCGTTTCGGGATTCATCAAATGTCTCCCTGGTCGCGTTTGTCCGGCGCAACGCCCATGCCGCCGAATCTGACGAATTTTGTCACCGCCACGGTGCCGATAAAGTTGATCAGCGCATAAAGCAGCGCGATGTCGAGAAAATCCGGGCGATTGTCAATAAATCCATACACCGCGATTAAGACCACGGTCAGCGTGCCGGTGGTGTTGACCGCTAAGATGCGGTCGAACACGGTCGGGCCGGTGAATGCGCGCACCAGCGCTAGCGCCATGGCGACGAGTACGGCTATGGCGGTGGCGGCGAACAGGGTCATGGCTCGCCTGCCTTGGTTTTGGCAAGCATTCCACGGCTTTCAAAGGCGGTGCAGCGCCGATCCATATCCAACGTTTCCACGCCTTCACGCGCTGCGTCGTCGATGGCGTGAATGTCGAACGCGCCGTCGGAACGGGTCGCGATCGTTACGGTGCCGGGTGTCAGGGTAATGGAGTTGGCATAGAGCGTGATGCCGACCTCGGTCTTTTGCGAGGCCTGGGTGGTGAAAACATGCGGGTGGATGGGCATTTTTGGGCTGAGGATCAGCTTTGCCACGTCCCAGTTGGATTTGCAGATTTGCCACCATAACCATGGCCAATAGATTATCAGCGCATACGGGGCCAAGCGGATCGGGTGGCCTTCGTGATCGGCGACGTCCATGCGGTGCGCCAGCCATACGGTCAGCACGATAGACGCCAATCCCAAACCCAATAACAGGGGTTCAAAGTAACCGGATAACAGCAACCATAAAACAGACAAGGTCGCGCCAAGGGAAATGGCGTGAAACACGAATTAGGCACCCCTCATACGACTCATTCGATGAGGGAGAATAGGGGGCGAAGCCAAAGATCGCAAGGGATGAAGGACGTAAAGGCCCCGCGGTTACAGGTCTATGATTGCAAAACGGTCATATTTCCCCTGTTCCTAAGGCAAAAAGCTGCATATAGAAGGGGACAGGAACATCTCGGATCATTATGATTTGCCGCCATGAACAAAAGTTTTTTATTCCGATTCTTGATCATGTTTGCCGCTGTGTTCGGCGTGCTTTTTTTGATCGTGTGGTTTTATCTGTCCGTCGCCACTTCGGCTAATGCGGCGGAACCGCTTGATCCGCCCCCAGTCCAGAACCAAATCCAGAACATTGTGTTTGAAAAAGGCCAGGTGCAGGTGCGTAGCGGTGGGGGCCGCGCGTTTTCCTTCGACGTCGAGTTTGCCTCGACACCCGAACAGCAAAGCTTAGGCTTGATGCACCGTACCGAGTTGCCCAAGGGGGCGGGTATGCTGTTTATCTATAAACCGCCCCGGCGCATTGCCATGTGGATGAAAAACACTCTGATTCCGCTCGATATGCTATTTGCAGGCCGTTCAGGAACGATCTTTTTTGTCAAACAAAACGCCCAGCCGTTGAGCGAAGATTTGATTCCAGCTCCCGGTGAAGTGAGCTACGTGCTGGAACTGCCCGCTGGAACGGTAAAAGAGTTGGGCATTCAGGTCGGCGACCAATTGTTGCGCTGATCCGCGAGTGGACCCCGCCATGTTGATGCAGACGAGAAAATCAATTGTACGCCTTTCCTGGGTTGTTGCCGCGGTGTGGGGGCTGGTGGCGTGTGGCGAGGACGCGACCCGCGATACGCCAAATGGGCAAACGTCCACGCTTTATGTGTTTGGCACCAAGGTTGATATCACCGTGCGCGGCGAAGACGTCGCCAAGCTTGAAGCGGCTACCGCTCGTTTGGAGCGTGAATTTCAACATATGCACAAGGATTGGCACGCCTGGAAATCGGGCGAGTTGGTTGATCTGAACGCCGCGTTTGCCGCCGGACAAAGCAAAACTGTGACGCCGTTTTTGTCGCCGCTGATCGCACAGGCCAAGGTGCTTTATGAGTTAAGCGACGGTCTGTTCAACCCCGCCATCGGCAAATTGATTGGTGCGTGGGGATTTCATGCGGATGAAAAGCCCCACGGCGCGCTGCCTGATTTAGCGGCCATTCGTGAGTTGGCGGCCCAGCACCCCTCAATGGACGACGTGCATATCGAAGGCGATGTCGTATCCAGCACCAATCGTTTCGTACAGCTTGATTTTGGCGGCTTTGCTAAGGGTGTTGCCTTGGACCGTGCGGAACAGGTGTTAAAGGAAATGGGCGTGAAAAACGCCCTGATCAACGCGGGTGGCAACATCAATACGCTCGGCTCCATCGGTGATACGCCCTGGAAAATCGGTATCCGTGATCCAAAAGCTTGGGGTGTTATCGCCACCTTGGCGCTTGTCTCTGGCGAGGATGTCTATACGTCGGGAAATTACGAACGGTTCCGCGAGGTGGATGGCGTGCGGTATGCCCACATTATCGATCCGCGCGACGGCATGCCCGTCAATCATATCGTCTCGGCGACCGTCATCGGCGATAATGGCGCGTTGCTGGATGGCGCTTCCACGGCCTTGATCGTGGCGGGGCCTCAAGATTGGCATCGTATTGCGTTAAGGATGGGGGTCAAATACGCCGTGCTGGTGGACGACGAGGGCACGGTTTATCTTAATCCAGAGATGCGTGCGCGGATCGTTTTTGCTCCGGATCAAAACTTTAAGATCGTTGAAAGTCCGTCGCTTTAAGGATTTAAGATTTTGCCCGGACGGCGGATTCAATCCTTTTCCAGCCCTGCATCACCATCACCAAAACCACATGCCCGCCGATTAGACTTAAGGCCATATAGGAAATGGCGCTATGGATTTCGGTGTCGGTGCGTGAATACCAGCCCGTCAACGCCGCCGCCGCGCTCATGGCGAGCATGATGAGGCCTAAGGTATGGGAGATAAAGCGCCGCACGCCGTTCGAGCCTTTAAATAACGTCGCGGGATCGGGAACGGGAAACGACAGCACGTGCGTCTTAGGCGTAGCGGTTCCCACCAGCAAACGCAACCCGATGGCGAAGATGACCACGACCCCGGCAAAAACGTGGGCATCGTAGGCCCCGTTTCCGGTGAGCATTGCCACCAAAAAGCCGCCTGAAAACACGCCGTGCCAGATCATTAAAAAGCCTAATGATGCCGCCGAGGGTTTTTTGGGCTGGGAGGTGGATCGGTTCATCAGTCGTCGTCTCCACCGCCGCCGCCGTCATGGTCGCCATAACCGTCGTCGTCTCCACCGCCGCCGCCGTCATGGTCGCCATAACCGTCGTCGTCGTGTTCGCCCCAGTTGCCACGCTGACCGCCGCTTGAATAGCTGCTGCTGGCGCCGGTGATGTTCATGGAGCCGGAGCCCGCGCCGGGAGCATAACCGTAACGTCCCCAATCGCCGCGTTGACCGGATCCCGTCCAACTGGTGCTGGCGCCCGTAACGCTCATGGCGCTGCCGTCGCCCCCCCATCCTGGGGCGGGGGTGGCCATGCGCTGCCCGCTGGCATTTTCCTGTTGTGATCGCAGCGCCAAAATGGCGATCAGCAACGTGGACACGAGCGTAATAAGGGCAGTTTTCCAGATCATGGCGGAAATCTAAGCATTTTCACCTTAACGATGGCTGAATTGTTATTGCCTACAAAGTTCCCGTTTTGAACCTTTTAGGGGTTGCTTAAAACGCCTCGAAAGCCTAGAAACCCAAGCGTCGGGGAGTGGCGCAGTCTGGTAGCGCATCTGGTTTGGGACCAGAGGGTCGCAGGTTCGAATCCTGTCTCCCCGACCATTAATCCGGCTTGAATTGCCGAGCAAAACGCATAAAAATCAGTTCACTGGGGCCAAAATAACGAGGCCAAATAACGGGGCCAGGAAACGGAGATTGAGCAGCATGGCGAACGCACGCATCTACAAACCGGCTAAAAACGCGATGCAGTCGGGCAAGGCGAGTACCAAAAAATGGGTGCTGGAGTTCGAGCCTGTCGAAGCCAAATCCCTGGACCCGTTGATGGGCTGGGCCGGTTCCGGCGATATGCGCGCCCAGGTGAAATTGCGCTTCGATAGCGCCGCAGCCGCTCAGGCGTATGCCGAACGGATCGGCCTTGATGCCGAAGTGATTGCCGCGCGCGCGCCGAAGCTGTTGTTGAGAGCCTACGCCGACCGTTTTGCCTACAACCGGGTGCGTTAACGCCGCCGCTTCATTCGGCTTTCGGACCCGCTCCACTCCCATCCCAAGGCCCCGTAGCTCAGCTGGATAGAGCATCGGATTTCTAATCCGGCGGTCGCAGGTTCGAGCCCTGCCGGGGTCACCATTTTCTCCATCGTCACGTCATAAACAGTTGCGCCCGCCTTTCGGAGCAGGCCATTCAGCCTGCATTAATTTGCGCTGCGCTAAAAATTATTGAGCGGGAAATCTGGGGACAATTGTTGTTACGCAAGGAACAATCATGCCACGGATATTCTTTCTGCTTACCGCCATATTCATTGTTTCTTTTGCCTCCCCGCATTCGTCGAGCGCCGCGCCGACCCCCGCCGAAATGCAGACACGGGCGCGGGCGGTGGAAGATGCTCAAGCCAGCCGGGTGAAACAATACGTCGAACAATTGAATAGCGCGGATCAAGCCGTGCGCGAGCAAGCGGCCGAGGCGTTGTCGAAAGTCAGATCAAAAGCATTTAAGGCGACGCCTGTTTTGATCGAGGCGTTGAAGAAGGGCGATGCGTTCACGCGTGTCGCCGTCGCCACGGCATTAGGCAAGATCGGACGCAAGGCCGGAGACGCGGTTCCTGCCTTGGGCGAAGTGCTGAAAGATGATGATGCAAACGTGCGCATGGCGGCGCTTTCCGCCCTCTATGTGATGGGTACGCGGGCCGCGTCTGTTACGCCCGCACTGATTGCTTTGTTGGACGAAAAAGAAGCGCGCCTGTACGATGCGCTTACCCTAACCTTGGGCCGTTTTGGGGCCGATGCCGTACCGCAATTGATCGAAGCGTTAAACGATAAAAATGCCGCCGTGCGGAGCGGGGCGCTCATCGCGATTGGTCGTATCGGTTACCCCGCCAGTTCGGCGGCTCCAACCTTGATGGGGATGCTGACGGACGGCAGCGCCGAGGTGCGCGCCAAATCCGCCTATGCTTTGGGGCGGTTCGGCAAACAAGCGGCGGCGGCCATTCCGGCCTTGCATCAGGCTTTGCGTGATCAAGACAAACAGGTTCGTGCTGAAGCCGTTTTTGCCTTAAGCCAGATGGACGGCCCGGTGGATGGCCTGCTTGAACCGTTGTTGGTTCTGGCGCGGGACGACAACTGGGATATCCGCTCCAGAGCCTATGGGACTTTGGTTCAGATGGGGACTAAAGCCATGCCCGCCTTGTTTGTGGCGTTGAGCAAGGAGCAAGATGCGTTGCGATGCAACGAATTGATCGCCCTGATCAACGACATTGGCCCGCCATTGCCCGAGCAATCCGTTCCTTTGGTGCGTGAACTGCTCAACCACGCGGACGAGCGGGTCAGGTCTTTTGCCGAGGTCGTTTTGGCGCACCACGAGGGGCGTTCGCCAAATTAATTTGATCCATGAATGAAGATTGTGATAGCTCATTGTTATTAATGGATATTGTTAAAACTCCATAGAGATAAAATAAGGTTTCGGCCAAGGCTGCACGCTCTGTTCTTCCCGTCCTCTCTCATCCATATGGGTAATATCCGTATGGCGCGGAATTGGACTAGGATTCTGGAGTAGGTGGGCACGTGTAAAACAATAAAAAAACGTGCATGGAGTGCAAATGAGCCGAATTCTCGTAATTGACGACGACAAATTTGTCCGCACCTCGATCCGCGCGGTTATTGAAGGCGTGGGGCATGAGGTTTCGGATGCCAGTGACGCTGAAGTAGGCTTAAGCCTTCAGCGCGCCAACCCGTTTGATGTTGCCATCGTGGATTTGATCATGCCCAACAAAGAAGGGCTTGAAACGATCCGTGAACTAAAACGTGATTTTCCTAGGTTGGCTATCATCGCCATTTCCGGCGGCGGGGATATTGTGCGTAAAAATTTCTTTCAAGCGGCCCAGTTGTTCGGTGCCGATTATACGTTGGAAAAACCCTTCGACGGGGGTGATTTATTAGCCACGTTGGAGAAAGCTTTGGGCGGCGCTGCGAGCAGCACGAAGGGTGTGGCTTCGGCGGGTTCTTAGATCGTTAAGGTTTTCTCTAAAACGACCAACGGCAAGCCGGTCTGTTAAGTGTCCTGCCCCAGAAATACGTTACACGTAATTTCTGGGATAAGCAGGCCACTAAGTATTGAATCTAGCGTGATGCTTCCGAAATACGTTGCCTTAATGCAACGTATTTCGGAAGCATCACGCTAGGCGTTAGCTTTGGCAGACCGGTTTTGCTTTGACCGAGCCCAAGCCGAAGATATCGTCCTTGCCGGGTGTCCCTAAGTCGCGTGTTGCCCCACTCAACAATCGGCGTAAGGCATCGGCATCCGGCGTTTTGCCCGCATGAGCTAAGATTGCCGCCATTACCGTGATGTAAGGGGTGGCGAACGAGGTGCCGCTTTGCGGTTTGCCGCCGCCGCCGGGCAGCGCCGTGTAGATGCCCACGCCCGGCGCGGAAAAATCGACGTATTTTCCCGAATTGGCGTGGCTGTAAACCAATTCTTCGCCCTTGGTGGCCGTCACCGCGACAACGTAATCATACGCGGCGGGATAGGCCGGTTTGTCGGCGCTCCCCCAGTTTCCGACGGCGGCGACCAGTATCATGTTTTGACGTTTTGCTGCACCGAAGGCTTTACGCACGACTTCGTTGTCGTCGCCTGCAATGGATAGGTTGATGGCGTTGACATTCTGGCTCATCAGCCAGTCGATGGATTGCAGCAATCCAACGGCGGAGCCGACGCTTTTTCCGGTCTCGTCCGTTTCAAACATATTGGCGGCATAAAGCTTTGCCCCCGGCATCAATCCGCCCCATTCGGCGCTGCCCACCAACATGGCGGCGACCGAGGTGCCGTGGTCGGGCGGACCCGGCTGACGACCGGGCTTGGAGAAGGAACGGTAGGTGATGTCGCTGCTCTTGAGTGCGGGGTGGCTGACATCGACGCCGGAATCGATCTGCCCGATTACCAGCCCCTTGCCGCAGGTGGGAGAAAGGCTTTCCCAGCCCGCGACGGCGCGGGGATTGGCGCTGGCGCGGTCGATGTTGGCGCCTTGAGAAGGATCGAAATGCGTGTTGGCGTCGATGGTTACGCCCGGCAGTTCGCGCGACAGCAACCGGATGGCGTCCGGGACGTTCATGCCAGCCGGAGTGGCGACACGCACTAGGCCGAGGTTCATGCTGGTGAGGCGTATGTGTTCCGTGACGTGAAAGCCTTGGGCGCGGATTTTGTCTTCAAATCCTTTTGGTGGATCAACCAAGATCACTTCGCCGGGCTCGTAGGCGGTGGCCGGATTGAAGGTGGAGCGCGGCCCTTCAAATGCGCTGATGCTTGTGACATCTTGGCCGGTGCCGGGCGCGGTCGGATTTAAATTTTGCGCGTTGGGCGAGGGGGGGGCGCTGATGGAGGAGGATTGTTTTTGCGCGGTTTTTTGTTCGTCGGGGGCGTTCAAGTAGCTGTATGCGCCGATCATACCACCGATCAGTAGCAAGATGCCGCCCAGGCCAACGACAATCATCGTCAGGGTTTTAACGTCGGAATCGGCTTGTTTTTTCGGCTTCTCAGGAGAGGATCTTGAGTTTTGTTTTGTCATGGGAGGTCTCTTTTTTTAAGTATTATAATTCACATTATAGGCGGACGCTGTGGAAGGGGTATCCCTAATATGGATTATCGATTTCGGACTTTTACCAAATAAGTGGGACCTTGGGGGCGCTGTGATGGAAATCACACGATTGGGCCGAAAAAGATGTACAATGCTGCCAAGCCCCAATGCGCGTTGCATAATTTTCTGGTTATCGGGTAGCATTGCCGGGTAGGGGCGGGGTGTGGGTATTTATGGGAACGAACATCGAGAGCGAAGCCACAGCAGTAGGCGAAGATCGCCGCGTCCATCCTCGGATTACCCGGATGGAACTGGTGGTCCGTTTTGGCGGGCAGACCTATAAAACCGCCAACTGGTCCATGGGCGGTTTTTTTCTTGACGATTATGAAGGCATGCTCAGCACCGGATCTTTAGTGACGGTCGTGGGACTAGGGCGCAGCACGCGCAATTTGCACCAAGTCAATTTGCCTGCGCGCGTCGTGCGCTCCGGCGAAAGCATCGTCGCGGTGAATTATTTAAGCTTAGACGCGGAGGCTTACGGTTTTTTGCAGAATTTGATGAGCGAAACCGGCGCAATGCGCATCTTGCTGGATCATGGCGTTTAGGCCTTAGAGTGCGATCGTTTTTAATTGTTCCGGAAAATATTTTTGAAATGTGGCGCGCACTGCGTTGGCGCTTAAGTTCTGCGTGATGAAAACAATGCGCGAGACGCGCTCTATGCCGTCCCAACTTGGCAACGCGGCGGGTGGGTGAAACACATGCTGTACCCCGTGTATGGCGATGGGGCGGTCCACGTCCTTGACCTCCAGCACGCCTTTGATGCGCAAAACATTTGCACCCTGGGTGGCGAGCAAGGTTTCCAACCAGTCTTGAAACACCATGAAATCGAGCGGTCCGTCGGCTTCTAAAACGAAGGTACGGATGGCCGTGTTATGGTTATGTCCCGCGTGTTTGATCGCGTCATGGCCCAGCCAGTGCTCCACATGCGGCACGAAGCGTTCGTCGAACAGTCCGGCGTTGATCAGGTGGTGGGCTGCCACATTACCCATGACAGCGTTAAGAATGGGCGCGGCAGGGTTCAATGCTTCAAGCCGCACCTTGAGATCATCAACGTCTTTTGCATCGGCTAAGTCGGTCTTGGTCAGCACGATGCGGTCGGCGATGGCGGCCTGTTTGACTGCTTCGGGATGGTTGTCCAAGGTCTTTGCGCCCAGCAGCGCATCCACGCACGTCACTAAACCGTCCAAGCGGTATTGCCCGGCGATGATGGGGTCCGACATTAAGGTATGCACGATGGGTGCCGGATCGGCCAGACCGGTGGTTTCGATGATGAGGCGCGAAAAGGTGGGCACACGTCCGTCGGCCCGTTTAGCGATCAAGCCGCGCATGGCTTCGACCAGATCGCCGCGTATCGAACAGCACACACAGCCGCTTTCCAGCAACACCGTGGTTTCGTCGATTTTTTCCACCAACAGATGGTCGATGGAAACGTCGCCGAATTCATTGATCAGCACCGCCACGTCGCCCAGCGCCGGGTCGTTCAGCAGGTGGTTGAGCAGGGTGGTTTTGCCCGAGCCCAGAAAACCGGTCAGCACGGTGACGGCGATGGCGGTGGGCAGCGCTGGTGCGTCCTTGGCCATCAGGCTTTAGCGATAGAGATCGTCGGGGTTCACGAGCACATCGGCAATGACGGCTGTTTTTTCATCACGCACGGCATTGAAAAAGCAGTTATGCCGCCCGGTGTGGCACGCGACGCCTTGTTGGTCGACTTGCAAAAGTACCGTGTCGGCATCGCAGTCCCAGCGGAAATCCTTTAGCGTTTGCACCTGACCGGAGCTTTCGCCCTTGCGCCACAGTTTGCCGCGTGAGCGCGAGAAGTAACACACACGTCCGGTGGTCAGCGTTTCTTTGACGGCGTCACGGTTCATCCACGCCATCATCAGCACTTCGCCTGAATCGAACTGCTGGGCGATGGCGGCGACCAAGCCGTCGGCGGTGTATTTTAGCGCACCGGCCACCTGGGCGGCGATCTCGGGCGAGGTTGGGTAATCGTTGCTCATGGGGCTATTTCGTCATTGCTTGGGGGGCGTGTCAACTGGCTTGGCATAAAGGCATTGATCCATGCTGAGCACCAATTGCTGAATGATGCGCACATGCAGCGTTGGCGACATTTCCAGCGCCCCCCCTAAAGCATCCAGTTCGCCTAGGCGGATGCCGGTTTCTTCCTGCAAACGTTGGGCCAGGGCAGGGGTGAATTGCGGTTCGGTGAACAGGCATACGACGCCTTGATTGGCGATTGCCTCGCGGATTTGGGTGATGTGCTTGGCGCCGGGTTCGCGTCCGGGCATGGTTTGCAGGTGGCCGACCTCGTTCATGCCGAAATCGCGGGCGATATATCCAAAACCGTCATGCTGCACCATGTAGGGGATGCTTCGGGTATGTGACAGAACCTCGTCCATCTTTTTAACCAGCAGTTTTAAGCGGTTTTTCGCCACTTTGGCATTCTTGGCGTATATCTCCGCATTGCCGGGAGTAAGCCGTGAAAGCTCGGCCTCAATCTTATCGATCATGGCGATGGCATTATTGGGCGATAGCCAGACGTGCGGATCCACGGGGCCATGGTCGTGCCCATCTGCATCTTCGGGCGCGTCCGTTTCATAGTGCAATAGATTAAGGCCCGGCGCGTCGATCAATCGCACCACGTTCGCGTTTGCGCCCAGGCTTTTCAATGGGTCTTCCAAGGCTGTTTCCAAGGCAGGCCCGATCCAAAAGATGAGGTCGGCGCTTTGCAGCATTTGCGCCTGAGAAGGTTTAAGCGCAAACGTGTGAGGCGAAACGCCAGGTTCCAGCAACACGTCGGGCAGGCCAGTTTCACCCATGACGGCGTAAACCAGCGCCTGCACAGGGCGGATCGAAGTCACGACCTTGGGCGCGGCGAGGGCGGGCGCGTGAAGTGCAAACAGGACGAAAAATGCCGTTGCGACACCTTGTGCCAAGCGTGTGAATGAAAATGACAGCAATGGGCGCGACATGTCTTGAAGCCTCATGGAGTTCGACGAGCAAGCGGATGACGTATGTTATGTTATAACAATTGCTGGTCAAGGATAAAGTGTTATAACATAACCTAATGTATTTCGATTGATGGAACGATCAAAATGTCGCGTAAGGTCTCACCTGCGTCTGTCGCGCCCGCT
Organism: Rhodospirillales bacterium; assembly: GCA_024653965.1. GTDB lineage: Bacteria > Pseudomonadota > Alphaproteobacteria > Rhodospirillales > Magnetovibrionaceae > JANLGW01. The sequence goes on from JANLGW010000124.1 coordinate 28,425, forward strand.
TTGTTGGGGGCTTTTCCCGAGCCTGGGCATGACCATGCCCATTGCGTTGATGTAGCCTTAAAGCAGGCCGAGTCCATTTGCCAGGAACGCGGCGCACGGCTGACGGACGTTCGCCGCCGGGTGTTGGAGTTGGTGTGGCGCAATCATCGCCCCGTGGGGGCCTATGAAATTTTGGAACACTTAGGCAATAGTCGGAAAAGGGCTCAGCCGCCAACCGTTTATCGCGCTTTGGAATTTTTGTTGGCGCAGGGGCTGATCCATCGTATCGAGCGTCTCAACGCTTATATCGGCTGCACCGCGCCCGAACGAGATCATGACGGCCAGTTTCTCATTTGCAGAGATTGTGGAGCCACGGCAGAATTGCTGGATCGGCGTATCGACACCGCCATTCACGCGGGTGCGAGTGCTGCGGGATTCACGGTGGAACACCCGACCGTCGAGTTGGAGGGGCTGTGCGCCAAGTGTCGCAGCCATGATCATCATGGATGATGCCTCTGTATTGATCACGGCAACGGATGTCGAAGTGCGTTTTGGCGGCCATGCGGTGCTGACCGGGGCGAGTGTTACCGTGCGTGCTGGTGAAATTGTGACGTTGATCGGCCCCAATGGTGCGGGCAAGACGTCGTTGGTGCGTGCGCTGTTGGGTTTGGTAAAACCGGCCAAAGGTTCTGTGACGCAAAAAAAAGGCCTGCGCATCGGTTACATGCCGCAGCGTCTTAGCATCGATCCATCGCTGCCGCTGACGGTGGGGCGGTTTTTACAGTTGGGTGCAGCTAACAAAGACGCTGATATTAACGCAGCGCTGATCGAAGCCGGGGCAGGGCATGTGATGCATTTTCCCATGCAGGGCATTTCGGGCGGCGAATTACAGCGCGTCATGCTGGCGCGAGCATTGCTGCGCGAACCCGATTTACTGGTGCTGGATGAACCGGTGCAAGGCGTGGACGT
>JANLGW010000125.1 GCA_024653965.1 Rhodospirillales bacterium
CCGACAAAAAACCGCGACAAACCCGAAGATCGGTGAAACCGAACCCCTGTCCGTCGCGACGAAGGGGGTTTTAGGCCCCGAACCGACCTATGTCAAACCTAAAAAACAAAAAAAATCATAACCTTGAATTTGGCGATCGAACCGCGCCCTGATACGTTGCACGAACGTTGACGCTTGCTCAGCCAAGGCCGGGCAGTATAGTGCTGAAAGCCTTTTAAAACAAGGGATCGCCAGTATAGAAAACACCGATAGGATGATATAGCTTAGACAAACCACAACAACCACAACATCTGCTATCATACCGCATCACTGGCCATAATTGAGGGGATATAACACCGATGGCGATGCCGAAATTTGCGAATCTTTTCACCATTGCCGCCACTTCACTGGTTTTAGGAGCCTGCTCCCAAAGCGGAATGCTGGGTTCCGGCAACACGATGGAGGCACAAACGCAATCGGCGGGCCAAGATGGCGCAATGCCCGAAAAAGCCTTCAATCGTTTTCCCGATATTCCCGTTCCTTCCGGCGCGCGAATGGACGTCAACCGCACCATTGTGTTTGGCGGCGGCGAAGGTTGGTTTGGCCAATTAGGCATCGACACCAAGCATGACAGCGATACCATGTTTGACTTCTACAAACAGGAACTGCCCAGCTTCGGCTGGCAGGAAATCACCTCGGTACGCGCCATGATGAGCGTGCTGACCTATGAACGGCAAGGCCGGGTGCTTTCGATCCAATTGGAAAAGGCGACGATCAGCGGCGCCAAGGTGACCCTTACCGTTTCACCGCGCGGCGGCGGCGCGCCGGTTATGAACTGACGCAGGACTCACGGCCACCCCACCAATGACAAGACCGAGCCTCAACCAAAGTTGATGGTGGTCGGTTCACAATACTGGCGCGCAGCTTTCAGCTTGCCGCACAACTCGACGGCAGCACCGTTGGACGGCAACGGCCCCGCCTTCAAGCGATAAAACACGCCCTTGGTCGCGCCAAGATCGACACGTTCGATGCTGGGCTGCAATCCCGAAAGCTGGTTGAAGCGTTTGGAAAGTTCCGCCCAACCTTTTTCGGCCGCGCCCTGTTGGCGATACGACGCCAGATGCACAGCGGGTTGAAAGCCCGACATATTTTGCGTAGCGCCATTCCCGCCTGCGCTCTTGGATTGCGACGCCCCCCCTGAGGAAGACACGGCAGCAGGATTCATGGAACCCTCAATCGCGGCGCGCTCCTTAGCATATTCATCCGACGTAATGAGATCCGCTTCTTTCAGCAGTTCCAAACGCCGCACCCCATCCGCCGCTTCCATCAGCCCCTTGGGCGGTGGCGCGGGATTAGTAACGGACGTGGGATTGGCCGGCATCAAAGCATCCAAAATCATGGAGCGTTCAGACGTATATTGTGCGGGCGACAACGCGCGCATCTCCAACGCCCGACTGATGGCGCGCAGACGGTTTGAAATCTGATCCACCGCCGGTACCGGACGATCAATGCCCGTCGCCGGAGCCTGAGCCGTCATGGGCAACAACGCGCCCAAATTCGCCTGGCGGCGCTGCACGAATTCTTCCTGAGTCAGCAGGCCTTCTTCCAAAAGCGACCGCACCGCTTTAAACCGCGCAACAATGTTGAGATCGGCATCCTTAAACATCGGCATAGCCGCCTGCTGAGCCGAGACCGGAGCCTGCGCTTGCGGCTGCACATACAGCTGCGATTGCGGCAAAGCCATACCTTGCTGCACCCCCGGCTGCTGCACGTCCATCGGCGCGCCGGGCAGCGGAGCCATGGCCCCGCTCTGCAGCAACTGCATATTGACCTGGGCAATATCGGTAATGGGACGGGTTTGTTTGTCCGCCCAAATCAAAATTTCATCCTGCGGAGCAGGATTGAGCGCCAGGATTTGTTCATAATACTGCCGAGCGCGGGCCTCCTGACCCATATTTTGGTAATTCACCGCCGAGCCATATAGCGCATGCACGTCGTTGGGATAGGCCTTCAGCGCCCTATCAAAGTGCGTCTGCGCGAGAACATTGTCGCCCTTCGCCAATTCAGCCAAACCCAGTTCGGCTTCGTCATTTTGAGGAATCTGGCCGGTGCTATTGTTTAAATCCCAAAATTGCGGCTTGAAGATTTGACTGTCTTGAATGGCGCCGCATGCGCTCAATCCGCCCAAGGCGAAAATCGCAGCGACGATGCGCAAACTGGTGCGGTTCACTTCAAGCCCCCTTTCCGGATTCATCGACCAATCACATCACGAGTCGATGGCATCACGCCAAACCGGTCACAGCGAATCGACCAGAATCGTAATCCAATATCCCGATAACACTACCGATTGATCCTTAATGGAGTCTTTCTTGTGTGCAAAATGGCTTAAACGCAAAAGGAACCCCGGCGATTATTTCTTCTTTTCGCCGTCAAGCAGTTGCTTCATGCGCTGCTCGTATTCTTCCAAAACGCGCGAGCAGCCCTGAATTTGCGCAAAGGGCAGACGTGCCGAAGTGCCGGTGGCCATGCTGTCGCCGCCGCCTTCGACCAGATACACCTCACTCACCATATTTTTGCCCAAGGCGCGATTTACGAAAGCCGCAATGTCGGCGTGTTTAGCATTCACCGCATCGATGTTGATGTGACGGTTCGCCATCAGCGGCGCCGGGTTTTTTTGGAAATAATGCAAAATCGCTTCCGCCGCGCGGGGCGCCAACTGGCACACCGTAGCCACATCGGCGGCCTTTGGCACCGTCATCACCGGCGTCATGGGCCGCACCTCAGGGATCAAAGCGCCGGGTTTGGGCTGCACACTGGCCATGATGTGACGCAACTGCACATGGGAGTTGTCGCCCAGAAATTCGGCGCGCGCGCCGCCCCCCGACACCGCATCCGAAATCACGAGCGCCAGCATAACGGATAAAGCGATAAAAATGCGTTTCATCAAGGTCTTCTATCCTCAGTTAACGGCCGCCCGCCAACACGTTATCATAGCCTTTAGTCTATCGCCACCCGCCTGAACTTATCCTGAATGTAATACAACCAACTCTATGGCAGCACCATTTCGCCCTTCATAAAAAGCACCGCGCGCCCAGAAATTTTAACCCGCTCCCCCTCGATCTCGCAGCCCAAATCGCCGCCACGGCGGGAAACCTGGCGCGCGCGCATCGCCGTCTTACCCAAGCGTCTGGCCCAATACGGCGCCAGCACGGTATGCGCCGAGCCGGTCACCGGATCTTCGGGAATGCCGAGGCGCGGGGCGAAGAAGCGCGACACAAAATCGACGTCGCCGTCGTCACCGCCCCCCGGCGCGGTGACGATCAGGCCGTGATCGCTCAACTCCGCTACCGCGCGCATCACCGGCTCGAGCTGGCGCACCGCGGGCGCGTCCTTGATCAGCGCCAGCACCATACCGTTCTTGGCCTTGCAGAATTCGAGCACCGGGTGGCCGAACGCGCGGAGCAGCTCTTCGGGGTGCGGCGCGGGCATGACCTTGTTTTGGGGAAAATCCATGGTCAGCACACCATCATCGCCGCGCGCCACGGTCAAGATGCCGCTCTTGGTCAAAAAACGAACGGTATTTTCGCCGTGGCCCCGTTCGAAAAACAACACCCAGGCGGTGGCCAGGGTTGCATGGCCGCACAGGTCCACCTCCGCTTTGGGCGTGAACCACCGCAACTCGTAATTTGCGGTACCCGTTTTATCCGGGCCTAAAAACGCCGTTTCCGACAAATTGTTTTCCGCCGCCACGGCCTGCATAACATCGTCCGTCGGCCACACATCGAGCACACACACGGCGGCGGGATTGCCGCGAAAGACTTCCGTGGCGAAGGAGTCGATCTGATAAAGGGGCAGGGTTTGGCTCATGACGGTCACTCCACGGATTTAGGTTTCAGGCCACGGCCCACGCAGGCCGAAGCAGTTGTCGAAGGGGCTGAGCCCCGCCTGGGGGTAGTAGGTCATCGCACCGGGCGCGGACAACAGCAAGAACATCGCCTGCTCGCCCGCTTCGGCGCGCACGCGCTTCATCAGGGCAAGGCCGATGCCCCGGCCCTGAAAGGCCTGATCCACCGCGAGGTCGGAGAGGTAACAACAATAGCTGAAATCGGTGACTGCGCGCGCCACGCCGACCAGCGATCCCAAACCGTCGCGCGCGGTGACGATCAGCCCCGCATGGTTGAGCATTTTGGCGATGCGCACACGATCGTCCACCGGCCGCCGCTCGGCCAGGGTCGAACGCCTGAGCACGTCGATGAATTCCTCCACGCTCAGGCCGGGTTCGATGGCGTAGGCGATGGTCATAAAAAAGCCTCCTGGGCAGGGATCGTAAAAAAAAGTGACGGATCGAACTCGGTTTTATCTTGATTTTTCAAGGTGTTAATTTTTTGAACTCTCCATCGCCGAGGGGGTTTTTGAGCGATTTTGGGCCGTTTTTCGACGCATTTCCTGCGTTTTTGACAAGGTCGCCAACAATCGCGCAAGGGCGCGCTCCAGGCGGCCCTCGTAACGGCCCAGACGGTCCAGGGTTTCGCTTTCGTTGATAGCGACGGCGAAGGAATTGATCGCCGGGAACGTGCTGATGCGCGAAATCCGCAGCCGCGGAGTGACATCGCCATCCCAATCGGGGTTGAGGAACCCGGCCTCGATGGCCGCCACGCGCATCATGCGCCACCACGTATCGGCAATGCGGCGCACCAATTCGTTTTCCAGCGTCCCGGTGGGCTGCAAATCGCGTTTGAGTTTTTTGAACAGCCGCTCGTAAGCCGCGCCGTCTTCACCCGGCAGCACCACCGTCTGGGAAAACAGGCCGTGGCGCAGGGCGTTGAAGCAGGCGCGCGGCGGCGTGACGACGGGGGCTTCTTGGACAAGCGGCTCCCATGCCTCGTTGGCCTCCTCCATGTTTTCGTTCTCGTCATAGTTTTCCGGCATGAAAAGATCGTCGCCCATCGCTACCTCCCGATTACAGTTTGGAAAGTAGGAAATATAATCCATATTAGGAAAAAAGTCAATATCCATCCCGGCCACCATGCCCATTCACTCCACCCAAAAGGGCTTCTGCGCCTCGTTGAGCGCCTGGGCGCGGGTCAGGCCCACATCGGCCAACAGGTGCGCATCCAGCGTGATCAGGTGGCGGCGCGTATGGACGCGACGCTGCCACATGAGCATCGGAGCAAATGCCCGCGCAAACTCGGCGACGATCAAGCGTTTGCCATCTTCGAGCCAGCCGCGCCACGACAAGGATACGGCCTGGGACACGGCCTGGGACACGGCCTGGGATATCCCCTGGGACAATCCATCTCCGTAAATTGTATCGGTACAATTATCGTGTACCATGGCACAAAACCTCCTTAAACAAGAGACAATGCCAAAATATTCTTGACACAATTGGGAGTCAACGCGAGTATTGTGCCATGACAATATACACCCCTGCCCTCGAAGGCCGCTCCGGCCCCAAATACCGCATCATCGCCGACGCCATCAGCGAAGACATTCGCCTGCGCCGCCTGCCCCCGGGGGAAAAATTGCCCACCCATCGCGATTTGGCGTGGCGCTTAGGCGTAACGATCGGCACCGTGACGCGGGCCTATCAGGAATTGCAGCGCCGCGGCCTGACCGGCGGACGGGTCGGCAGCGGCACTTACGTTTTCGATGCCTCGGCACGCCCGGTGTTCGCCGCGCCACGCTCTTCGCTGCTCGACATGTGCGGTTCGCAGCCCACCTTTGCCGATGCCGATTCCGGCGGCAGCAATGTTATTGCCGCCCTGCACACGGAATCCCTGGCCGGGGTCAATCTCAGCATGAACCGCCCGCCGCCCGGGCCGGAGAGCGCGGCGCTGGCGCGCACCCTGGCCGAGATTGCCCAGGCCGAAGGGCTGGAAATCCTCACCCGCTACAACCCCGCGCCGGGCATGGCCCACCATCGCGCGGCCATGGCGGAGTTTATCCGCGAAGTGGGCTTGAACACCCGCGACGACGAACTGCTGCTCACCCACGGCGCGCAACACGCCATGGCGGCAACCGCCATGGCGTTGATCCGTTCCGGTGACGTAATCTTGACCGAAGAACTGACCTATCCCGGATTTTCATCGCTGGCGGCGAACTTAGGCGCGCGCATCCGCCCGGTCCCCATGGACGGCGAAGGCATCTTGCCCGATGCGTTCGAGGCCGCCATCGCCGCCACCGGGGCGCGGGTCGCTTATCTGGTGCCGGTGCTGCAAAACCCGACCACGGCGACCATGTCGCTCAAACGCCTGCATGCCATTGCCGACATCGCCAAGCGCCACAATATGATGATCATCGAAGATGACGTTTATGGTTTCCAACCCGAAACGCGCAATCCCCCGTTGGCCGAACTTGCCCCGGACAACGTGGTTTACATCAACGGCTTTGCCAAGAGCTTCGCGCCGGGGCTGCGCATCGGTCTGCTGCGCCCGCCCCAGGCGCTGTTCAACGCCGTCTCTCAAACGGTGCAGATCACCGGCTGGATGATCGCGCCGTTGATGGGGGAAATCGCCACCCGCTGGATCCGTTCCGGCGACGCCCACGCCATCTTGCATTGGCACCGCAAAGAAATAAAAGCGCGCAACGCCATCGCCGCCGACCTGCTCGCAGGGCTGAATTTCCGCGCCCGGTCGGAAAGCCTGCATCTGTGGCTGGAACTGCCCGAAGGCCACGACGCGCAAGACACCATCGAGGCCTTGGCGGATCGCGATGTGATCTTGATCGGTTCGGAAAACTTCACCGCCGGGCAGGCTCCAACGCCCCGCGCGCTGCGCCTGTGCATCGGCTCGCCGCGCACCCGCGAACAGCTGATCGGCGCGCTCACCCATGTGCGCGACGTGCTCACCACCGAACCCGCGGCGGCGCAATCGCGCCATGAAACGATGGTGATGTGACGAAAAGATCGTCACCCCCGCTGAAAAACGCGGATGCGCGGGTCAAGCCCGCGACTGCCCGGTTTATCAAAACGCGCCACCTCCACAATACAATCAATCAAAAATCGTCATGCCCGTGCTTGACACGGGCATCCACGTCTTTAAAGGCATCACTTGAAGTCATGAACCCCCGGATCAAGTCCGGGGGTGACGAGTTAGGGTTGTTCTTGGAATCTGCCTCACAACTGAAACCGTTAAATTGGGCAGCAGTGGCTCAAGCCCGCGCATGACGGCGTCGGAATATCACTCGCCCGTATAATCGCCCACCGTATGCGCATGATTCAACGGGCCGTGGCCGTGGCCGTATTTTGGCGCGGTAAGGATAGCCTCGTAGACGTAGTTGCGCGCACGCTTGACCGCCCGCGAAAGCTCCAGGCCTTGCGCCAAACCGCAGGCGATGGCCGACGCCAAGGTGCAGCCGGTGCCGTGGGTATGGTTGGTGTCGATGCGCGGGCTGGTGAACACTTGCGGGCGCGAACCATCCCGCCACAGCACATCGGTCACGGTGTTGCCCGACAGATGCCCGCCCTTCACCAATACCGCGCCGCACTTCAAGCGCGCCAGCTTGTCGCCCGCCACCGCCAAGTCTTCGACGCTTTCGATCTTGGCTCCGGTCAGGGCCTCGGCCTCCGGCACGTTGGGCGTAATCAGGTAAGCTCTGGGAAGCAGGCGATCTTTCATCGCCGCCATGGCGTCGGGCTCCAACAACGCATGACCGCCCTTGGCGACCATCACCGGGTCCAAGACCATTCGCACATCGGGGGCTAGGCGCTCCAAGGCGTCGGCCACGGCATGAATGACCGAGGCGCGGTGCAGCATGCCCAACTTGATGACGTCGGCGCCTAAGTCTTCTAAGACGACTTCGATCTGGCGGATGATAAAGGCTTCGGGCACTTCATGAATGGCATGTACACCCAAGGTATTTTGCGCCGTCAACGCGGTGATCGCGGTCATGGCGAACCCGTTCAGGGCGGTAACCGCCTTGATGTCGGCTTGAATGCCGGCGCCGCCGCCGCTATCGGACCCGGCTATGATGAGAACACGTCCTTGCATGAACGCAGTGTAGCGCTTAAGCCGCCGCGCGGCCAATAATGTTCACCAGTTCGTCCACCACGGCGGTGACCAGGGTTTCGTTTTCCCCTTCGGCCATGACGCGGATCAGCGGTTCGGTGCCCGATTTGCGGATCAGCAGCCTGCCCGATCCTTTTAAGCGGCCTTCGGCATCGGCGATGGCTTTTTGCACGTTCGCCTGTTCCAACGGCGACGCGCCGCTATAACGCACATTTTTAAGCAATTGCGGAAAGGTATCGAACAGACGGCAGGCCTCGGACGCAGGTTTGTTCCCGGCGACCAGCACCGCCAGCACCTGTAGCGCCGCCACTAGGCCGTCGCCGGTGGTGGCGAAATCGCCCAGCACCAAATGTCCCGATTGCTCGCCGCCCACGTTGCAGCCCTGGGCGCGCATGACCTCGACCACGTAGCGATCGCCGACCGGGGTGCGCAGCAGGCCCAATTCCTGGCTTTCGAGAAACTTTTCCAACCCTAAATTCGACATCACGGTGGCCACCACCGATCCGCCGCGCAGCAAGCCGCGCCGATGCCAATCCGCGCCAATCAAACCCATCAATTGATCGCCATCGACCAGCTGGCCCTTTTCATCGCTGATCAACACGCGGTCCGCATCGCCATCCAGCGCGATGCCGATATCGGCTTTGTGCTCCAGCACCGCCCTGCGCATCGCCTCGGTGGCGGTGGAACCGCAGCCGTCGTTGATGTTTTTGCCATTGGGCGACACGCCGATCTTGACGATGTCCGCGCCCAGTTCCCACAGCACTTCAGGGGCGACCTTGTAGGCCGCGCCGTGGGCACAATCGATAACGATCTTGAGGCCGCTCAGCGACGCGCCCTTGGGAAACGTCTGTTTAACGTATTCGGTGTAGCGCCCGACCACATCGTCCAAGCGCTTGGCGCGGCCGATGTCTGCCGCAGGAGCCAAATCCGCCGCCATGTTGGTATCCATACGGGATTCAATTTCCAGTTCCACCTCGTCGGACAGTTTGTAGCCGTCGGGACCGAAAAACTTGATGCCGTTGTCTTGAAACGGATTGTGCGAAGCCGAAATCATCACGCCAAAATCCGCGCGCAGCGAACGGGTCAGCATCGCCACGGCGGGTGTCGGCACGGGGCCGGCCAGCATTACGTCCATACCGCAAGACAGAAACCCGGCGGTGAGCGCGTTTTCCAGCATATAACCCGATAGGCGTGTGTCTTTGCCGATCACCACCCGGTGGCGGTGGTCGCCGTTCTTGAAATGCAACGCCGCCGCCTGCCCCACCATCATGGCGGTCAGGGCGGTCATGGGGTGCTGGTTGGCGGTGCCGCGGATGCCGTCGGTGCCGAAAAGCTTACGGGTCATGGTCTCATCGATAAAAAGTTTCAGAAAAGTTACGCTCTTTGTAAATCAACTGGGCTTAAAGTGGGGTAAATTTTGGTTACACAGGGTTTCATATGCGTTTTAGGGGCGTTTTAAGAGGCGTTTTAGGCGCTTTTTATCGCCGCCCACACCTTGAGCGCCTGTACCGTTTCGGCCACGTCATGCACCCGCACGATAGCTGCCCCCTGCTCCACCGCCCACAGCGCCGCCGCCAGCGAGCCGGGCAGACGCCGTTGCGGATCGGATTGCTCCGCCACTTGGCCGATGAAGCTTTTGCGCGACACCCCCAACAACAACGGCAGGCCCAAGTCTTGATAGAGGTCCAGCCGCTTGAGGATTTGCAGATTGTGCGCCGCCGTTTTGCCAAAGCCGATGCCGGGGTCTAAGGCGATGCGCGCACGATCGATGCCCACCGCCTCACACGCCGCCACGCGGGATTTGAGGTACGCCAACACCTCGCCGGGCGCATCCGCATAAGTCGGGTTGGCCTGCATGGTGCCGGGTTCGCCTTGCATGTGCATCAAAACGATGGCCGCGTTCGAACACGATGCCACCGCCAACGCGCCCGGCCCGCTCAACGCCGACACGTCGTTTAAGATAACCGCGCCCGCATCCAGCGCCGCCTGCATCACGTCGGCATGGCGGGTGTCGATGGACACCTTGGCCCCGTCGCGCGCCAGACGTTCGACCACCGGCACGGTGCGGCGGATTTCTTCTTCGATGCTCACCAACGCCGCGCCGGGGCGGGTGCTCTCGCCGCCGATGTCGATGATGTCGGCGCCATCTTCGAGCATGCGATAGGCGCGCGCCAGCGCGTCGTCGAAGCGATAAGCCTCGCCCCCGTCGGAAAAACTGTCCGGCGTGGCGTTGACGACGCCCATGACCAAGGGGCGGTTTAATGAAAGGCCTGCGAAAGTGTTCATGTTGTCGCTCAACGCAAAACCCCGCCGAATAAGATCGGCGGGGCTTCGCGGTTTTGGGTTAATCAAGCCTCAGGCACCGGCTCCGCGCCGAGGCCGGGGCTGTCTTTCTTTTCCTTGCCCTTGCCGGAGCTTGGCACCGATGTTTTGGCGCCGCCCGAAGTTGGCATGTCGTCGGGTTCGGGGCGATGCACGCCCTTGCCCGCGATCAGGTCGCGAACTTCGCTGCCCGACAGAGTTTCGTATTCCAACAACGCCTGGGTGACGGTTTCCAGTTCATCGCGATGTTTGGTCAGGATGCGCCGGGCTTCGCCTTCGGCGGTATCGATCAAACGCCGCACTTCCTGGTCGATCAGGTTGGCGGTGACTTCCGAAACGTTCTTGTGCTGGGTAACGCTGTGGCCCAAGAAAATTTCTTCGTCATTGTCGCTGTAACGCAACGGCCCCAGCTTTTCGGAAAAACCGAACTCGGTCACCATGCGGCGCGCCATGTTGGTGGCCTGCTGGATGTCGTTGCCGGCGCCGGTAGTGATGTTATCCACCCCGAACACCAGTTCTTCCGCCATACGCCCGCCGAACATCATGGCGAGCTTGGATTGCAGCTGCACCCTTGAAAGCGTGTACTGATCGCGTTCGGGCAGGTTCATGGTCACGCCCAAGGCGCGGCCGCGCGGAATGATCGTGACCTTATGCAACGGGTCGCACTTGGGCATGTGAATGCCGACCAGGGCATGCCCCGCTTCATGGTAAGCGGTGAGTTTCTTTTCTTCGTCCGTCATGACCATGGAGCGACGTTCCGCGCCCATCATGACCTTGTCCTTGGCGGCTTCGAAATCCGACATGGTGACGACCCGCTTGCCTGCGCGCGCCGCCAGCAATGCCGCTTCGTTGACCAAGTTGGCCAAGTCCGCGCCGGAGAACCCAGGCGTGCCACGCGCGATGGTGCGCGGGTCCACATCGGGAGCCAGCGGAACTTTGCGCATGTGCACCTTGACGATCTTTTCACGGCCCAAAATGTCCGGGTTCGGCACGGTGACCTGACGGTCGAACCGACCGGGACGCAGCAGCGCCGGGTCCAAAACGTCTGGGCGGTTGGTGGCGGCGATCAAGATCACGCCTTCGTTGGACTCAAACCCATCCATTTCCACCAGCAGCTGGTTGAGCGTCTGTTCGCGTTCGTCGTTACCGCCGCCCAAACCTGCGCCGCGATGACGTCCGACCGCGTCGATTTCATCGATGAAGATGATGCACGGCGCGTTCTTTTTGCCCTGCTCGAACATATCGCGCACCCGCGAGGCGCCGACGCCGACGAACATTTCCACGAAGTCGGAACCGGAAATGGTGAAGAACGGCACGTTGGCTTCGCCCGCAATGGCGCGCGCCAACAGGGTCTTGCCGGTGCCCGGAGGGCCGACCAGCAAACAGCCTTTCGGGATTTTGCCGCCGAGGCGCTGGAACTTGTGCGGGTCTTTCAGGAACTCGACGATTTCTTCCAGCTCTTGTTTGGCTTCGTCGATGCCGGCCACGTCTTCAAACGTCACGCGACCTTGTTTTTCGGTCAACAGCTTGGCCTTGGATTTGCCAAAGCCCATTGCCTTGCCGCCCGCGCCGCCCTGCATTTGTTTTAGGAAAAACACCCAGATGCCGATCAAAATCAAGAACGGCAGCATCGACACCAACATGCTGACCAGAGAGAACTGGCCTTCATCGGAGGGCGACGCCTGAATGCGCACACTGTTTTCGCTCAGACTCTTCACTAGGCCGGGATCGTCTGGCGCAAACGTGGAGAACGTGCGCCCATCGCCCAAATGACCCGTGACGCTGACACCGCCGCCCTTGGTGGGTTTAAGCGTAACATCGCGCACTTCGCCGCCATTAACGGCGGTAAGAAATTCGGAATAAGCGAGGCTGCTCTGGACGCCCTGGGTTTGCGGACCTTGAAAAAGGTTGAAAAGCGCAAACAGCAAGAAGGCGATAATGACCCAGAAAACAATGTTTCTGCTGAAGTTCAAGGTCGTTTCCTTAACATTATGATTGGGGGTTTCCCCCGATAAAAGCCGATATTGGGCAAAACCTCAACACTTCGTCTGCGCCAGCGCACTACCCAACACTTGAGATGTAAGGCGTTTACCGACCTGGGGCAAGGGCGCGCACGCAAAAAACCCGGGCTTTTTTGCCCGTAAAGGGGATTTCCGCGATGGTTCCGGCACAATGGTAAATGCCATTTTACCCCGCCGCACCACATATCCGCCCAAGGTCCGCGCCGCGCCGCCCGCGACATTTCCGCCCATCCACAAGGCCAACCGTTCCAGCTTGGCTGGGCTTGGGGCATAGACCTGCGCACCCAAGGACCTAAGCAAGCGGCTCAAAACCCGTTCCCGCAAAGCCTGGGGCAACGCTTGAAAGGCAGCCCGATCCACATCGAAGCCCCCCTCAAAACCGTGATCCAAGTGCGGTTCAACCGCCGCCGCCTCAAACGCGCTCGCGGCGCGATCCAAAATTTCCGTCACCCGCCCCGCCGCCCGCGCCGCACCGGCCAGACGCTCCGGCGTCACGCCCTCATCTTGCAATTTTGCAATCAAAGCGCGGGTGCGGACCCGTTCAAACGCACAATTTAAGTTGGAGGGATCTTCCACCCATTTCTGCCCCCGTTGATCGAGCATGGCGACCAAACGGGTTTTAGGCACCGCCAGCAACGGGCGGCACAGCCAAATACCATACCGTTCGCGCTTTGACGCCATTGCCGCAAGGCCGAACAGCGTGCTGGCGCGCTTTAAGCGCATCACGAAGGTTTCGGCCTGATCGCCTAAATGATGGGCGACAAACAACTGCCGGACCCCATGGGCGCGGCACCAACCTGCCATCAGGCCGTAACGGGCATCACGCGCACGCGCCTGCATGCCCGGCATACCGGCATTTCCACCCTGCCAATTTAAAATGTGGTGTTCAACGCCTGCATCCCGCAACCATGAAGCCACCTGCAGGGCTTCGGTTTTGGACCCCGCCCGCAGGCCGTGATCGACGGTCAGGGCGACGATTTCGCAGTCCCGCGCCGCTGCCCAATCGGCCAACAACAAGGTCAGGGCCAGACTGTCCGCGCCGCCGGACACCGCTACCGCCACACGCTCGGCGGGCTTAACGTCAAACGAAACCATCAGCCGTTCGAACTCGGCGGCGGCGATGGCTTCAAATCGACGTTCCCGATCGGGCATGGACAAATCTCATTTGCAGCCGACGCGCTTGCTCTCGCGGGTCAATGCCTGTTCAAGTTCGGGTTTAAGCGGCGAGAATTCTTTGCGCACCTTGGCAAAGGTGGCGCAGGCTTCGGAAGTTTTTTCCAATTCCGCCATGGACATGCCCAGCTTCAACAAGGAGTCCGCAGCCTTCGGACCTTTGGGAGCCTTTTGATAGGCCTCGAAAAACGCCTGGGCAGATTCCTTAAAGCGCTTACGCACGTAATACGTTTCCGCCAGCCAATAGCGTGCATTGTTCGCCAAGTCATCCTTGCCGTGGGCGTCGAGGAAAACCTTAAATGCGAGTTCGGCTTCGTCGTAACGCGCCTGGCGGGTCAGGTCGAAAGCGAAGCGATACTGATCTTGCACGCTGCCTGCGGGCAGGGCGGAAACCTTGGCGCCTTCTGCAGATTCGGCCCTGGGCGCAGCCTTACCGTCCTTGTTGACAATCGCATCCAGTTTATTTTTGGGCATGGAGCCCAACACATTGGTCTCTTCCGACGATGGCACGTAGGTGCCGTCCTTGCTCACGGTGCCTTGCGCCACAGCGCTTGGGTCGTCCACCGGGGGCATTGCGCCCTCTTTGGACACGCCTTGCGTGGCGGGTGCGGCAGAGGGCGTCGGCGCACTGTCCGGGCTCCCCCCTTCCAATCGGGCGAGACGGTAATCCAAATCCACCATCAATTTATCTAATTTTTGGGCCACCTGATCGATACGAAACGACAGGCTCTCGGATTGGCCAGTGGCATCGCGCACTTCAGCCTCCAGGGCGTCCAAACGCACCATCACGCGCGACAACATGCCTTCGTTATCATTGAACTCAACAGACTGCGCCCCGCCCGAAACAGGCGCCTTAGACACCGACGCCGCAGAAGCCGAGGACGGCGCAGCCCCGCCGGGGTTGCGTGCAATTTGCTGATTGAGGGTGCGGATATCGCGTTCCAAACGGTCGATGCGATCCATCAGGGGGCCTGAATTTTGGGCATCCTGGGCAAAAACGTGTTGAGGTAAAAACACCGCAACAGCCCAGGTCAAAACAACCCAAGCCAAGGCTAAACTCATTTTATTGACCGTCATGCGCTTGATCCGTCTTGTTTGTTTCGGGTGCTCATCATCCCAAAACGAATGACTAAAGGCCCCAATTTAAGACCCAATTAATTTAAGGCCCAATTAATTTAAGGAACTGTGCGTCGCCAATCCGGCAAAATTAGGGCCGAAACACCGTTAACGCAAATCTCAGTGAGTAGGAACCCAGGCTGGGGGTAAAAACCCTGGCGGGTAAAACAGTAAGGCGCCTGTCCCAGCGCCGAATTCGGACAGGACAGACGCCTCACACGTTTAGACGCGGGCTATAAAGACCGCGCTAAAATTAACGGACCATCGTAACCGCACGACGGTTCGCGGCCCAGGCAGTTTCGTCAGAACCCGGATTTTCCGGACGCTCTTTGCCATAGGAAATGGTCGCCATACGGTTAGCCGAAACGCCGAGAGACGTCAGGTAATCGTATACGGCATTCGCACGACGATGGCCCAGTGCAAGGTTGTACTCGCGGGTGCCACGTTCGTCGCAATGACCTTCGATGACGACCTTAACATTGCTGTTCGTCTTCATCCATGCAGCCTGCTTTTGCAGGGTTGCACGGGCTTCAGGCGTCAAGTCGTAACAATCGAAGCAAAACTGAACACGGTCGCCAACATTGGCAACCAGATCCGCCTGGCTACCCGGGCCGGTGTACGTACCATCACCAGCGCCCGAACCAGACTCAGTCGTCGGCGTGGCGCAAGCAGCGACCAGAGCCACGACGGCAACCAAACTTAGAATTTTAAAACGCATAGAAATCTCCTATTCACTCGTCCACATGACTCATCATGGGACTCTCGTGATGTTCAGGACATCCGCCGCAAGTATGATCAATACCCACGTCAGACGTCCAATTCCATAACCCAAAACAGACCCAGCTCCCTAATCCAGGACATACTGTCCCCTGGAATTATTGAGTTTTTCCAGCTGGGACTATATGCCGTTACCGCTAAGGAATCAAGGGGGACCAAGCAGGATCTGATGCATCCAGGGGTGTAACGACTTCTCGTTCGTTATTTCCCGTGAAATCGATGGAGAAAATCCGGGTTCTCCCGCCCTTTCCCTGCTTATCATTGCGGTCTTGACGGAAATACATCAAAACGCGCCCGTTGGGTGCCCAAGTGGGCGCTTCGACTAGGAAACCCTGGGTTAGCAGGCGTTCGCCGGAGCCATCGGGACGCATCACGCCGATGTAAAACGTGCCTTTATGCATGCGCGTAAAGCCGATCCAATCGCCGCGCGGCGACCAAACGGGCGTGGCATACCGCCCATCGCCGAAGCTGATGCGCTTCACGTCGCCGCCGTTTTTATTCATCGAATATAACTGCTGCGTGCCGGAACGGTCGGAGTTAAAGACGATATATTGGCCATCCGGTGAGAAACTGGGCGACGTATCGATGGCGCTGTGTTTGGTCAATTGGCGCACATCGCGGGTGGCAAGATCCAGGGTGTAAATTTCGGAATTGCCATTTTTGCTCATGGAAAAGATCACCGATTTACCATCGGGCGAAAAACGCGGGGCGAAGGTCATACCGGGAAAATCGCCGAGCGCTTCCTGACGGCCACTGTCGATGTTGAAGATATAGACGCGCGGCACACCCTTGTAATAACTGAGGTAGGTAATTTCCTGCAACGTCGGCGAGAAACGCGGGGTCAACACCAGATCACGCCCGTCGGTAAGGAAACGATGGTTCTCGCCGTCTTGATCCATGATCGCCAGACGTTTAACGCGCGCCACCTTAGAACCTGATTCAGCGATATAAACGATCCGCGTATCGAAATAACCTTCTTCACCGGTAATGCGTTTGTAAATGGCGTCGGACACAATATGCGCCACGCGCCGCCAGTTGTTGGGCACGGTGAAATAGGCCAACCCCACCATCTGTTTTTCACTGAGCACATCCCACAGGCGAAACTCGACACGCAACCGACCATCCGTGGTCATTTCCACGCGCCCCTGCACCAACGCCTGGGCGTTGATGATGCGCCAGTCGCCGAAACGCGGCAGCACGTTCAGGCTTTCCCCCGTCTGAATGAAGGCCTTTTTATCAATCGGTGCGAACAATCCGGAACGTTCCAAATCGGCGGCGACGACACGCGCAATGTCTGCGCCGAATTGCTTCTCGCTCGCCCCCGCACCGTAAAAGTCCGTCACCGCAAGAGGCATCGGCTCGACCACGCCACGGGTGATGTCGATGGTAAGCTCTGCGTGCGCATCCGTATGCCAAAAAGCAACGGACAGCATGACCAGTGCCGAAAACAAACAAGCAAACGGGCGGGCAAACGGGCGGGCAAACAGCGACTGTGTCATAGGCCGAACATATCCCTAGGGTTAAAGTTAAGTTTCATGTTTTGCCACCGCTCATACTTTTCCGGTGGCAGCTTGAACGGTTGGCAGCGCGGATTCAATACCGCCCTTAAGGCGCTTTCCGCCATGGTGCGATAAAAGGGATCGGTGGCCATGCGCGCATTGTCGAGCACCCGCGCCGTGCTCACCGTTCCATCGGGGTTCATCGTAATGCGGATCGAAATCAGCATTTCATGCGCATCCTTCGCCCCCGCAGGCAAGTTCCAGCAACGGTGAATTTGTTGACGGACCAAATCAATTTCAGAAATGGTCATTTCCGCCCCGACATCGGTGCGCGGTTTATCGCTTTCCAAGGCATCGGCCATCATCTTGTCGAAATCAGGCTCGACCGGCTTGTCCTCTTTGGTTTTATCGGGTGTCGGCGCGCTTTTAAGGTCTTCCAATGTTTTAAGCACCGCCTCGAATTGGTCCGACGCTTTAGGTTTGCGCGGCGGCACCGGGGCCGGCGACAGTTTTTTCGTCTCGGTCTTTTTGGGCTCTTCCGGCTTTGGCTCAGGCTTGGGCTTGGCCTCATCCTTAGGTTTGGTTTCGGGCTGCGGCAGCAACGCCACCTTTTCTTCCGAGGTTTCCGGTACCGGGGCAGGTTCAGGCGGCTGTTCGACCGCACCTTGCGGCGCGGGCGGCGGCGCGGGCGGTTTAGGCGTCGGTTTAACATCCGGTTTCGCCGAAGATTCCTTCGGCTTGGTCACAATGTTGGTTTTATCCGAAACGGTGACGATTTCCACCGAAATGGGAACATCCACCAACTCCGGAATATCGGTAAAGGACGGCAATCCAACATACGCCACGATGAAGATCACCGCGTGCAGCAATACCGAAATGATAACATTGCGCCCCAAAACGGCCTCACTTCTTCTTTTGCGTGCTGGGCGCACTTTGTTCGGTAATCAGCGCCACGCGCGAAAACCCCGCAGCGTTCAACACGCCCATGAGCTCCATCACCCGGCCATAGCCTACGGTAGCGTCGCCGCGCACAAAAATACGCACCTCGGGATTGTTTTCCGAAATGGCCTGCAGGCGCGGCACCACGGCGTCGAGTTCCATGGCGGTATCTTGCACATAGATCAAGCCGTCCTTATCGATGCTCACCGCCAGCGGTTCATCTTGCCCGGCGACGGCCTTGGCTTTGGTCTTGGGCAGGTCGACCTGCACGCCCACGGTCAACAGCGGCGCCGTCACCATGAAGATGATCAACAGCACCAACATCACGTCGACGAACGGCGTGACGTTGATATCCGACATGGGCCGGGAACGGCGCGGCGAGCCGAAACCTTTACGATTGGATTGGTGAAGCATCCCCGCCATAATTACCTAGCCGCCTTTTCTTCCATCATGCGCGACAAGATCGCGGAAAACTCAACCGCAAAACCATCCAAGCGGCTGGCGTAACGGTCGAGATCGCGCGAAATTTTGTTGTAGGCCAACACCGCCGGAATAGCGGCCAGCAGGCCGAGCGCCGTTGCGAACAACGCCTCGGCAATACCCGGCGCCACCACCGCCAGCGACGTGTTTTTCGACACCGCAATGGATTGGAACGCATGCATGATGCCCCACACCGTGCCAAACAGGCCGATGAACGGCGCGGTAGACCCGGTCGATGCGAGGAACGTCATGTAGCGCTCGACACGCTCCATCTCGCGCTGCACGGTAATCTGCATGACACGATCGATGCGCTCCGCCAAACTGGTGTTGGCGATGGTCGAACCGACGTGGCCCTTCTCCGCCGCGCGACGCCATTCGCGCATGGCGGAAACGAACACCGCACTCATCGGATCACGCGGCTGGCTGCTGATCCTGTCATAGATCGCATCCAACGACTGACCGGACCAAAAACCCTTTTCAAACTCTTGCGCTTGGCTGTTGAGTCTTTTCAGGTTGGTGACCTTTTCGAAGATGATCGCCCAACACCACACGGACGCGCCGACCAGCATCAAGATCACGCTTTGCACCACCATGTCGGCGCGCCAAAATAGCGACCACATGGAAAATTCCAAAGCGTCAACCGACCCACCCAGGGCCACCGCGTCGATTACATTGCCTTCCATCGTTTTTAACTCATTCGTTGTTGCTGTCACGGTTGTCGTTATCGTTTTCGCTATCCATCTCAAACGCCTTCAAGCGTTTGCGGATATCATCGGGCAATCGCCCAGGGCCGCCGCCCAGCTTCATACACCCCAAACGGATGGTCATGCGTATCAAATCCACGCCGTCTTTGCGAATCGCTTGCGCGCCTTCCAACGACGCGCCGCCGACCCTGATCAGCTCTAAATAGACTTCCACCAGATCGTCGAGTCGCGCAGGGCTTAAATACTCGACTTCTATATGGCGCACAACAAAGGCAAGACCATGGCGATCTTGCAGGATCGAGTTTTCAATGCCCAACAGGCGCAACATCTCGGTCCGTGCGCGTTCGGCGAACTTCAAATAATTGGCGTAATACACCACTCCGCCCGCGTCGGTATCTTCGTAATAGACCCGAATCGGCAAAACGAAGGTCTTGCCATCGAAGCGGGGGGACATGTCGATCGCTTCAATCATCGTCACCGCCGATGCTGATCAATTCCAATTGCGCCAAGGCCTTAGGCGCCATGAGCCCCAAATGCGCATAGGCCTGCGCGGTCAGCGCGCGACCGCGCGGCGTGCGCATCAATAGGCCCTGCTGAATAAGATACGGCTCGATCACGTCTTCGATGGTGTCGCGCTGTTCGCTGAGCGCGGCGGCAAGCGTTTCCACCCCGACCGGGCCGCCGCCGTAATTTTGCGCGATACAGGTCAAATAACGCCGATCCATGGCGTCGAGCCCGGCTTTATCCACGTCCAGGCGCGTCAGCGCCGCGTCGGCGGCCAGGGCGTCCACCTTTTCGCGCCCGGCAACATTGGCGAAATCGCGCACCCGGCGCAGCAGGCGGCCCGCCACCCGGGGCGTGCCCCGCGACCGTTTGGCGATTTCCATCGCGCCGTCTTCGCTCATGTCGATGCCCAAAAGCCTGCCGCCGCGCTGCACGATGCCCACCAATTCTTCGGGCGAATAAAATTCCAGGCGCAGCGGAATGCCGAAACGATCGCGCAACGGCGTGGAAATCAGCCCCGAACGTGTGGTCGCGCCGATCAGCGTAAACGGTTGCAAATCGATGCGCACCGAACGCGCCGCCGGACCTTCGCCGATGATCAAATCCAACTGAAAGTCTTCCATGGCGGGATAGAGGATTTCTTCCACCACCGGATTGAGGCGATGAATTTCGTCAATGAACAACACGTCGCGCGGTTGCAGGTTGGTCAAGATCGCGGCCAGATCGCCCGCCTTCGCCACCACCGGACCGGAGGTCGCGCGAAAGCCCACGCCCAATTCCCGCGCGACGATCTGCGCCAAGGTGGTTTTACCCAAACCCGGCGGGCCAAAAAATAACGTGTGATCCATAGCCTCGGACCGCGCCCGCGCGGCTTTGATGAACACGCCCAGGTTTTCGCGCACGCCCTTTTGGCCGACAAATTCGTCGAGCGACGTGGGCCGCAACGCATGTTCGGCGGCTTCGCCCTGCGGCGCTTGTTCGAGCGACACGATGCGATCTTGATCCGCCATCAGCGATGCTCCCCACTATGGGGGCCAAGTTCGGCAAGACCGCCCTTGATCAACTGCCCGACGTCGGCGCCCTCGCCCAGCTTATTGGCCACATGGCTGACCGCGCTCAAGGCATCGGATGGCGAATAACCCAAATTCACCAGCGCCGAGGTGGCGTCGCGCGTCGCACTCGACGCCCCGCCTGCGACCAGCGTCGCGACCTTTGCGCCTTTTGCGCCAACCGCCGGGCCCAACGCGAGCGCCGCCACCTTATCTTTCAATTCCGACACGATGCGCGCCGCCAGCTTCGGCCCGACGCCATTGGCGCGTGCCACCTGGGCTTTATCGCCGGACGCCACCGCGTGGGTGATTTCATCGCCCGACAACACCGACAAAATGGCCAACGCCACTTTCGCACCGACGCCCTGCACGGTGGTCAGCAGCTTGAACCACTCGCGTTCGGACGGCTCAAGAAATCCGTACAAATGAATGTGATCTTCGCGCACATGGGTTTCGACATAAACCGTCGCCGCCTCGCCTTGGCCCAAGCGGCCCAAGGTGCGCGCGGAACAAAAAATCAAATAGCCCACGCCGCCGACATCCACCACGGCCCAGCCGTCGCCGATTTCTTCGATGCGGCCTTTCAGCAGGGCGATCATCGGCATCCTCCCATGGCACGAGCGCCCGCCGCCAAAATACGTGCTTGCGTTTGGCGATGATGGGCGTGGCAGATCGCCACGGCCAGGGCGTCGGCGGCATCGGCGCCCGCATTGCCCGACCCCGGCAGCAAGGTCTTCACCATCATCTGCACCTGTTCCTTGGCCGCATGGCCCGCGCCGACCACGGTCTTTTTCACCAAGTTGGGCGGATATTCCCCCACGCCCAAGCCCAACCGCGCGGGCACCAGCAAGGCGATGGCGCGCGCCTGACCCAGCTTCAAGGTCGAAGTGGGGTTCTTGTTGACGAAGGTTTCTTCGACTGCGGCCTCGTCCGGGCCCCAGGTTTCCAGCACCTTCAGCAGACCGTCGTAAAGCTGCACCAAACGATCCGCCAGCGCCGCCTTGGCATCGGTGGTCAGCGTGCCGTGGGCGACAAAGCTCAGGCGATTGTCACGCGCATCCAGCACGCCCCAACCGGTGCGTTGCAACCCTGGATCGATGCCGATGATGCGCATGTCCTCCGCCTTTTGTTTTGTCCTCGCGCCCCGATCTTAGGCGCTCAACTTAGCCATGACCTCGTCCGATACCTCGAAGTTAGACGACACGCTTTGCACATCGTCGTTGTCTTCCAAGGCTTCGATCAGCTTCATCATGGTGGCCGCTGCAGTTTCGTCCAATTCCGTGGTGGTGGTGGGTTTCCAATCCAGGCGCGCCTCGAGCGGATCGCCGAATTTTTCGCTCAGCGCATCACGCACGGCGGCAAAATCGTCCGGCGCACAGGTGACTTCATGACCGTCTTTATCAGACGCGACATCCGATGCTCCCGCTTCCAGAGCCACCTCGAACATGGTGTCGGCATCGGCCACTTTTACGGCGTATTCAATGACGCCTGTGCGCACGAACATGAACCCGACCGAACCGGTTTCGCCCAAGTTGCCGCCGTGTTTGGAAAACGCGGAGCGCACATCAGACGCGGTGCGGTTGCGGTTGTCGGTCAGCGCCTCGACGATCACCGCGGTGCCGCCCGGACCGTAACCTTCATAACGCACGGCTTCGTAGTTTTCATCGCCGCCGCCTTCGGCCTTTTTAATGGCGCGTTCAATATTTTCTTTGGGCGTGTTGACGGCGCGCGCGGCGATGATCGCGGTGCGCAGCCGCGCATTCGCCGCCGGGTCCGGCAAACCGGATTTTGCCGCGACGTAGATTTCACGCGCGTGTTTGGCGAATATTTTGGCGCGTTTTTGATCCTGCGCGCCCTTGCGGTGCATGATGTTTTTAAACTGGGAATGGCCTGCCATGGTCTCGTGCCTTGAGTTTTGAATGCGTTAAGGATTGGATTCGTGAAAATCCAGCTCGTGCTTTTACCACATCGGGGGGAAATAAATCATTAGCGGCGTTTTTTAAGGGCTGAAGGGGTGCAAGACAAGCCCGGAAACGGCTCAGGGTCGGATCGCTTTAGCTGAAATCGCTTATGTGATTCCAGCTAAAGCGTGAATCCGCCCCTACCAATATGTTAGAGGGCGATTCACGCAATAGGTTGAAGCAAAAATGTTTCAACCCATTGCGATCGCAGTCTAAAACCCGCCCCCCGCCGGTAAACGTAGCGAAGGCACAGCCAATAGATGCATCCATCCTATAGGTGCCACCATCTAATGAAATCCATAGATTGCAAAAGGTCCGCACTTTAGCGCTTACTATTGGTAATCGGCAGGTGCTCACTCACGCAGCCTGTTTGCGCACCCCACCCTCCCCCTCATGCGGTGGATTCCCCGTCAGAATACGGATGAGTTTCGCTCAATGGTGATGGAATGAATGACGCAATTTTTACGTGCTCGACAAGAAACATAAAATGGGTTGCAGAAAAAACACTCAAAAATGCCTGTCTCCTAGGGAAGTCGAGGTTATCTCCTTGCTTGCAAACGGCATGAGGACGGGCCAGATCAGCCAGCACCTGGGTATTCGTTGCGTCACCGTCGATCTGCACATCCGCAATGCCCGAAAAAAACTAAACGCCGCGACGCGCGAACAAGCCGTCGCCATTGCCGTCGCCCATAACATGGTTGCAATTTTGAAAATGAAGCCGTGATGATTATCAAAGTTGACCCCAAAGATTTAGAGGCGCTCGCGAATGCCCTTTCAAACACGCCGACTTATGCGGTGAAGCTGTGGCGCGGCATCATGGAAACACATGATGACACCCCTTGTCCGGACTGTCAGTACGAGCACATGATTGGGCGCAAATGCTGCTGCTTGTGCCTGGAATCCAACCTGCTTCACGCTTGGTTTAGCGCGCCGAGCGGAGAACGCGTGAAGGCCGCCCACGACACGGTAAAGGCGCACCGCGAAATGGCGTGCGGTTCTTGTTCTTCCGCCCCCTCCTGCGCGCTTGGATAACAAAGGATCAGGCGGACAAAACTGGGAAAAGTGGAGGCATAAAAGTTGTTTCGGTTTTAAATGCCGAAGGGCAAAAAGAACTTCATTCAGCAAACTCTTCAGATAGCCGAGTCAGTTTTAAATTAGCCCTCTATCTCCCAGACATCAAATAACCAATGCCTTATCCAGCTTATCGAGCAACGCCAGAGCGCGTTTGCGGTCACCTTTCGCTACGCGGGCGCGAAAACGTGTCTCCGCATCAAATTCGGTCAGGGCGATGGTAGAGAATTCTTCGATCAGTTTATTCAGGCTCACCCCACGGCGCACGGCCAACGCTTTAAGGCGTTTGTGTTTTTCATCCTGAAGCCGGATCGTCATCGTTCTCATTTCAAGCCTCCAACGTCTTAATAAACATCCCCGGTGTCAACGCCCGTAACCCCAAGAATTTCATCTGCCCGCCATCAAAATCGCGAAGATTGTTGGTGACGATTGCAGTAGCCCCACCAGCCACCGCAAGTTCCACGATATGGTTGTCGGCCTCATCGCGTAAATTGGGACGCCACAGGTAATATACCGACACCCATCGACATACGCTAAGAAAAGCGTTCAACACCACCTCGCGCTCCTGCACGTCCAAGGCGCAGCCCCGGAACAAGGTGTCGCGCACCAGCAGACTTTCATACTCTGCCAATAACGCCGCTCCCATAAGAGGCTCAAGCCGTCTTTGCAGACACAGCCGGAGGAGTTCGCGGTTTGCACCACTCCCCCCCTTAAGTGCGCCGACAAAAACGTTCGTATCAATGACAACCGTCTGCATTATGCATGATAGCGCATATGCTATCATTAATCAAAGAAAATGAACTCCTCCCGCCTTCACGGGAGCGGCAGCCTTTCGAGAGGCGCGCCTTAAGGCATCACTTCGATCAGCCTTCCCCCCAAACGCACGGGCGCAATGCGCGTGGCCAGCCCGGTGGTCTCGTCGCTTTCGACATAAACCGCGCACAGCGTACCTTCGCCCGTCGCCGGGGTAAGGCGCTCGCCCTTGACCTTGGTGATGAAGCGCCCGATGGCCGGGCCTTTGGTCATGCCGATCACGCTGTCGTAATCGCCGCACATGCCGACGTCGGTCTGGTACGCCGTGCCGCCGGAAAAAATCTGCGCATCCGCCGTGGGCACATGGCTGTGCGTGCCCACCACCATCGAGACTTGACCATCGAAGTGATGCGCAATGGCCATCTTTTCGCTGGTGGCTTCGGCGTGAACATCAACGAAAATAAAATCCATGCCCGCGCCCAGTTTTTTGTTAAGCAGCGCGCGTTGGATACCGGCGAACGGATCGTCCAGCGGGTCCATGAACAGGCGCCCCATAGCCTGAATCACGCACACCTTTTTTCCGCCTCTGGCTTCAAACACACCCATGCCACGCCCAGGTGTGCCTTCGGGATAGTTCACCGGGCGCAGCAGGCGCGGCTCGGTCGCCATGTAGTTGATAATTTCGCGCTGATCCCAGGCATGGTTGCCGGTGGTGATGGCATCCACGCCCAGATCGAAAAACGCGTTGCAGATTTCGCCGGTGATGCCAAAGCCGTGCGCGGCGTTTTCGCCGTTGACGATCACAAAATCGAGCGCCAGTTCGTCGCGCAGGCGCGGCAAATGCGTCTCGACCGCCTTGCGCCCGGACTTGCCCACCACGTCGCCGATATAAAGAACCTTCATGTGATCTTGATCGCTTCTCGTTCCGTAATGATCCAATCGACCGGCTGGTCATATTCGTCTGTCGGCACTTCGTCAACTTCTTGGGCCGCATAGGCCACGCCGATGGCGACGCATTCGCCGGTCTTGCGCAGCAATTCCAAGGTACGGTCGTAATAGCCTCCGCCCCAGCCCAACCGGTAGCCTTGCCGATCAAACGCCAGCAGCGGCACCAACACCACATCGGGGCGCATCATCGGTGCGGAAACCAGCGGATGAAAGGTGCCGTGTTCGCCTTCGACCAGCGGCTCATTCGGCCGCCACGCGCGAAACCGCAGCGGGCGATCCTTAGCCACCACTTCGGGCAGGGTGAGCATGACCCCGGTGCGGTCCAACGCCACCAACGCCGGGCGCACGTCCATTTCCGAGCCGAACGGCCAATAGCCCGCCAAAATGGCGCGATCTGCGCCTGAGTGATCGCCAAATTGAGCGCTCGCCTGCGACCACGTGCCCAACAGATGCTCGAAAAATCCCCGAATGCCTTCATCGCCCAACGCCTTAGCGGCTTCGTCGCGCCGGGCCTTGGCTTGATTACGAAGTTTTGGCTTGTCGAAGATTGAGGACATAAAAAATCCGGTGAGAAAATCCGGTAAGAAAATCCGGTGAGAAAAGTGGACGGCGCCACCTCGGCCGTGGGCGTTTGCATATCCTCTGTGGCCTGCTATTGCAGGTGGGCGCCATATACCGAACCCACGGGTTCG
The DNA here is from genome assembly GCA_024653965.1 of Rhodospirillales bacterium. Taxonomy (GTDB): domain Bacteria; phylum Pseudomonadota; class Alphaproteobacteria; order Rhodospirillales; family Magnetovibrionaceae; genus JANLGW01. Next base: position 25,995 of record JANLGW010000125.1, read on the forward strand.
ACAGGGACAGCTCCCGAGGAAGACTTATAGCCCCAGGGAATGTCGATGCCTGCACGAGCCGCGTAGCCACCGTCCACTTATGAGTCTAGGCCTGCTCGACCCGAAGTGCAATGGTTTCAATGCGCCCGGCCAAGGTTTCCAACAGCTCGGCGACACGATTTTTGTCCACGCCCGGCGCTACCGGCACGGGTGCAGGCGCGAGTTCGGCCTCGGCGCGCAGGCGCTGCACTTCGTCCTTCAATTCCACCAATTCGTCGGCCATCAGCAGCCCGGCCATCGCCAACAAGCGCGCTTCGCCCGCCTGACCGATGGCGGCGACCAGATCGCCGACACGCCCATCCACCGCCTCGGCCAAATCCAAGATGTGCTGTTCTTCGCCGTCGGCGCAGGTGATTTCATAGGTATTGGCATTGATGGTGATCGATACACGCGCCATGGCCCCGCCCCCCCCTAACCCGCCAACTGGGTTTTAAGCTTGGCGATGGCCCCGTCCAAACGTTCGGACGCGCTGCCCACCAGGGCGCGCAATTCGCCATTTTCGCCTTGCAGACGGCTGAGTTCTTGGGCCAAGGCGGGATCCACCTTATGCGCGGACGTCGCCTGAGATGCCGCCTTAACCTCCAACGCCGCCTCTAAACGGCCAATGGCAAGCGCCAGGCGTTGCTCGGCGTTTTGCAGGCGATGCGTACTGTCGTTATCGATGCCGGACACGAGCGGCGGTACTCCCCCAATAATACTTCGCTTAAGTGCCGCGAAGTGCCGGGGAGCATAAGACCCCATCGCCCCAACCGTCAACCACCCCAAACACTTATCCGCACAAGTTCATAAAAGGCATTGACCGGGCCGGGCGTTCCGGCCAAAGTGCAGGCGGAAAAATTGGGGGCTTGGCGTGATCGAACACCTACACAACCCACACCTTAGGGTATGTTCGCCGCAACCCGGCGGGGTGTTAGTGGTCTCAGGGCCTTCGTGATAAAAAACGCTCAATAGACCCATCTACGCGCACAATTTTAAGCTTTTCGGGAGGAAGATTATGGCGGTTCGTATTGGCATTAACGGTTTCGGTCGCATCGGCCGTATGGTTTTCCGCGCGATTGCGCAGGATTTCAAAAACGACTTCGAAGTCGTCGCGATCAACGATTTGCTGGAAGCCGACTATCTGGCTTACATGCTCAAGTATGACTCGGTTCACGGTCGTTTCGGCGGCGACGTGTCTTCCAAAGACGGCAACCTGATCGTTGACGGCAAGACCATCCGCTTAACGGCGGAACGCGATCCCGCCAACTTGAAGTGGGACGAAGTCAAAGTCGACATCGTGATTGAATCCACCGGCTTCTTCCTCACCGAAGAAAGCTGCCAGGCGCACATCAAAGCCGGCGCCAAGAAAGTCGTGCAGTCTGCTCCTTCCAAGGACAAGACCCCGATGTTCGTCTATGGCGTGAACCACAACGATTACGCCGGTCAGGCCATCGTGTCGGCGGCTTCCTGCACCACCAACTGCTTGGCGCCGATCGCCAAGGTCGTGCACGACAACTGGGGCTTGAAGCGCGGTCTGATGACCACCGTTCACGCCGCAACCGCGACGCAGAAAACCGTCGACGGTCCGTCCGCCAAAGATTGGCGCGGTGGCCGTGGCATCTTGGAAAACATCATCCCGTCCTCCACCGGCGCCGCCAAGGCTGTCGGCGTGGTGCTGCCGGCGTTGAACGGCAAGCTCACTGGCATGGCGTTCCGCGTTCCGACGTCCGACGTTTCCGTGGTCGATCTGACCGTGGAACTGGAAAAGCCCGCCAAATACGAAGAAATCTGCGCGGCCATGAAAAAGGCCAGCGAAGGCGAAATGAAGGGCACCTTGGCCTACACCGAAGATTCCGTCGTCTCCACGGACTTCCGCGATTGCAGCGCCTCGTCGATCTTCGACGCCGACGCCGGCATTCAGCTGGACGGCACCTTCGTCAAATTGGTGTCGTGGTACGACAACGAATACGGCTACACCTGCAACATGATGCGCTTCGTGCGCCACGTTGCGGCTCACTAAACGCTTTGCGTTTGGCTGAAAATCGGGGCGGAGCCTACGGGTTCCGCCCTTTTTTCATGGGTCATCGAAACATTATACCCACAAAAATTCTAAGTTTTTTTACTCGCTTTGGATCATGGCGAATCATTTTTGGAATCGCTACAAATTCCACCCATGAGCGTCCAGCACACCATCAATCGCGCCCAGCGCACCATCTTCATCACCGGATCGGGTGACTTGAACCGCTCCATGCTGCAAGATTTATTCAGAAAAATCACCACCGACCCGGCCTTCGATCCAAGCTTCGACACCGTCGCCGACTTCAGCGATGTGGTGTATCTGGATTTAAACTTAACCGACATTCAATCGCTGGTGGAGCGCACCCTAGCCAAAGACATTCGCAATGGCCGTTTCGCCATCATCACCGGAACCGACCAGGGGCGTTATTCGCTGGGCGTCTATTTCTCGGTCTTGGCCGAAGGGGTAAGCGATACCCACCAGCGCATCTTCCGCACCGCCCCCGAGGCCCACAATTGGCTGGCAAGTTCGCCAATTCCTTGATCTCGATGATCTCTGTTCGTGTTGTCAAGATTGTGCCAAAGTGGCGAAACCTTTGGCCTTTTCCCGAACGGATCCCATGACCTGCCGTCTTTACCTGATCACCCCGCCCGCATTTGATCCTGAAACCTTCCGCCCCCGCTTCGTCGAGGCGCTGGAGGGCGGCGACGTCGCCTGCGTGCAGTTGCGCTTAAAGGCTGCCGACGGCGGCCCTGCGGACCGTGAAACCGTGCGCGCCGCCGCGCGTGTTCTCATGCCCGAAGCGCAAAAGCGCGACGTCGCTTTTCTCATCAACGACGACGCCGAACTGGCCGCCGAACTGGCCGCGGATGGCGTCCACGTGGGCCAAGACGATCTGAGCGCCCAAGCCGCCCGCGCCATCGTCGGCAAGAACGCCATCGTCGGCGTGACGTGCCACGATTCCCGCCATCTGGCCATGGAAGCCGCCGAGGCCGGGGCCGACTACGTCGCGTTCGGCGCGTTTTTCCCCACCCAAACCAAGGCCGCCAAGACCCAAGCCGACCCGGAAATCCTCGAGATTTGGAGCACCATGACCAACGTGCCGTGTGTTGCCATCGGCGGCATTACGCTGGATAATTGCCAACCGCTCATTGACGCCGGGGCGGATTTTCTCGCCGTCGTCTCCGCCGTGTGGGATCACCCGGATGGCCCCGGCGTCGCGGTCAAAGCCTTCAACGCCGTTATGGCAAAATAGGCGCTGCATACAGATGCCCTGCACAGATACATGGACAGCGAGGGTAAAACCTGACATTTTCCCCTTTCATCACATAATACTAAGTAAATAGGACTAGACCGTGAGCGGCGTCGAATTCGTAAAAAGCATTGAAAGCCTGCACGACAGCGCAGGCCGCATCACCAGCAGCCTAAAAAGCGTGGTGCAGGTCATCGACGCCATGGCCGAAGACAATGCGACGTTTATCGCCAACCCGAATGCCGCCCCCCCGGGCATCGAAGGCGATGCCATCCGCGCGCTTTTGCAAAGCATTCGCAAACAAATTTCCGAAATCGTCGATTACGGCCAACAATTTGAAACCAAGTTGAGCACTTATTCGTCGGGCATTTCCGACCTTACGCGCCAACTGGAACAAACCAAACAAGCCGCCATGCTGGACCCCACCACCGGCATCGGCAACCGCCGCCGGTTCGAAGAAAGCCTGGCCGATATCCTTAAAAACCTGGAAGATTTCAACGGCAAAGTCTCGGTGCTGCTGGCCGATGTGGACAATTTCAAAACCGTCAACGACACCTTGGGGCACAACGTGGGCGATCAGGTGTTGCGGCTGGTGGCCAACACGTTTGTCACCGGCTTGAAGGGCGGCGACGTCGTCGCGCGTTGGGGCGGCGATGAATTTGCCGCCATCTTGCCCGACACCTCGTTGGAAAACGCCCTGCACGTTGCCGAAAACGTGCGCAAATCGATCGCCACCAAATCGCTTAAAAACAAAGACACCGGCGAAACCATGGGCAAGGTAACCTTATCCATCGGCGTTTCCACCCACCGCCAGGGCGATAACGCGCACAAACTCATCTTCCGCGCCGATCAAGCGCTTTACGAAGCCAAGCGCCAGGGCCGCAACCGCTCCATTCCCGAGAACGACTGATCGGCGAAAGTCATTGCCCTGATGGCTTGGCGGTGTTAGCTTCCGCGCCATTCGGGCGCTTTGCGCCTTTTACTTTTCAGTTCTTTTTGACGGTGAAATCATGAAGGTCAACGGCAACTCTATCCGCGCAGGGATGATTCTCGAACACCAGGGCCGCTTGTGGCGCGCCGTGAAAACCATGCACACCATGCCCGGCAAGGGCGGTGCGTTCATGCAGGTCGAACTCAAAGATATCCGCGACGGAACCAAACTCAACGAGCGTTTCCGCTCCTCCGATTCAGTGGAACGCGTGTCGCTCGAACAGCGCGATTACCAATATCTGTACACCGACGGCACTACGTTCACCTTCATGGACACGGAAACCTTCGAGCAAATCGAACTCAGCGCCGACATGATCGGCGAAGACCAGGTGCCGTACCTGCAAGAAAACATGGTCGTCACCATCGAATCTTATGAAGACAGCCCCATCAGCGTGCAGCTACCGACCACCGTGATTTTAGCAATCACCGAAGCTGACGCGGTGATCAAGGGCCAGACGGCATCTTCAAGCTACAAACCCGCAATGTTGGAAAACGGCGTGCGCACCTTGGTGCCGCCGCACATCACCTCCGGCACCCGCGTGGTCATCAACACCGACGACGGCTCTTACGTCGAACGCGCAAAAGACTAAGCCTTAAAAGGACTTCATCGCTAATGGCCCATCCCCGCTCCGCCCTGCTCAACGTCATGACCGCCGCCGCGCAAAAAGCGGCGCGGCGCTTGGTGCGCGATTTCGGCGAAGTGGAAAATCTTCAGGTGTCGAAAAAAGGCCCTGCGGATTTTGTCTCCATCGCCGACAAGAAGGCCGAAGACACGCTGGTCAAAGAACTGCAAAAGGCACGCCCCGATTTCGGTTTCGTGCTGGAAGAAAACGGCGCCATCGAGGGCAAGGATACGTCCAACACCTGGATTATCGACCCGCTCGACGGCACCACCAACTTCCTGCACGGCATTCCGCACTTCGCCATTTCCATCGCTTTGATGCGCGACAGCGAACTGTTCGCGGGCGTGGTTTACAACCCGGCGACCGACGAAATGTTCTGGGGGGAAAAGGGCCAGGGCGCGTTTTTGAACGGTCGCCGCCTGCGGGTATCGGCCCGGGCAAGCTTCGACGAGTGCCTATTCGCCACCGGCATCCCTTTTTTGGGCATGGAAAAAGACCCACGTTTCTTGGAACGCCTGGAAACCGTGATGAAGGTCTCAAGCGGAATCCGCCGTTTCGGGTCCGCTGCGCTGGACTTGGCCTATGTCGCCGCCGGCAGGTACGACGGCTTCTGGGAATGCGGTTTACAGCCGTGGGATATGGCGGCAGGCATCGTTTTGGTCCGCGAAGCGGGTGGTTTCGTCAGCGATATCTCCGGCAAACGCAAAATGCTGGAAACTGGCTCCGTCGTGGCGGCCGCCGACAGGGTTCACCCCCATTTGCTCAAATTGATCAAATAATTTAAGTATTTTTCCCCAAAAATCGCCCCAAAGTCCCGTTATCCTTTGCGTTAAGGCGGTTGTATGCTTTTAAGCGCATTGGTATGGTTGTCGCTCGGGGGAATACTGATTCGCGCGCTGATCCGCTCACCGAGAGCCGGGGGAGAAAAGAAAACATGCGCTACTTAGACCGTTCGAAGTTTGCTCAAGGCCCACATCGCGCAACCGTGCGCCGTGCGCCTGTGTGGCTGTCGCTGTTTGCCGGCGTTTCGGTACTGGCGATGATGACTGCCGGACCGGCTCACGCCCAGTTCGCGGTGGACGTTTCCGACCCCAGCATCAGCGTCGATCTTTCGGTCCTCAACGACGGCGGACTTTCTTCACCGTCGAACCTGCCGATGTATTCCTCATCGCCAAGCAGAGGCGGCGCATATCAAATGCCGGGGCAGATGCCTGGAGCGGATCTGCCCGTATCGACGCTTTATGTGCAGCCGACGGAAAGCTTCACCCTGCCGCAGCAGACCAAAAGCCTAATCGCCAAACCTGCGCCGGAAGTTGAACCTGCAACTAGCGTCGTCGAAGACATGTCCGCGCCCGCAGATTCCGACGCCGAAATCGAAAGCGCAACCGATACCGTACCCGAAACGCCCGCGCTCGAAGAACCAATAGCTGAAGCCCCAATGGCCGAAGAACCCGTAACTGATGAAGTTGCGTCTGCGCCGGAAATCGCAATGCCCGCCGCACCCGAAGCGCCGACCCAGGAAGCGCCCCCCCAAACGGCAAAAGCCGAACCGGAGCCTGCACCGGAACCGGAGCCCGAACCCGAGGTTGCTGCACCGGCCCCGACGAAGGACGTCGCCGAAACCGAACCCACGCCAGCGCCTGAGCCAGCGCCCGCAGAACCTGAAGTCGCCGCCGATACTGCGGCGCAGGTTCCACCGCCGCCCCAAGCACTGACGCAAACGCCGCCAACGGCCCCCTCGGCAACCCCGCCCGCGCAACCCGATGTCACCGCCGCCGCACCCGGCGCCGTGGTCGTTGATCTGCCGCCAAAATTGGAAGAACAGCAACAACCCGGCGTGGCATCGCTGCCATCCGCTACCGGCCCGCTTTCCGATGGCGACAACATGCGCATCGTGTTCGAGCAGGATTCGTCGAAACTGTCGAGCGATGTCCGCGACGCGTTGAAAACGTTATCGGATCGTTTGGGCCAGCAAGAAAGCCTGCGTTTGCAATTGCTGGCCTACGCTGGTGACGACAACACGTCGGCCAGCGCAGCCAGACGCCTATCGCTGTCACGCGCCCTAGCGGTGCGTTCATACCTGATCGAAAACGGTGTGCGCTCCACCCGCATCGATGTGCGTGCACTGGGCAACAAATCCACCGAAGCGGTGACGGAACGCGTCGACATCACAATCGTGGAACGTTGATCCCCGCGCGGGGCGATAGCGCCCCCCGTATGGAATGATGATCTTCGCCACAGTGTTGACACCGTCGCCATGGTATAGAGACACCCATGGAACCTGATCAGATGACCCATCCGCGCCGTTTTTTGGTTCGCATGGCATTGTTTTTGGCCATCGTCTTAGCTGCCGCAGGCGCAGTGTTTATGCCGCTTGCAACCGCGTTTATGACCAATGCGGCGTTGAACGGTTTGATCCTTGGCGTGTTTGTGGTGGGCGCATTATATAACGTGCGCCAAGTCCTGCAGTTGGGGCCGGAAATCGATTGGATCGAAACGTTCCGCGCACGCGCGTCAACCGTCGTCAGAGTATCCACCACCACCAATACCAGCGCCGGCACCTCGCCCCGCCTGTTATCGCCCCTGGCCGCCATGGTGGGGGCGCGCGAAGAAATCAAACTTAGCGCCATGGCCTTGCGCTCGGTGCTGGACGGCATCGCCTCGCGCTTGGACGAACAACGCGACATTTCGCGTTATACCATCAGCCTGCTGGTATTCTTAGGACTGCTCGGCACGTTCTGGGGCTTGCTGGACACGCTGGGCGCCATCCGCGGCGTAATCGCCAACATTCAGGTCGGCGGCGGCGAAATCGGCCAAATGTTCAACGATTTGAAATCCGGCCTTGAAGCGCCGCTCACCGGCATGGGTACGGCGTTCTCCAGCTCGCTGTTCGGCCTTGCCGGATCGCTGATCTTGGGTTTTTTGGACCTGCAAACCGGTCAGGCGCAAAACCGCTTTTATACCGAATTGGAAGACTGGCTATCCTCCCAAACCAAACTCTCTTCAGGCACCCTCAACGTCGAAGGCGAGCAGACCGTTCCCGCTTATGTCGAGGCGTTACTTGAACAGACCGCCGAAAGCCTGGAAAACCTCCAGCGCACCATGGCGCGTGGTGAAGAGACCCGCATCCTGACGTCGGAAGCGCTGCACCAACTGTCCGACAAGATGAGCACCATCACCGACTTCATGCAGACCGAACAGATCATCATGAAAAAGCTGGCGGAAACACACATGCTGCTGAAGCCCGCTTTAGAGACCATCGCCGGCGGCAAGGGTGGCATGGGCGGCGGCAGCGGATTGGACGACGCCTCGCGCAGCCATCTGCGCAACATCGATCTGGCGGTATCGCGCTTGGTGGAAGAAACGCGCACCGGTCGCGAAGAACTGACTTCCCAGATCCGCAGTGAAATCAAAGTTCTCGCCCGCACCGTCGCCGGACGGGGCGAGTCCTAGGAGAAGCGGCGATGGCTTCGCTCTCCCGCCGCGCGCGCCACCGCGCCGATATTTGGCCAGGCTTTGTCGATGCCTTGGCGTCGCTATTGATGATCATCATTTTTTTGCTGCTGGTGTTCGTGCTGGCGCAATTTTTCCTCGGCGAAGCGCTGTCGGGGCGTGAAACGGCGCTCAAAAAATTAGATCGTGAAATGGCGGAGCTTGCCGATCTTTTGGCTTTGGAAAAAAGTACCAGCCAAAAACTGCGCAGCGATGTAGGCCGTCTTTCAGGCGAATTACAAACCTCCATCATTACCAACGACCGTCTGCAAGGCGACGTCGTCAAGCTGGAAGCGTTGAAAGCGCAGCTCGAAGCCGACATCGGAAAATTAGCCAGCCAGATTGAAGAAAAGGCCTCCGCCCTTCTCTCCGAACAAGAGTTGAGCGAAAGCGCGCGCGCCGAAGTGGCGCTGTTGAACCGCCAAATGGCGGAACTCAAAGATCAAATCGCGACGCTCAACGACGCTTTAGATGCGGCGGAGAAAAAAGCCACGGACCAAGGCGCGCAGATCGTATCGATGGGCAAACGCCTTAACGCCGCGCTCGCCTCGAAGGTTATGGAACTGTCCACCTACCGTTCGGAATTCTTCGGCCGTTTGGTGCAAATTTTAGGCGCGCAGCCGGGTGTCGAAGTCGTCGGCGACCGCTTCGTGTTTCAGTCCGAGGTGCTGTTCGCCAGCGGTTCGGCGGAAATCAACGTCGATGCATTTACGCAATTGAGCGGCCTAGCCCAAACCCTTAAAGAACTGGAAGGCCAAATTCCCGCCGACATCGATTGGGTGCTGCGTGTCGATGGCCATACCGACCGGGTGCCCATCCAAACGCCCAAGTTCGCCTCCAACTGGGAACTCAGCTCGGCGCGCGCCATTTCCGTGGTTAAATACCTGATCGGCCAAGGCGTACCCGCCAACCGTTTGGCGGCGGCGGGCTTCGGTGAACACCAACCCATCACCCCGGGCAAGACCCAAGCCGCACTGGACCGCAACCGGCGCATCGAGCTCAAGCTCACGGAACGGTAATTCTTGCCAATTTTTGCCAATTCATCTATGATTTTGCCATGAGCACAATGAACATCTCCCTGCCCGAAGCGCTGAAGTCCTTTGTGGACGAACAGGTCGCTTCGCATGGTTACTCAACCAGCAGCGAGTACGTCCGTGAATTGATCCGCATGGATCAAGACCGCCAGAATTTGCGCGCGCTGTTGCTCGAAGGTGCTGCATCCACGCCCACGTCACCCGTAAACGCGGCTTACTTTGACGGACTGCGCGAACGCGTGAAACGGCGCAAGACGGCGTGAGCGCGAAGCCCGTCATCCCGCGCAAACGCGCCAACCAGGATATCGACGAAGCCGTTCTCTATTATGTCGCCGAAGCAGACAAAGACGTTGCACTCGGTTTCATTGATGCGCTAGAGCGGGCCTTTGAGCAGATAGCCCATCATCCGGCTTCCGGAGCGCCCCGCTACGCTCACGAGTTGGACCTACCGGGTCTCTATTTTCACCCCCTGAAGCGCTATCCGTACCTTGTCTTTTACCGGGAACACGACGATCACATCGACGTATGGCGCGTTCTGCACGCAAGCCGCGACATTCCAGCATGGATGGCCGAGCCGCAGGAGATTTCTTAAGCTCTAGCCCTAGCCCCTTTCAACCGCTATATACATTATATCGGCCCGTTACGGCGCTCCTTAGAATTCGCCCAAACAAAAGAATAGAACCATACATGCTTACCCTTTTCCTCATCGTCTTCATCGACTTGGTCGGTTTCGGCATCGTCATCCCACTGCTGCCGTTTTATGGCGAGCATTTCCAGGCCGGCCCCTTCGTGGTGGCGATGATGATGGCGTCGTATTCCTTGGGCCAGTTTATCGCCGCGCCCTTTTGGGGCCGCTTGAGCGACACCATCGGGCGTCGCCCGGTGTTGATCATCAGCCTATTCGGCGCGGTGCTATCCTATATCTGGTTGGGCTTCGCGACGACCTTGTGGATGCTGTTCGCCGCCCGTACCGTGGGCGGGCTGATGGCAGGCAACATTTCCACCGCCTTCGCCTATATCGCCGACATCACCACACCGGAAAACCGCGCCAAAGGCATGGGCTTGGTGGGCGCAGCGTTCGGGCTGGGTTTCATCGCGGGCCCCGCCATCGGCGGCATCTTAGCAGGGTCCGACCCTCTGACCGCCGACTTTCAAACGCCCGCGTTCGTCGCGGCGGGCATGTCGCTTTTGGCGTTCGCGCTCACCATCGCGCGTTTAAAGGAATCTCTGCCCGCCGACGTTCGCGCCAAACGCACCGCCCAACCCCGGCAAAGCCGTTTGAAGCAATTTAAGTCTGTCCTGAATAAACCCGGCATCGGCCTGCTGGTCTTGCTCAGCTTTCTCGCCACGTTCGTATTCGCGGGCATGGAAACGACGTTCGCCATGTGGTCGCGGCGTCAATTCGGCTGGGGGCCGGAGCAAAATGGATACCTGTTCGCCTTCATCGGCATCATCGCCGCCGTGCTGCAAGGCGGTGCGGTGGGACGCCTCACCAAGCGCTTCGGCGAGGGCAACTTGATCGTGCAGGGCGCAGTAGCGCTGGCCATCGGCATGGCGCTGATCCCCTTCAGCAACTCGATCGAGTGGCTGCTCGTCGCCATGGTCGTCGTGGCGTATGGGTTCAGCATCATCAACCCCGCCCTCAACAGCCTGATATCGCTGCGCACCAGCGCCTCCAACCAAGGCCAGATGATGGGGGTCGCACGCTCCGCCACCACGCTGGCGCGCGTCGTCGGTCCGGCCTGGGCGGGCGTGCTGTTCGCCGTGCTGGGCATGGATTGGCCGTATTATGGCGGCACGGTTTTGATGCTGGTGGTGGCGGCTTTGGCGCTGCGCGCGCTCAAAGACAATGAAGCGGCAAAGGCCGAGGC
>JANLGW010000127.1 GCA_024653965.1 Rhodospirillales bacterium
CCGGGTGGGCATTTTAGGCTTGGGCGAATTGGGTCAGGCGGCGGCGCACGCCCTTTTAATGCTGGGTTTTGAATCCATCTCCGGATGGAGCCGCTCGCCTAAACATCTACCCGGGGTTGAAAGTTTTGCCGGTGCGGATGCGCTCGATGCTTTTTTGGCGATTACGGAAATTTTAGTTTGCCTGCTGCCCAACACACCCGCGACCCGCGGTATCTTGAACCAAGCCACTCTGGCCAAACTGCCCCGGGGTGCCTTTATCATCAACGCCGGACGTGGCTCCGCCATCGACGACAACGCGCTGATCGCAGCGCTGAACGACCATCGCTTAAGCGGCGCGGCGCTCGATGTGTTCAACACCGAACCGCTGCCTAAAGATCATCCTTATTGGACGATGGACAACGTCTTCATCACGCCCCACATCGCCAGCCTGACCACCGCCGATAGCGCCACCCAGGTGATCGCCGAAGGCATCGAGGCGTTGCAACAGGGTCGCAGCCCGGCCAACGTCGTGGATTTGGGCCAAGGTTATTAATCCCTACCGAGCCAAACGATCCTTGGACATCAACGCCACCACTTCTTCCAGCCCGCGCGCGGTGCGCGGGCCATATAGGAAGTCCAACAACGCCCCATCGTCTTGAGATTTGGCGATCAAGAACACGTCGTTGAGCAACGCACCCATGATCAGATGAAATGCCGACTTTTCCAGTTTGGGCGTGCCCCGGGGCCGTTCCTCATTTAAGTCTTGCATGAACAGATGTTTCGCCACGTCGAAATTGCGAAACGACAGGCCTAACCGCACCAATATGTTCATGAAAAACTGGCGGTGCATGAAGTTACTCATCACCGCGCGCAACACCACATCATCGCCGCGCCCCGACAGCAGCAAAATGCGCTCCGCCTGATCGTTCACGCGCCGGTACACGGACATGCCGAAGATGCGCCGCATATAAATATCGATGCCGACGGATACTTGGCGATCCAACGGATCGGGGTTGAGCTTTTTATCGAACGCATGACTGAGCTTGCACGACACCAGCCGCAACAAATGCATTTTGCGCTGCTCCTGGCCGCTGGGCCGTTCGATGGGTTCGTCGTTAATGGCGATCAGTTCGATCTGTGGCAGATCGCTTACGGGCAACGATCCGCACGCGGTGCAGATCTTGTCGAGCCGCGCCAGCGTCATTTGCGCCCCGGCTTCGGCCATGGATGCGTCAAACGCATCCGGATTGGCCATTACGAAAGAAAATATTTCACTGACGATCCGCCCAACCTTATCGGGCCCGGACCGATCCTCCTGGCTGTCTTGGGCCATCGCTGGCGCCCCCTTTTAGTCACATCATTGTCTTGGCGGAGGCATTATTTACAATTTTGAAGGGTGAGAAAACAAAAATTTTGCTAAAATCAGCCCACTAATCCATATGCCATAGAGAGCAAAAAGCCCCCCAAAGCAATACGATACAGCACAAACGGCGTAAAGCTGGCGCGTTTGAGCCATGCCATCATCAAGGTTATGGCGATGATGGCTGCAACAAACGCGAGCCCCATGGCGCTAAGCGCCGTGCCGATTTGCATCGCATCATTGCTTTGATAAAGCTGCAAGCCCTTCAAAAGGCCTGCGCCGACGATGGTAGGGATGGACAACAACATGGAAAAGCGCGCGCAATCGGGCCGTTCCATGCCCAGCATGCGCCCCGCCGTCATGGTGATGCCGCTGCGCGAAGTGCCGGGAATGAGCGCCAAAACCTGCGATGTGCCGATGATGACGACATCGCTTAAGCCTAAATGTTCCATGCGCCGCACGGTTAGGCCGAAACGGTCGATCAGCCACAACAACACCCCAAAACTCAGCGTGGCCCAGCCGATGATTTCGATCGAACGGATGCCGTCGGGCATGGTTTTGTGCATCCAGTAGCCCACGGCGACGACCGGCACCGTGCCCAATACCAAGAAAAACGCCAGTTTTGCGCCGTCATTCACGCCCTTGCCCTTGGTCATACGCCACAGGCCGCTCAGCATGCGCGCAATATCGCGCCATAAATACGCCATCACCGCGCCCAGCGTGCCCACATGCACCGCGACATCAATGATGATGCCCTGATCCGGCCAGCCCAAAGCCCACGGCGCCAAAACCAAGTGTGCGGAAGAACTGATCGGTAAAAATTCGGTGATGCCCTGAACGAGGGCAAGTATGGCAATGTGAAGCAGCGGCACGGTGCTCAGGCCCTTAAAGGTTCCAATCGAGTGGCGAATCCCCCCGGATGGCAAAACCTTAACCCAGGCCCCCAGCCCCGGCAACGCCCCGTTTGCAAAGCAAATCCGCCCCCGCGGACCGCCTTGGGCGAGGCACCGGGGCAAAGGCCCAATCGAACCGATCCGAGACGGTCGCAAAACGGCCCAAACCCCAGCAAATCCGCGCTTTGGCGGGCCGCTCAAAAATTCTGGCCCCGGGCTTTTCTTTTGTGGTGAGTTCTTGTAATGTCGCGCCTCCGAGTTTCAGCAAAAGACGTCATAAGGCGTTGGCCGCGCCGGGAACACTGGCGGCGGACACACTTTTTAACGCCTTGAATATAAAGAATTTTCGCCCCACCTATACGGGCGACGAGGTATGGAAACGACACAATGAAAGCTAGCGGTCTGCCCGACAGCCAAGGCCTATACGATCCCGCCTTTGAACACGACAACTGCGGCGTCGGCTTCATTTGCCACATCAAGAACCAGCCCAGCCACGAAATCGTGCGCCAGGGATTGCAGATTTTGGTGAATATGGACCACCGCGGCGCGGTCGGCGCGGACCCGCTGGCCGGTGACGGCGCAGGCATCATCATGCAAATTCCGCATGAATTGCTGAACGAGGAATGCGCTAAGCTGGGCTTTAAGCTGCCCGCCCCCGGCGGATACGCCGTAGGCCAAGTGTTTTTGCCGCGCGACGAAACCGCCCGCGCCACCTGTCTCAAGGCGTTTGAGGCCGTGGTGCCTTCCGAAGGCCAAGAATTGCTGGGTTGGCGCGATGTGCCGGTAGACAATTCTTGTCTGGGCGAGAGCGTGAAGCCCGCCGAACCGGTGATGCGCCAAGTCTTTATTAAAAAGGGCGCCGCCACCGCCGACGAAGCCGCGTTCGAACGTAAATTGTTTGTGATCCGCAAGCGCGTTCACCACGCCGTGTGGGATCAAGTCGCCGACGGCAGCCACGCCAACTTCTACATGCCGTCGCTGTCGTCGCGCACCATCGTCTATAAGGGCATGGTGCTGTCGGGCAACTTGGCGGTGTATTATCAAGACTTGCGCGACCCGCGCTGCAAATCGGCGCTGGCGTTGGCGCACCAGCGCTTTTCCACCAACACCTTCCCCAGCTGGGAATTGGCGCAGCCGTTCCGTTATCTGTGCCACAACGGTGAAATCAACACCGTGCGCGGCAACATCAATTGGATGGCCGCCCGCAAGGCGACCATGAGCTCCGCCGTATTGGGCGAAGATTTGGACAAGCTGTGGCCGCTGATCGGCGACGGCGCTTCCGATTCCGCGACCTTTGACAACGCCTTGGAACTGCTGGTCGCGGGCGGTTATTCGCTGTCGCACGCCATGATGATGATGATTCCTGAAGCGTGGGATTCCAACCCGTTGATGGATGCCGACCGCCGCGCGTTTTACGAATACCATGCCGCATTGATGGAGCCGTGGGACGGCCCCGCCGCCGTGTGTTTCACCGACGGCCATCAAATCGGCGCAACGCTGGACCGCAACGGTCTGCGCCCGGCGCGTTATGTCGTCACCGACGACGACTTCGTGATCATGGGTTCGGAAGTCGGCGTATTGCCGATCGATGAACGAAAGATCGTCAAAAAGTGGCGGCTGCAACCGGGTAAGATGTTCCTCATCGACTTGGTCGAAGGCCGCATCATCGACGACGCCGAACTGAAAGCCGGACTGGCCAAAGCCAAGCCCTATCAGAAGTGGCTGAACGAAACGCAGATCAAGGTCGAAGACCTGCCGCCGGAAAACCCGGCCATGGCGCCCGACCACGACACCATGCTCGATTCCCAGCAGGCGTTTGGCTACACCCAAGAAGACTTAAAGCAGTTCATCAAACCGATGGCGCTGACCGGCCAAGACCCCATCGGCTCGATGGGTCGCGACACGCCGATTGCGGTGCTGTCCGACCGCCCCAAAGTGCTGTTCGATTATTTCACGCAGAACTTCGCCCAAGTCACCAACCCGCCGATCGACCCGATCCGCGAAGAACTGGTGATGAGCTTGGTGAGCCTGATCGGCCCGCGCCCCAACCTTTTGGCCCCCGACGACGCCGGCAGCAAAAAGCGCCTGGAAGTGCGCACGCCGATTTTGGCCAACTTGGATTTGGAAAAAATTCGCCACATCGAAAACCACGTCGACCGGGCATTCCGCACCGCCACCCTTTCCATGTGTTACCCCGCCGAGCAAGGCGCTGCGGGCATGGAAGCGGCGCTGGAAAAGCTGTTCGCCAAGGCCGAAAAAGTGGTCAAGGACGGCTTCAACATCATCATCCTGTCCGACCGTTGCCTGGATGCCAATCACATCGCCATCCCGTCGCTGTTGGCCACCGCAGGCGTTCACCATCATCTGATCCGCACCGGCTTGCGCACCTCGGCGGGCTTGGTGGTGGAAACCGGCGAAGCGCGCCGCGTGCATGATTTTTGCTTGCTGGGCGGGTATGGCGCGGAAGCCATCAACCCCTATCTGGCGCTCGACACCATCGCCGACATGGCCGACGACTTAGACGACGTCAGTGTCGAAGATGCGCACAAGCGCTACATCAAGGCGGTGTCCAAGGGCATGCTGAAGGTGTTTTCGAAAATGGGCATCTCTACGTTCCAATCGTATTGTGGCGCGCAGATTTTCGACGCCATCGGTTTGAACGCGGAATTTATCGAACGCTTCTTCACCAAGACCGCATCCAAAGTCGGCGGCATTGGCATTGCCGAAGTGGCCGAGGAAACCGTGCGCCGTCACCGCGAAGCCTATGGCGACAATCCTTTGCTGACCAAGCATTTGGAAGTCGGCGGCGAATTGGCATGGCGGCAGCGCGGCGAAACCCATGCGTGGACGCCCGAAACGATTTCCCTGTTGCAGCACGCCGTGCGCAAAGGGGACCGTGAAACCTATCGCAAATTCGAAGCCGCAATGAACGCGCACGACAAGCAGTTCAAAAACCTGCGCGGCCTGTTCAAGCTCAAAGGCACCGGCAAACCGGTATCGCTGGAAGAAGTCGAGCCGATTGAAAAAATCTGCAAACGCTTTGCCACCGGCGCCATGTCGTTCGGTTCCATTTCGTGGGAAGCGCACACCACCATGGCCATCGCCATGAACCGCTTGGGCGGCAAGTCCAATACCGGCGAAGGCGGCGAAGAGGCGGAACGCTACAAGCCGCTGGCAAACGGCGACAGCATGCGCTCGGCCATCAAGCAGGTGGCCTCGGGTCGCTTTGGCGTGACGGCGGAATACTTGGTCAACGCCGACGACATTCAAATTAAAATGGCCCAGGGCGCGAAGCCCGGCGAAGGCGGTCAGCTGCCCGGCCACAAGGTCGATGAATGGATCGCGCGGGTGCGTCACTCGACGCCGGGCGTGGGTTTGATCTCGCCGCCGCCGCATCACGACATCTATTCCATCGAAGATTTGGCGCAGTTGATCCACGATCTTAAAAACGTGAACCCCAAGGCGCGCATCTCGGTGAAGCTGGTTTCGGAAGTCGGCGTCGGCACCGTCGCGGCAGGCGTCAGCAAGGCGCATGCCGACCACGTCACCATTTCCGGCTTTGATGGCGGCACGGGCGCAAGCCCACTGACGTCGACCCAACACGCGGGCAGCCCGTGGGAAATCGGCTTGGCCGAAACGCATCAGACGCTGGTGCTCAACAAACTGCGCGGACGCATCGCGGTACAGGTCGACGGCGGGCTTCGCACCGCACGCGACGTGGTCGTGGGCGCACTGTTGGGCGCGGATGAATTCGGCGTCGCCACCGGCGCGCTGATTGCCGCAGGCTGCTTAATGATGCGCAAGTGTCACTTAAACACCTGCCCGGTCGGCATCGCCACACAGAACCCGGAATTGCGCAAGCTGTTTCCCGGTCAGCCCGCGCATGTGGTGAATTACTTCACCTTCTTGAGCGAAGAAATGCGCAAGCTGATGGCCGAGCTGGGCTTTAAAACGATCAACGAAATGATTGGCCGTTCCGACTGCATCGAAATGAACGACGCCATCGATCACTGGAAGACCAACGGCCTCGATTTTTCGCGCCTGTTGCATCGTCCGAACGTCGGCCCCGAAGTCGCCGTCTACAACACCGAACGCCAAGACCACGGCCTGGACCACGCCTTGGACAATGGCCTCATCGAACAGGCCAAAGACGCGATTGAGAACGGCACGCCGATCAAAATCTCCGCGGAACTGATCAACGTCAACCGCACCTTCGGCGCGATGCTGTCGGGCCGTGTGGCGATGAAGTATGGCAAAGCGGGTCTGCCCGAAGACACCATCTACATCGACGCCATCGGCACCGCCGGGCAAAGTCTGGGCGCATGGTTGAGCCCCGGCATCACCATCGATCTGAAGGGCGACGCCAACGATTACGTCGGCAAAGGCCTTTCCGGCGGGCGCATCATCATTCGTCCCACCGACGACAGCCCGTTGATCGCCGAAGACAACATCATTGCCGGCAACACCTGCCTGTACGGCGCAACCCAGGGCGAGGCGTTTTTGCGCGGCGTCGCGGGCGAACGTTTTGCGGTGCGCAACTCAGGCGCCAAAACGGTGGTTGAAGGCGTGGGCGACCACGGCTGCGAATATATGACCGGCGGCGTCGTGGTGGTGCTGGGTCAGACGGGTCGCAACTTTGCCGCTGGCATGTCGGGCGGCATCGCCTACGTGCTCGATGAAACAGGCGATTTCGAGACCCGTTGCAACCTAGCCCAGGTCGACTTGGAACCCATTGCGGCGGAAGAAGAGCAAATGGCAGCCGAAGCGCAAGGCGGCGATTTGGAAGCGCATGGCCGCGTCAACGTCGAACACGACATGACACGTTATGACGCCCAACGCCTTAAAAACTTGATCGAAAAACATCTGCATTACACGGGCAGCGCACGCGCACGCAAGATTTTGAAAAACTGGGACGCCATGTTGCCCAAGTTCGTCAAAGTCATGCCGGTAGACTACCGCCGTGCGTTGCAGGAAATGCAGGCTAAAAACAAAGCCGCCGAACATGTAGGCATCAACACTTCGGTGGGGAACTAAGACCATGGGCAAACCAACCGGATTTTTGGAACACGACCGCCACGACCGCGCCTATGCGCCGGTCAAGGAGCGTGTTGGACACTATCGTGAATTCGTCATCCCGCTCAAAGACGACGAATTAAAAACCCAGGGCGCTCGGTGCATGGATTGCGGTATCCCGTACTGCCACAACGGCTGCCCGGTAATGAACATCATTCCCGAATTCAACGACCTGACCTATCACGGCAACATGAAGACGGCGTTGGAGATTTTGCACTCCACCAACAACTTCCCGGAATTTACCGGGCGCATTTGCCCTGCCCCTTGCGAAGCATCGTGCACCTTGAACCTGGAAGATCATCCCGTCACCATCAAGACCATCGAATGCGCGATCATCGATCGGGGTTGGGCCGAAGGCTGGGTCAAGCCGCGCATCCCCAAAACCCGTACCGACAAGACCGTGGCCATCGTCGGCGCCGGTCCGGCGGGCATGGCCTGCGCTCAACAACTGGCGCGTGCCGGACACCGGGTATCGCTGTTTGAAAAAAATACCCATGCGGGCGGTTTGTTGCGTTACGGCATTCCCGATTTCAAACTCGATAAATCCATCATCGATCGGCGCTTGGGCCAGATGCAGACCGAAGGTGTGGACTTCCGCCCCAACACCTGCATCGGTGTGGATGTTCCCGTGGCCAAGCTGATGGCAGACTTCGACGCCATCGTGCTTACCGGCGGCGCGGAAAAACCGCGCGACTTGCCAATCCCCGGGCGTGAATTGAACGGCGTGCATTTCGCGCTGGAATTCCTCACCCAACAAAACCGTCGCAACGGCAACGAGGCGTTCAATGAAGCGGATATTTTAGCCACCGGCAAAAACGTGTTGGTCATCGGCGGCGGCGATACGGGTTCGGATTGCGTCGGCACCTCGGTGCGCCAGGGCGCAACCTCGATCACGCAAATCGAAATTCTGCCCAAGCCCCCGGCCAAGGAAAACAAGCTCGCCACGTGGCCCAACTGGCCGCAAAAATTGCGCACTTCGAGCAGCCACGAAGAAGGCTGCACGCGCGATTGGAACGTCGTCACCAAGGCGTTTGTGGGCGACGCCAACGGCAACTTAAAGGCCGCCAAGTGCATGCGCGTGGAATGGAAACCCGACGACAAGGGCCAATTCCAAATGAGCGAAATCGCCGGTTCGGAATTTGAAATCCTCTGCGAACGCGCGTTCCTCGCCATGGGCTTTGTGCATCCGGTACACGAAGGCTTGATCGACGATCTGGGCGTGAACAAAGACGGGCGCGGCAACGTAGCCGCCGACACCGAAAACTATCAAACCTCCAACGCCAAAGTCTTTGCCGCGGGCGACATGCGCCGCGGCCAGTCCTTGGTGGTATGGGCCATCCGCGAAGGACGCCAAGCGGCGCGCGCGGTGGATGAATTTTTGATGGGTTCGACCGAACTGCCGCGTTAGGGCGCAGCAACACCAAAATCAAAGGGCCGCTTCGTTTGAGCGGCCCTTTTTATATCAGAAACCGGTCATCCACACGGAACACGCCCTTGATGCAGTCAGGATTACAAACACAAATTTGAATGTGGTTTTTTTCTCTGAACCCGGCACCAGGGTAGACCTCATCCCCCTCGACAAACACACCCTTTACCGTGTCGATTTTCGGCTGATTTTGTTCTTGTAAAATCAAATGCGCTAAATTTACAACCATACAATCAAGATTGCGTCGCAATAAATCTTTGCTATTTTCAGGAAGCACGCAGTTAACATATTCCAAAGACTGTTTCAGTGTTTTATAAGATTCTTTAATAACTGAAATGCCACTAGAGGTCATCAAATCCAAGCACACGCGCGGTTCAATAATCGCACCAATTACCCAAGGGTTCTTGATACTCGATTTTTTTCCATGCCGCGACTGAACTTCACGGGCAAACTCTAATCCACGCATCGGATTGGCCTCCCAGAAATAAATTCCGTGACCTAACCAATCATATTCGTTATCGCTTTGCCTGAACGGTTCGCCAGCCAACAACCGCTCTCCGACATCGCGGTCGCAACCGTGATAACCGAGGATGAACGCGGAGTGCAGCGTATGCATTGCTTATTTTTTATAATGGGAACGCAAATTGCCGGACGTTGTATAAATTCCAGCATCCACAAGCACCTTTAACGCAGCAGCTTTTGACTTAATATTTTTTCTGATTTTAACAGCGGCCCGACGAAACTCGTCCGCATCCACCGTCCGCACTTCCGCGAAGGCGGATGAAGACGACGATCTTGACGCTTGACGCACAGAAGCTGAGGCTTGTTTTTTCATGCTCTTACTATTTCATATTTTTTCTGAACTGAAAAGGATCAAGGTAAGCACATTTTGTATTTAGCATTGCCAAAATATAGTGTTGTCCTATATCTCTCCCAACTTTTTCCCTCACCCTTAAAGGTCACACCAGATGATTTCCTACACCCTGATTTGCGCCAAAGGCCATGAATTTGCTGAACATTTCGACGATTTTGACGACTGTCAGGCCAAGCTAAAGGCCAAGGCATTAAAGTGCCCGACTTGCGGCTCCAAAAGCCTGACGAAGGGCCTGAGCGCCCCCAACGTCGGCGGCCAAGCCGCGGCCCCCGCTCCCACTTGCCCGGCGGCGGGCGGCTGCATGAACGGCGCGTGCGGGTTAAAACGCTGATCCGCCACCACCAAATTCAGCACGCATCAGCTCCGCAAAATAAACATGCCTTTTCGACCTTTCTCGGCGTAATATCCCCCCAACTTTAGAAGGGGGGGCTTGTGATTTAAGCCCGGCGTCATGAAGCTTATCGATACCTTCCGCCCGGTTTTATACATCAACGGGCTATTCCTGATTATCCTCTCGGTCGGCATGATCGCGCCCTTGGTGGTCGATTTCGCCGCAGACAATACCGATTGGCAGGTGTTTTTGGTCAGCGCCTTGGCGGCGTTTCTGTGCGGCACCTTGCTGGCGACCTCCCAGGCCGGGCACATCGATGAAATCAACCTCAAACAGGCCTTTTTGCTCACCACCACCAGCTGGTTGACGCTGGCGCTGTTCGCGGCGTTGCCGTTCCGCTTTTCCACCTTGGAACTCAGCATGGCGGATGCCTTTTTCGAAGCCATGTCGGGACTGACCACCACCGGATCAACGGTGCTTTCAGGACTCGATAACATGGCGCCCGGCATCTTGTTATGGCGCGCCATTTTGCACATGATGGGCGGCATCGGCATCATCGTCATGGCCATCACCATTTTGCCGTTTTTACGTTCGGGCGGCATGCAACTGTTTCGCACCGAATCTTCCGGCGGTACGGATGAGCGTGTGGTGCCGCGCGTCAAACGCATGACCTTAGGGTTAATGCTGATTTATGGCGGGCTGACCATCATTTGCGGCATCGCCTTGTGGCTCGCGGGCATGACGCCTTTCGACGCCGCCGTGCACGCCATGGCGACCATCCCTACGGGTGGTTTTTCCTCCCACGACGCTTCAATCGGATTTTTCCACAGCCCGCTCATCGAAAATCTGATCACGTTGTTCATGATCTCCGGCGCGTTCCCCTTCATCGCTTATCTGCGCACCGTTCATGGGCAATTTTCGGCCATCCCCACCGATCCCCAGGTGCGCGGCCTGTTGCTCGTGTTGCTTACGACGACCCTGATCCTCACCCTATGGCTGGTATTTACGGGCCAGTACGCGCCGGGTGACGCGGTGCGCTTGGCGGCGTTCAACATTACCTCTGTGATCACCACCACGGGTTTTGCTTCCGCCGATTACAGTTTGTGGGGCAGCTTGCCCTTGGGCGTATTCATGCTCATCACCTTCGTCGGCGGCTGCACGGGCTCCACCAGCGGCGGCATTAAAATATTGCGCTTTCAGATTTTGAAAAAGGCGTTTAACGGCTATCTGCAACGCCTCGTTTATCCGCACGTCATCCGCCCGGCCACCATCGGCACCAGCCGCATCACCCCCGACGTGGTGATGGGCGTTTTAGTTTTTATTATCGTTTATTGTCTAACCACCGGGTTTTTCACGTTACTCTTAACCGCTCTTGGCCTCGATCTGGTGACAGCGTTCACGGGTGCCGCCACCGCCATCAGCAATGTCGGCCCCGGACTGGGCGCCATCGTCGGCCCGGCAGGAAATTTTCAGCCCTTATCGGACGGCGCCAAATGGGTGCTGGCCATCGCCATGCTGCTGGGACGGCTGGAATTTTTCACCGTTTTGGTGTTATTCACGCCCGCCTATTGGCGCTCTTGACCCTGCGAGCTTAGACCGCGACGCAATTGCGCCCGCCGTCCTTGGCGCGATAGAGCGCCTGATCGGCGGCTTTAAGCGCGGCGTCGCTGCTCTCGCCTTGCTTGCGCCCGTGTGCGCCGATAGAGATGGTAACACTGACGATAGCGCGATCTTTGGCCTTAACGGTTTTTTGTTGGGCGGCCTCCATCGCCTTGACCCCAACCGGTTTTTCTTTGGGGCGCTGATCATCGCGCAAGCGAAAGCTCGCTTCGGCGATGGCTTCGCGCAATTTATTCAGATGCGCCACGGCGGCATGAACATCCTTGCGCGGGAAAAGCACCGTAAACTCTTCGCCGCCATAGCGAAACGCGCGACCGCCGCCGGTAACGCGCATCATGCGGCTGGCGACCATCTTCAACACTTGATCGCCCACATCATGGCCATAGGTGTCGTTGAATTTTTTAAAATGATCCACGTCGAGCATGGCCACCGTATAAAGCCCGGGCATCGCTTGCAGATCGTGCATCAAAGCGCGCCGCCCGGGCAATCCGGTCAATTCATCGATGAACGCCAGACGATAGCTTTCCTGCGCCACCGCCGCCAGCAACGCCATCAGCGCAAGCGTGAACATGATCGCCGGAAGCGAGCCCTGGCCCGCACCGTGCAGGGCCAGCGCGCTGGCCGCGACCGCGCCGAACAAACCGCCGTCAATAGCCCCGCCGGTCCACGCTGCACGCGCCAGCAAGACAAGACTGACAACCGCAAACAGGCCGATGGCCAGTTGCGGCAACAGCGACCAATAATCAAATTCTTTGTCGAACAGACGGGTGTGCAGCACTTCATCAGCCCACGCGCGCGCGGCCTCGCCCGCATCCCACACCACGATCAGCAACGCCACCTGCACGGCGAAAAACAGCACCCGCACCAGCACGCCCCGCGACACCATGCCGCGATCGCGTTTGGTGGCGATCAACAGGGCATTCACGGGAAACAACACCGCCACCGCGCCGTACAGCACCATCAGTTCCGCGCCGTGTGTCCCGGCACTTTCCAAATCCGGCACGAACTGGGCGATGGCCCCATGCGTGCCCATCACCAGCACCGCCATCAAGGCCACCCGCGGGCTTTTGAACCATGCCCCTAAAATGATGACACCCGCGCCCAACACATACGGTACCGCAGGCAACGCCATGCCCAGCGACAGCGGCAACGCCGGACGTGACGCAAACAGCGCCAATCCCACCGCCAAAAACAACGCGGGCATCAGCAAAACAAAAAGAGCGTTTCGAATAGCCATCGTAAAGTGATAAAACGCAAACGCTCAAGATAACGTTAAAAAAAGGGAACAGCGCATGAACATTTGGATTTTACTGGGCGGTCTGAACGCCGCCATCGCGGTCGCCGCCGGGGCCTACGGCTGGCATGCCCTAGGCGATACGCCCGATATCCGCGCCATTTTCATGATGGGCTCCCAATACCAGATGTGGCACGCCTTAGGACTGCTGGCGGTGGGATTGCTGCTCAACCACGGCCCGGCGCGCGCCTTGCTCATCGCCGGGGTGTGTTTCCAAGCTGGCATCGTGTTGTTTTCCGGCACGCTCTATAGCTTCGGCGGATTGATGTTCATCCCGGTCACGGGTGCTGCGCCGTTTGGCGGCGGGCTGTTGATCATCGGCTGGTTGCTGCTCGGCATCTGCGGGGCAAAACACGTCAAACGCGCCCTTTAAGACAAGACCGCGCCATTGAAGGCGCTTGAACAATCGTTCGCACGAGTCGCATAATGCCTGCACGATAGCGAGCTATTGACAACAGACCTGTTTTCGCAGGACCGGGAGAGCGCCCCATGTCTAACAAATCGGAAAAATCCTTGAACGACGCCATCCATCACCTTTCAAGGCTGATGACGCAGGCGCTGGGCGACGCCATCAGCGCCCACGGCGTAACGCCCGGACAACTGCCGGTGTTGATGTGTCTGTGGGAACAAGATGGGCTCACCCAGCGTGAGCTTTATGAACGTGTGCACATCGAACAGGCCACCATGTCCAATACGCTCAGCCGCATGGAACGCGACGGACTGGTCAAGCGCAAACCCGATCCCGACGACCGCCGCGCCGCGCGCGTGACGCTCACCGTCAAGGCGCAAAAGCTCGAACCCGTGCTCGCCGACGCCATCAAGACGGTACAAAAGACCGCCCTGGGCGAGATCAAGAAAAAAGACAAAAAAGCGCTATTGGCCGCCTTGGGCGAGATGATCGACAACCTCACGCCCCCAAATGCAAAAGACCCTGGCGCCAAAAATCATACCGCTTAGACCTTTACGGTTTTGGCAGCACCCACGTGGCCGGAGAAGCCTCTAAACGTTTGATCTGGGCCTGACGCTGCATTTCCAAAGCTTTCGGCAAGTGGTCTGAAAACTTGGCAAAATACGCTTCTTGTTCGTGTACGTCTTCGAGCGCCTTATCGCGCGGCACCTGCATCAGATGTTCAAACAGGTCGTATTTGAAATCCATCCCCGTCCACGTCAAATCGCCATAGGCCGGCATCTGCCCCAGCGGGCTTTCGTGCGCTTGGGCGCGGCCATGCACGCGGTCCACCACCCATTTCAAGACACGCATGTTCTGCCCAAAACCCGGCCACAGGAATTTGCCGTTGGCGTCTTTGCGGAACCAATTGACGCGAAAGATCGCGGGCGGATTTTTGAGCTTTGCGCCCACGTCCAGCCAATGGCCCCAATAATCGGCCATGTTGTATCCGCAAAACGGCAGCATGGCGAACGGGTCGCGACGAATGCCCACTTGGCCCACGGCGGCGGCGGTGGCTTCCGAACCCATGGTCGCCGCCATATAAACGCCGTGCGCCCAATCGTTGGCTTGGTAAACCAGCGGGAACGTATGGCTGACACGCCCGCCAAAAATGAAGGCGGAAATCGGCACGCCGGTGGGATCACTCCACGCCGGATCACCGGAAGGACACTGGCTCACCGGGGCGGCAAAACGCGAGTTGGGGTGCGCCGCCGGAGTTTCGCTGTCGGGCGACCAATCGTTACCCTTCCAATCGATCAGGTGCGCGGGCGGCTTGCTCAAACCTTCCCACCACACGTCGCCATCGTCGGTCAACGCGACGTTGGTAAAGATGCAGTTTTTATCCAAGGTGCGCAGCGCATTGGGGTTGGTGTCTTCGGCGGTGCCTGGTGCTACGCCAAAGAAACCCGCTTCGGGATTGATGGCATAGAGCCTGCCGTCCGCGCCCGGTTTGATCCACGCAATGTCGTCGCCGACGGTCGATACTTTCCAGCCATCAAAGCCTTGCGGCGGAATGAGCATCGCCAAGTTGGTCTTGCCGCAGGCCGAGGGAAACGCGGCGGCGATATAGGTTTTTTCGCCTTCGGGGCTTTCCAGTCCGACAATCAACATGTGCTCGGCCAGCCAGCCTTCGTCCCGCGCCATGGCGGACGCAATGCGCAACGCGAAGCACTTTTTACCCAACAAGGCATTGCCGCCATAACCCGAACCAAACGACCAGATTTCACGGCTTTCCGGGTAATGCACAATATACTTGGTGGTATTGCACGGCCACGCCACATCCTTCTCGCCCGCCTTCAGCGGCGCGCCCACCGAATGCACGCACGGCACAAACTTGCCATCCTTACCCAGCACGTCCAGCACAGGCTGGCCCATGCGGGCCATGATGCGCATACTTGCCGCGGCATAGGCGCTGTCGGTCAACTGCACGCCGATATGGGCAATGGGCGAACCCAGCGGCCCCATGGAAAACGGCACCACATAAAGGGTGCGCCCCGCCATGCAGCCATCAAACAGGCCGCCCAACAAAGCGCGCATCTCGCCCGGGTCCATCCAGTTGTTGGTAGGACCGGCGTCTTCTTTGCGCTGAGAACAGATAAAGGTGCTTTCTTCCACCCGCGCCACGTCGGAAGGCTGAGAGCGCGCCAAGTATGAACCCGGACGCTTGGCTTCGTTGAGTTTAATCAGCGTGCCCGCGTCCACCATTTCGGCGGTCAAGCGGTCGTATTCAGCCTGGGAGCCATCGCACCAATGAATGCGCGTCGGTTTGGTCAACGTGGCGATTTCTTCAATCCAGGCCTTAAGCCCGGCATGCGCCGTCGGCGCGCCGTTCAAATTCAACATCTAGAGCATTCTCCCTATCAAAAGTTTGGTGAGGTTAACGGGAGTTTGGCTCAGGTCAACTGTATTTCTGAACGAATTGAGGAAAGATTGCGTGAACGGCGCAAGAATGGAACGGTGCCGTTATTGAACCGTGGGTTTGGCCTTAGGCTCGACCTTGGTTTCGCCTTCCTTGGGCGGCACCACACGCACCCGCAACCGTTGCGGAATGGAGCGATCGAGCAGGTCTAAGTCTTCTGCAACCTTGGTAATGCGGGCGCGCACGTTGTCAAAATCGGTACTCGTGCCGTTGAGGCGTTTGTCAACCGTACCGACATTATCCATCAGGCTCTTGACCGCTTGGGCGAGTTTCGTCACTTCCTTGTCCGTGGTGCGGATTTCATCGCGAAGCACGGCGATATGGGCGCGAATGAACTTTTCGTTCTGGCTTTCCACTTTTTTGATCACGTCGCTCACCAGCCACAACGCCACCAGGGCAATCCCAAAGCCAAGAACGGCGACGATCGTTGCAAAACTCATGGCGAAAAACCTGCGCTCGATGTGTTGATCGGGTGGACGAACGGAACCGAAAGCGCCGAATTTAAAATTTTAACGACGCTACCAGCAACGACTTCCGTTGTGCGTAAACCCATATGGGAACCCATACGCCGGTATTCCACCATTGAAGCAAAAAAGTGTCGCCGGGGGAAGGCATGAATATCGATTTGGGTAAATGTTTTTATTAAAGTGTCACACGTTTGACACATGCAGCAAAACGCGCCCGCCAGGACCGCACGTCTTTGGCCGGAGTTGGGAAGTTTAGCCTTGCAATCTTGCCCTGTGGACCGCCGAGCGTCAGGCCGTCCGGGTCCACGTCGATTGCCCGCCACCGGCGAGAAAGGCCCGCGACGCGCAACAGTTCCGCCCGCCGGGCTCCGTTTACGTCTGCCAGCAAGCGCAGGCGGGCGGCGGCAATATCACCCTGAAAAATCCCATATTCCACGCCCTTGGCCCATCTGGCGGAACCAAAGCCGCCCACAAAATGAATCTTATCCACAGCCATGGCCCAAAACGCAAAATCGCCGAAATCCGCATAACGCGCAGCGCTGGGATGACGGGCGAGGTAAACTGCGCGCGCCGCTTGCGCTTCATCAGCCTCTAAACGGCGAGCTCTGCCGCTTAAGGTCGCCCGTGCGGACTGCAGGGGATTGGCGGTCGTCACCGGGGCTTCAAGCAACAGCGAACAGCGCCCATCGGCCAACAAATCTTGGGTATGGGCGGCTAGGGTGGAAAACAGAAAGATCGCCTGCCCCTGCCCATCCAGCGCCACGCCCACCTTGGAAACATACGGGTGGCCGGGTTCGCGTTTGGCCCGGCGAAACGTCGCCAGCGCGCCGCTGATGGCGGCACGCGCAATCAGACGGGCCTCTCGGGCCGCGTAGGCGGGACCGTCTTTTGACGCAGCAGATTTTGCAGGCTCCAAAACCGTTTTCCTTTAAAGGGGGTGCGTTCGCAATTGTAAAGTCCCGCAGCCCTCGAATTAAGACTATAATTTTGCCATAAAACCGGGATCAATTGGCATTTGGTACCTCTTAACCCCATATCCGGCGCCCATATCCGGCGATGGATATTCGTTAATCAGTTCATGGATCCAACCACCATGCCTTACAGCATTGCATTGGTCGACGACGACCGCAACATCCTGACCTCCGTTTCCATGACCCTGGAAGCCGAGGGGTTCACCGTGCGCGCCTACAAAGATGGTGACGAAGCGTTACGCGAAATCACTCGTCACCCGCCGGATTTGGCAGTTCTCGACATCAAAATGCCGCGCATGGACGGTATGGAGTTATTGGCCGAACTGCGCAAGCGCAGCGATCTGCCGATCATTTTCCTTACCTCCAAGGACGATGAGTTGGACGAGGCCATGGGCCTGCGCATGGGCGCCGACGACTACATCAAAAAGCCGTTTTCCCAACGCCTGTTGCTGGAACGCATTCGCGCGGTGCTGCGGCGCAAAGACCCGCAATCCACCCAGGCCGAGATCGTGCAGCGCGGCAACCTGATGCTCGACGCCTCGCGCCACATGTGTACCTGGAAAGGCCAGCACGTCAATTTGACGGTGACCGAATTTCTGCTGATCCAGGCGCTGGCGCGCGCGCCCGGTCACGTCAAAAGTCGCGACCAATTAATCGATGCGGCCTATGGCGAGCATATCTATGTCGACGACCGCACCATCGACAGCCACATCAAACGCCTGCGCCGCAAGTTCCGTGAAACGGACGACGCCTTTTCAGCCATCGAAACGCTGTACGGTGTCGGCTATCGTTATTTGGAAGAGTGATTTATTCTTGTTTTCATGAGCACCCAGCCGCCCGCGCCAAAACCCACGTTGCACGATCACGAGCGACTGATGTCGCCGTTGACGCGCCGTATCTTGGCGGTGAACCTGTTGGCGCCTGCGTTATTGCTGATCGGCACGTTTTACTTAGGCGAATACCGCCGTTCGCTGGTCACCGCCGAACTGTCCTCGCTGCGCACGCACGGGGAAATCTTCGCCGTCGCCTTGGGCGAAAGCGCGGTATCGCCCGCCGGTGAAAACCTGATGCCCGAACTGGCCAGCCAGATCGTGCGCCGCCTAGCATTCACCGCCGATACCCGAGCGCGCCTGTTCGCCGTCAACGGCATGTTGGTCGCCGATTCCCGCGCCTTGCTGGAACCGGGTGGCGAGATCGTTGAAGCCGAATCCTTAGCCCCACCCGCCGCAAAACCGGCTCCGGAAACTGTCGCGGACAGCAAAAGCCTGCTCAACAAATTGTTCGCCTTGCTCGACGTCATTTATTTCTGGCTGCCCGGCGTGGAGGAATATCCGCTTTACCATGAAAACATCGACCAACATGCCGAAGACTACCGCGAAGTCATGGGCGCGATGGAAGGCGATATCTGGGTGGCGCGCCGTTCCATGCCCGACGGCACGCTGATTTTATCGGTGGCGCTGCCGGTAACGCGCTACAAACAAACGCTGGGCGTCTTGATGCTGTCCAAAACGTCCGCCGACATCAACGACGCCATGTTCGAGGTGCGCAAGGCCACCTTACAGGTTTTTGCCGCAACGCTGATCTTCACCGTGCTGGTATCTCTTTATTTGGGCGGCACCATCGCCCGGCCCATTCGCAACTTAAGCCGCGCCGCCGAACGGGTGCGCAAGGGTCGTCATCGCGAACACACCATCCCCAAAATGACCGCACGCACGGACGAAATCGGCGAATTGGCGCTGGCTCTAAACGACATGACCGAAGGACTGTGGGCGCGCATGGATGCCATTGAAGCCTTTGCCGCCGACGTCAGTCACGAAATCAAAAACCCGCTGACCAGCCTCAAAAGCGCCGTGGAAACCGCAACCCGCCTAAAAGACCCCGACGCGCAGCGCAAACTGATGGCCGTAATCCTAGACGATGTGGAACGCTTAGACCGCCTGATCACCGACATTTCCAACGCTTCCCGGCTGGACGCGGAGCTGTCGCGCGCCGAACCAAAACCCGTGAACTTAAGCGCCATGCTCACCACCATCGCCGACATTCATACCGCCAGCTTGAGCGAAAATGCACCGACGCTAAGCATCGCCGCACCGG
The DNA here is from genome assembly GCA_024653965.1 of Rhodospirillales bacterium. Taxonomy (GTDB): domain Bacteria; phylum Pseudomonadota; class Alphaproteobacteria; order Rhodospirillales; family Magnetovibrionaceae; genus JANLGW01. The sequence goes on from JANLGW010000127.1 coordinate 19,250, forward strand.
CCGAAAGCGAAGGTTCACTGATGGTCAGCGGCATCGCAGACCGCCTGGTGCAGGTGCTGCGCAATCTTATCTCCAATGCACAGTCGTTCAGCCCCCAAACGCCTGATGCCGCCATTCGCATCACCGCCGGGCGCGAGGGCGCTTGGGTAGTGATCACCGTTGAAGACGATGGCCCCGGCATCCCCGAGGGCAAGTTTGAGGCCATTTTCAACCGCTTTTATACCGAACGCCCCCAAGCAGAAGAGTTTGGCCGCCATTCCGGCTTAGGGCTGGCCATTTCCAAACAAATCGTTGAGGCCCACGGCGGCACGATCATCGCCGAAAACGCCAAAACCGAAGACGGCGCGGTTACGGGCGCACGATTTACGGTACGGTTGCCGGCGGCTTAAATACACACTCAGAACACATCGTTTCTTGACGCTCATACCATAAGTGCGTATTGTGCACGCATGCATTGAAGCGCCCTGCGGCAGTGGAGCATGAACCGAAAATTGGGCTGACCACGCGCCCTGGGAGTTTGTGCATGAAGAGTTTAGATGTCCTCCGATGCTTATATGCCGATGGCTGGATTGAAGTGAAACAACGCGGTTCCCACGTCCAATTGAAACACCCCAGCAAGCCAGGACGTGTGACCGTCCCGCATCCGAAACGGGATTTGCCGATGGGAACGCTGAAAAGCATCGAAAAACAAAGCGGCGTCAAACTGACGTAACGAGGAAGACAACACCTATGCTTCGATATTATCCAGCAGTGATCCATAAAGACCCGGACAGCGATTATGGTGTGTCGTTCCCGGATTTCCCCGGCTGCGTCAGCGCAGGAAAGAGTCAATCGGAGGCCCTAGTGATGGCCAAAGAAGCGCTGATCCTTCACATCGAAGGATTGATCGAAGATCACGAAGCAATCCCCGATCCGTCCCCCATCGACCATGTGCAAAAAACCACCCTAACGGAACGTGGCGTCACGATTGTAACCTTAATCGAAGCCGCTCTGCCCGGCCCCGCCAAGCGCGTCAATATCACCGTTGAAGAATCCCTGTTGGATGAAATCGACGCTTTGGCCGCATCCGAAGGCATGAGCCGCTCGGCCTTCCTCGCCAACGCCGCCCGCGAAAAAATGGAATTGATGCTGTTGCGCCGCATGGAAGCGGTGCGCAAGCAGCACAAGTCCGACGCGGCGTAACTCTTTTTCCCCCATTGACTCAAGCACGCAGGCGTTTCACGCTAAGGCCATGGAACGCATTCACGCCACCACGGTTGCGCTTGCCGGAAATGCCGTGCTGTTGCGCGGCCCGTCGGGTTGCGGCAAATCCGATCTGGCGCTGCGCCTGATCGATGAAGGATGGGATCTGGTTAGTGACGACTACACCGAAATTCTCATCGATGATGACGTGCTTTGCGCCCGCGCGCCCAAAAACATCCAAGGCCTGATCGAGGTGCGCGGCATCGGCATCGTGCGCATCGGCGGTATCGCGCAAGCCCGCGTCAAGGCTGTGTTTGATTTGCTACCGCTCAGCGAAATTGAGCGTTTGCCGGGCCCCGCGAGCGCGTTTTTGCTGGGCCATCCGGTGGCGCGATTTTGCCTGCACGGCCTCGATGCGTCGGCCCCCGCCAAAGTGCGCCTCGCGCTCAAAGCCCACGCCGAAAACCTGTTTCATCACGGTTGAGCCCCGCCACCATGCCCCCCCAAACATCCGCCCCTCAAGACTCCCGTCAAGTCATCTTGGTTACCGGCATGTCCGGCGCGGGCAAAACCACCGTACTCAAAGCATTTGAGGATTTAGGCTTCGAAGCACTGGACAATGTGCCGCTTTATCTGTTGGGGCGCGTCGTAGAAGCCGATGGCGATAGCGATGCAGGCGGAACATCCGCCACCCGCCCGCTGGCCATCGGCGTGGATATCCGCACCCGCGACTTTGATGCCGAGAGCTTGATCGCCGCCGTCACGGGCTTAAGTGCACGCGCCACACTCAGCGTAAAAGTATTATTTGTCGATTGCGGCGACGAAGAACTTCTGGCGCGTTACACCGCCACCCGCCACCGCCACCCGCTGGCTGCCGATCGTCCGGTGCTCGACGGCGTGCGCCTAGAGCGCCAATTGCTTGCGCCCCTGCTTTCCGCCGCCGACGTTCACTTAGACACCACCGGGCGCACGCCTTATGACGTTAAGGATTTTCTGGCGCAGACGTTTAGCGCAAACAAAGAGGCCCATCACCGCGACATGGCGGTGTTTGTAACCTCATTTTCATACCGCCACGGACTGCCGCGCGACGCCGATTTGGTGTTCGATGTTCGCTTTTTGCGAAATCCCCATTATGATCCCAACTTAAGGCCGCTAACCGGCCAAAACGAAGCCGTGCAACGCTTCATCGCCGAAGACCCAGGATTTAACGATTTTATGGAACGTTTGATGGGGTTGCTCACCCCCCTGGTTCCACGCTATGCCGAAGAAGGCAAATCGTACTTGACCATCGCGGTGGGCTGCACGGGGGGTAAACATCGCTCGGTTTTCGTCGCCGAAAGACTGGCGGCGTGGCTGAACCAAAATTTGACGCGTGTGCATCTGACTCACCGGGATATGCCGGAAACGTCAGAGCCAAACACGCCGAGGGAAGGAAACGGAACAACGTCATGATCGGCATCGTGCTTGTCACCCATGGCCGCTTGGCTGAGGAATTCGTCGCCGCCACAGAACACGTGGTCGGCCCCCAAAGCGCCATCGCAACAGTCTGCATCGGCCCTGACGACGACATGGAAGAGCGTCGCGGGCAAATCCTCGAATGCATCGCCAAAGTCGATGACGGTTCTGGCGTAATCTTGCTGACCGACATGTTCGGCGGCACGCCGTCGAACCTAGCCATCAGCGTAATCGAAAAAGCTAACGTCGAAGTCATCGCCGGCGTCAATCTGCCGATGCTGATCAAATTGGCCAGCGTGCGCGCGAGCGGCACTCTCATCAGCGCTGCGACCCAGGCCCAAGATGCCGGACGAAAATACATCAACATCGCGTCCGAACTTTTAGGCGCAAATTAATTCTAGGGCCTAATTTTATATGGAGCAGCGCACCCTCACCATCCGCAATCAGCGCGGCCTACACGCCCGTGCAGCGTCAAAATTCGTCAAGCTGGCGGGGCAGTTCGACGCCGACATCATCGTCACCAAAGACGGTCAGTCCGTATCGGGGCGCTCCATCATGGGGCTGATGATGCTCGCGGCAGGCATTAATACCACCATCGCCGTGACCTGCGAGGGCGCCGATGCCCAAGGCGCTATGACCGCCCTGGAAAATCTGATTGATAATAAATTCGGCGAGGAGTGCTGAGCATGAACGCCGCAATCAAAGAAATCATCATTACCGGTTTGGGTGTATCGCCCGGCATTGCAGTCGGCCGCGTCCACGTGCGCGAAACCGGGTCCATCGCCGTTCCCGAATACGCCATTAAGGCCAGCGAAGTTGAAGATGAACAGCAACGCCTTGCCGATGCGTTGCGCATCTCGCAGCGCCAGATCGGACGATTGAAGGCCAAGTCCGGATCCATGCCCCCCGCAGCGGCGGAGGAAATCGGCTTTTTGCTGGATGCCTATGAACAGATGCTGGGTGATTCCCGGTTGGTGCGCGGTGCGTTTCACCGCATCGAATCTGAACGCATCAACGCCGAGGCCGCCGTGCAAGCGGAAATCAACGCCATTACCGAAGGCTTCGCTGCGCTGGACGATACCTATATCGCCGCACGCATGGATGACATTCGCGAAGTGGCCGATCGCATCATTCGCGCGCTCACCAAATCGCACGTCAGGCCGCTCAACACGGTACCGAAAGGCTCGGTGATCATTTCCGAAGAAATGACCCCCGCCGATGCCGCGCAACTCACGCCGAAACGCGTGCTCGGTTTTGCCGCCGTCCTGGGCGGCGCGCAGGGCCACACCGCGATCATGGCGCGCGCTTTGGGCCTGCCTGCGGTGCTGGGCGCACAGGGCCTCATGCACCAAGTACGATCCGGCGACACCGTGATCATCGACGGCACCCAGGGCCGCGTCATCGTCAATCCATCAACCGCAACCCTCGCGGCTTACGAAATCAAACAGGCCGAAGATCGCCGCATCATCGGTCGTCTGGCGCGCCTGCGCCGCCAACCGTCCGTTACCCGCGACGGCATCGACATCTCGCTCAGCTGCAACGTGGAACTGCCCATCGAAATGCCCGGCGTATTAAGCGCCGGCGCGGTGTCGATCGGCTTGCTACGCTCTGAATTTATGTTCATGAACCGCGAAGACATCCCCAGCGAAGATGAACAATTCCATATCCTAAAAGACATCGTCGAAAATATGGACGGCCGCACGGTAACCGTCCGCACCCTCGATATCGGCGGTGAAAAACTGGCGCAGTCGCTCACCCAAGACATCGGTGAAAGCGCACAAAGCGCGCTGGGCGTGCGCGGCATCCGCCTGTCGCTCAAAAAACCGGAATTGATGGAAGGGCAAATCGCCGCCATCTTGCGCGCGGGCGCGTTCGGCCCGGTGCGCATCTTGCTGCCCATGGTATCCACCGTGCGCGAAGTCATCCGCGCCCGCGACATCATCAAACGCGTGGCGGCGCGGTTAAAACGCAAAAAAGTGACCATCGCCGACCCGTTGCCGCCCGTAGGTGTCATGATCGAGGTGCCCTCCGCCGCCCTGACCGCCGACGCCATGGCGGCGGTGTCGGATTTCTTCGCCGTCGGCTCGAACGATCTGACCATGTACACCATGGCGGTGGACCGCACCGACGAACAGGTGGCCGAGCTTTACAATCCTCTGCATCCGTCGGTCTTGCGCCTGATCCAGTTCACCGCCGAAAGTGCGCTGCGCAACCGCATCCCCATCTCGATTTGCGGTGAAATGGCAGGCGATCCGCGCTTTACCGCCCTGATTTTAGGGCTCGGCATCCGCGAACTTTCCATGAGCGCCCACGCCCTTGGCCCCGTCAAACAGCGGGTGCGCGAAATCGAAATGGCTGCCGCGCAAAACCGCACCCACTTCATCATGAGCCAGACCGATCCGGGCCGCATCGCCATGTTGTTGGATGATTTCAATAGTTTGGTTTAATACGGTCCGAAACAAAGTCATAGGGGGATATTTCCGCCCTTGCCCCCAAGGGCCGGGGCTGGTAAACCCTGGTCCACGATTTATTGAAAAATCCCCGAATTTTAGCGATTCGCAGCGTAGGAGACACGTCCATGAGCGACGGCAAAGATTACAGCGTAGCCGATATCAGCCTGGCCGAATGGGGCCACAAAGATATCGACCTGTCCAACACCGAAATGCCGGGTTTGATGGCCATTCGCGAAGAACTCAAGGCCGAACAGCCGCTGAAAGGCGCGCGCATCGCGGGTTCCTTGCACATGACCATCCAAACCGCCGTGCTGATCGAAACGCTTGAAGCGCTGGGCGCCGAAGTACGCTGGGTATCGTGCAACATTTTCTCGACCCAGGACCACGCAGCAGCAGCCATCGCCGACAACGGCACCCCGGTGTTTGCGCACAAGGGCGAAACCTTAGAAGAATATTGGGACTTCACCCACCGCCTGTTCACCTGGGGTGACGGCGGCGCGCCCAACATGATCTTGGATGACGGCGGCGACGCCACGCTGTTGCTGCACTTGGGCAAAGATGCGGAAAAAGATCTTTCGGTGCTGAACAAACCCGGTTCCGAAGAAGAAGAAATCCTATTCGCCTGCATCAAAAAACACATCGCCAAAGACCCCAAGTGGTACTCCAAAGCCGCCGCCGATATCAAAGGCGTGACCGAAGAAACCACCACCGGCGTGCATCGCCTGTATGAAATGGCGCAAAAAGGCACCCTGCTGTTCCCCGGCATCAACGTCAACGATTCGGTGACCAAATCCAAGTTCGACAACAAATACGGCTGCCGTGAATCCTTGGTCGACGGCATCCGCCGCGCTACCGACGTCATGATGGCGGGCAAAGTTGCCGTGGTGTGCGGTTACGGCGACGTGGGCAAAGGCTCTGCTGAATCTCTGCGCTCGTCGGGCTGTCGCGTCCTGGTTACCGAAGTCGATCCGATCTGCGCCCTGCAGGCGTGCATGGAAGGCTTTGAAGTCGTCACCCTCGAACAGGCCCTGCCCGAAGGCGACATCTATGTCACCACCACCGGCAACAAAGACATCATCACGGTCGATCACATGCGCGGCATGAAAGATCGCGCCATCGTGTGCAACATCGGCCACTTCGACAACGAAATCCAAATTGCCGGTTTGAAAAACCTCAAGTGGAACAACATCAAACCGCAGGTGGACGAAATCACCTTCCCGGACGGCAACCGCATCATCTTGCTGGCCGAAGGCCGCTTGGTAAACTTGGGCTGCGCCACCGGCCACCCCAGTTTCGTGATGTCGGCCAGCTTCACCAATCAGGTGCTGGCGCAGATCGAACTGTATAAAAACAACGCCGACGGCAAATACAAAAACCAAGTCTACGTGCTGCCCAAGCACTTGGACGAAAAAGTCGCCCGTCTGCACCTAGCCAAGCTCGGCGCGACGCTGACCAAACTGAGCCAGGCCCAGGCCGATTACATCGGCGTGCCGGTCAACGGCCCGTTCAAACCCGACAGCTATCGTTATTAAACCAGCGCGGGGCTTCAACCATCAAAAAGGGCGGCATTTTAGCCGCCCTTTTTATTTTGCCGGGTTGCCGTTGACGCGCCCTCAGCCTAACATCCTTTTAATCGGCGCCGCTTCGCTGCCTTGGGGAATCTTCTCACGTTATGAACGGTTTGGACTTATCTGCGAACCTGATGAATACAGCGCCTTTATTGGCGCTGGTGATGGCTTTGGCCGCGCTGGCGCTGGTGGTCGTGGCGCTGGGTCAGCACGCCAAGCTCAACAAGCTGCGTTCGGACCACAAACGCCTGCAATCGGACACAGAGATCAGCCATGAAATCCTCGCCACCGCGCCGGACGGGTTGTTCTTGTGGGTGGTGGCGAACAATTCCGAGGCCTGCTCGCGCCGCTTGGCCGTGCTGCTGGGTTTATCCGACGGCGTGCGTTCAAGCTTTCGCACGGTGATGGATTGTTTTACCGGCGATGACGCCAAAACCTTAACCGGACACGCCCACAAGCTGCGCACCCAAGGTTCGCCGTTCGAATGCGTCGTCACCACCAAAAACGGCCAACGCCGCCTATTGGTGGTCGGCGTACGCGCGGGCGCGGGGGAGCACCGCGACGAAGCCCTGGCCGACGTCATCTGGATGCGCGACGTTTCCGACTTGGCCCCGCCTGCCGAAGGCGCGAACATCTCGGCGCACGACATTATCGAAGCGTTGCCTCTGCCCGCGTGGTTGCGCGGCGGCAAGCTGGGCGTGCAGGCGGCGAACCTGATGGCGCGCACCGTCGCCGCGCCCGAAGCCGCGCGCGAATTGGCCGCGCGCGCCCAAATGACGGGGCAGGCCATCCACGAACGGCACCTGCTCACCGCTCAGGACGGCGCGCCACGGCTGCTCGACATTACCGAAGCGCCCCTACCCGGTGGCGGCACGCTGGGCATCGCGCAAGACCTAACCCGCACGGAAGAAACCGAAAGCGCGTTTGCGCGCCACATCCAGGCGCAAAATCAGGTGATGGAAACGCTGGCCACCGCCATCGCGATTTTCGACGGCGACCAACGTTTGAGTTTTTACAATTCCGCTTATACCCAATTGTGGGATTTAAACCCGTTATGGCTGGCCGACAGGCCCGGATTTGCCGACGTATTGGAGCGCTTGCGCGAACAGCGCCGCCTGCCCGAAGTCGCCAACTTCAAGGCCTTTAAGGCCGAACAGACTGGTCAATTCGGTATCTTGGACGGGCCGCTGGAAACCCAAATGCATCTGCCCGACGGCACCGCGCTGCGCGTCGTCACCAGCCCCCATCCGCTGGGCGGTTTGGTATTCGCCTATGAAGATGTCACCGGCCATTTGGACTTGGAACGCAATTACAAAACGCTGACCGCCGTGCAGCGCGCAACGCTGGACAACCTTTATGAAGGTGTGTGCGTGTTTGGCGCCGATGGACGCATGCAACTGCACAATCCATCCTTTGCCCGCATCTGGAAGCTATCCGGCCAGGAAAACCCGAACGGCATGCACATCCAAACCTTCGTCGAACACATCAAGGCCTTGATCCAGCGCGACGAAAACGCCAAGCCGTTGGACAAAGGCCATCTGGTGGCCAAATTCATGAGCCGCGAGGCGGGCCGCGGGCGGCTCGATCTGGTCAACGGCACCGTGCTCGACTACGCCAAGGTTCCGCTGCCCGATGGCGCGGTATTGCTCAGCTATCTCGACGTCACCGATAGCGCGCGGGTGGAAAACGCTTTGATGGAACGCGCCCACGCTATGGCGGAAGCCAACGTCTTGAAATCAGAATTCATGGCGGGCGTCAGTCACGAAATTCGCACGCCCCTGAACGCCATCGTGGGCTTCGCATCCATCCTCAGCGACAACTATTTCGGCGAAATGAACGCCCGCCAAAAAGAGTATTCGCGCGGCATTCAAGAAAGCGCCGAGGAACTGATCGGCATCATCGACAACATGCTGGATTTAGCCTCGGTCGAAGCCGGACTGATGACGCTGGAATTGGACACGGTGGACGTCAACCGTCTGTTGTTGACGGCGATGAACTTGGTGCGCGAACGCGCCCGACGCAAAAACGTCGATATCGAGTTTGACTCGCCTGCCGATATCGGCTGGGTGGTTGCCGACGAAAAACGCTTAAAACAAGTGCTGTTCAACCTGCTTTCTACCGCCGTAAGCAATACGCCGCCGGGCAGCGATGTATTGTTGACCGCGCGGCGCGAAGCCAGCGACATCGTATTTCGCGTGACCGACGGCGGCAGCGGCTTGAAGGAGGATGAAGTCCCCGCAGGTCTGGCGCTGATCGCGCGTTTCATCGAACTGCACAACGGCGTGGTGGAGATCACCAACCGCCCCGGTCGCGGCACCACCGTCATCTGCCGCTTGCCCGCCGAAACGAGCCGCGACGGTGCCGCGCAACACGATCTGTTTTCGGGCTTTTACGAGTAACGTTTACGGCCTTGCCGTAGTGCGGCAATCGAGCGTCGCGTAATATTGCGCCAACATATCCACCTCTTCGATACTTAAACGCGCGGCTTGGCGTTCCATGATCGGATGGGTGCGCCAGAGTTCGCTTTCACGAGACGCCGCGCCATAGGCGTTTTCTCGAATAATCAACAGTTGGCGGCGGAGATAACCACGCTGTTGGCCGGCAATGTTCGGCACATTACCCGCCGAACTAACCCCGACTTCGCCATGACAGACATCACAACGCTGCGCGACCTGCGGCTTGACCGGCTGAGAAATCGGCGCAGCCTCGGTTTTACCCCCGTCGCAGGGCAACTGCGCCAAGGTGGCGGCGATGCGTGAAACTTCACCATCGCTTAAAGCCGCGGTCACATGCGCCATTAAGGGATCGAAGCGGGATGCCAGTGGCTTAGCGCCGTTTTCCGGCACGCTTGAAATCTTGTCTTGCGATTGCCTGAATACACTCATCTGCCGAATAAGATAATCGACCTTTTGTCCGGCAAGGGTCGGGTACGTCGGAACACGGCTGACGCCATTCTCACCGTGACAAGTGAAACAGGTTTCCATGGCCGCCACCGGCGCGGGCGCGGCAGGCTGTTGCGCCGTTTGGGCGATCGCATGACTGCTCGCCGCCAGCACCCCCATCATCGTAAGCGCCCTTAATATCTTGTGCATGGTCTATTTCACGCTGCCTGGTACGCCCGACGATGTGGAATGTTCAAAGTGATAAGCCGCATCGGGGTGCAGGTGATGGCGCGCGTTATGCGCTGCCTGGGCGGCCTCGGCAAAGCCCATCAAGATCAACTTCAGTTTGCCCGGATAGGTAATGATATCGCCCGCGCCGAACACGCCTTTGACATTGCTTTCCATGGTGCCCGGATTGACAGCGATGTGATGGTGTTCCAGCCCCAAACCCCATTCGGCAATCGGGCCAATGTTTTGCGTCAGGCCAAAAAACGGCAGCAATACGTCGGCCTCGAGGGTGCGTTGTTTGCCGTCCAAATCCGCCACGACGACGGCTTCGAGTTTATCGCGGCTGCCCTGTAACGCCGCCAACTGATACGGCACCACCAGTTCAATTTTGCCCGCCGCCGTCAAAGTTTCCATACGTTCGACACTTTCCGGTGCGGCGCGGAATTTGGGCCGACGATGCACCACCTGCACGCTGGCCGCCAACTCAGCCAGGGAAATCGCCCAATCCACCGCCGAATCGCCGCCGCCCGCGATGACCACCTTTTTGCCTTTAAAATCGTCGCGGCGTTTAACCAGATAGTTGACGCCCCGGCCCGGACCCATGCCTTCAAAATCCTCGATGCCGTCCATCGGCGGGCGGTTGGGGCCAAACGCGCCGACACCGGCGGCAATGATCACCGCACCGGCATCGATTGCGACGCCTTTGGAGGTGATCAGCTTGAACCGCCCCCCGTTCAAAGACTGCAAAGCCATCACCTGCTGCCCTAAATGATAGCTTGGCCGAAAGGGTGCGGCCTGAGCCTCCAGCATACTGACCAACTCCCCGGCCAAAATGGTCGGATGTCCGGGAATGTCATAAATGGGCTTTTCCGGGTATAATGCCGATAACTGGCCGCCCACTTCGTCCAAGGCGTCGATTACGTGGCACGACATCTTCATCATGCCACACTGAAAGACGGCGAACAGGCCCACTGGGCCAGCGCCGATAATCGCGACATCGGTGGTTATAGGCGTGTTGGGCATGGCCTCTCCCGGCGATTGAGGGTTAAACTAAGACGAACGAATCCACTTTCGGGTTATAACAGGTTCAGACGGTAGATTAAGGGAAAATTGGCTTTTTGAGGCCCACTTTTTAGACAATCGGGATCACATGACCGCGCAGCATGAAACCATCACCATCGAACTTGCCGGGCTGGCGGCCACGCGGCGGCTAGCTAGGCGGCTGGCCCGCATGGCCAAACCGGGCGACGTGCTCGCGCTGTCGGGCGATTTGGGCGCGGGAAAAACCGAATTTGCCCGCGCTTTCATCCGCACCCTGACCGATGCCGACGAAGATGTGCCCAGCCCCACCTTTACCCTGGTGCAAACCTATGCCGGCAAAAGTGGCGAGATTTGGCATTTCGACCTGTATCGTCTGACCAACCCCGACGAGGCGCTGGAGCTGGGCATCGAAGACGCCTTTCACGACGCCATTTCCCTGATTGAATGGCCCGAACGGCTGGGGCCGCACCTGCCGCGAGGGCGCTTGGGCATCCATCTCGCCGTCACCAAAGGCCGCAACCACCGCTCCGCCGTGCTAACCCCGCATGCAGATTGGACCGAACGCCTGCGAGACTGCGGTCATGGATAATCGCAAAATGGACCGCAATAGCCTGCGTCAGGCATTTCTCAACCGCGTGGGCTGGGGTTCGGCATTGCCCGAGCCGTTAAAAAGCGACGCATCGTTTCGCCGCTATTTTCGCTTAAGCCTCGGCAATCAGCGGGTGCTGTTGATGGATGCCGCGCCCGAATTGGGTGAGGACGTGCGCCCGTTTGCCCGGGTCGACCGCCACCTGATCGAACTGGAACTCAGCGCCCCGGAGATTCTCGCCGAAGACGTCGAGCATGGTTTTTTGCTGCTCGAAGATTTCGGCGACGCCACCTTCACCAATTTGTTGGCCCAGGGCCAAGACGAAGCCGATTTGTATGCGTTGGCCACCGACACCCTGATCGCCCTGCACACCATGGAAGACATCCGCACCGCGCCCGACTGGCTGCCGCCTTACGACGATGAACGCCTATTGGCCGAGGCCTCCCTATTGCCCGATTGGTTCATGGCGGCCCAGGGCATCCCCGTGACCACGGCAGCGCGCGCAGCTTATGGCAACATATGGCTGGAACTGTTCCATCACGTGCATGCCGGGCCGCGCACCTTGGTGCTGCGCGATTTTCACGTCGACAATCTGATGCGCCTCGAAGGCCGCAGCGGCGTGCGCGCGTGTGGACTGCTCGATTTTCAAGACGCGGTGGCGGGCCATCCGGCCTACGATCTGATGAGCCTGCTCGAAGACGCCCGGCGCGACATCGACTTAAGCCTGCAAGCCGCCATGAAGGATCGCTATTTCGATGCCTTAAGCCTCACCGACAGCCGTGATTTTGAAACCGCCTACGCCATCTTGGGCGCGCAACGCCACGCCAAGGTTATCGGTATCTTCACCCGCTTGGATCGGCGCGACGGCAAACCGATTTATTTGAAACACATCCACCGGCTGTGGCAACTTTTAGAACGAAGCCTCAAGCACCCGGCGCTGGCCGACATGCGGGCGTGGATCGACAAACACATTCCCGCACACCAACGCTGCGCCCCGGGCGCCGCCCATCTGCACCGCCCGACGGAACCCACCTCATGATTGTAACGCATGCTATGGTTTTGGCTGCGGGCCTGGGCACGCGCATGAGGCCGCTGACGCTGACGACGCCCAAACCGCTGGTCAATGTGGCAGGGCGCACGCTGCTCGACTGGGCGCTTGATAACTTGAGCACGACGGGCGTCGAACATGCGGTCGTCAACTTGCATCATCTGGGCGCACAGATTAAGGCGCACCTTAACCATCGCACCTACCCGCAGGTAACCACCCTCTACGAAGATCCCCTGCTGGAAACCGGCGGCGGCATACAAAACGCTTTACCCCTGTTGGGCGATGCGCCGTTTTTTGTCATCAATTCCGATGGGCTATGGCTGGACGACGACGCCAACGCATTGGCCCTTCGCCACATGGCGGATAGGTGGGACGACGCAGTAATGGATGCGCTGCTGCTGCTGCACGATCCCGTCAAAGCGTTCGGCTACGACGGCCCCGGCGACTTTACGATAGGTTCCGACGGACGATTGGCGCGGCGCACCGAAGGTGCTGCGGATGCAAAAGTCTTTACCGGTGTGCAACTGCTGCACCCGCGTTTGTTCAAAGATGCGCCGGGCGGAATCTATTCGCTCAACGTGCTTTACAACCAAGCCCTCGGCAATGGACGGCTTTTTGGCCTCACCCATGCGGGGGAGTGGCACCACGTCGGAACGCCCGAAGCGCTTGAGACAAGCGACCGCCACCTGCGCAACCGTGGATTTGGCAGATGAACAAATCCACCGCCAGCATCTATAGCATCGAAGCGGGGGAGATTTTCGTCGATGCCCTGGCGCGGGGCATCTTGAAGCAAACCGGCGAAAACCCAGAAGCATTGGCGCGGGTGCGGGTGTTGCTGCCCACCCGGCGCGCGTGCCGGTCGTTGCGCGAAGCGTTTTTGCGCCTGTCCCAAGGCCGCCCGTTGCTGCTGCCGATCATGACGCCGTTGGGCGATGTGGACGAAGACGAACTGACGCTCGAAGGCTTCGACGCCAACGACGTGTTGGAACTGCCGCCCGCCATCGGCGCGCTCACCCGTCAAACCCTGCTGGCCAATTATGTGCTCAAGATGGACGGCGAGACCACGCCGGAACAAGCGGTGCGGCTGGCGGGCGAGTTAGCCAAGCTGGTCGATCAGGTGCATACCGAGGGCCTGGATTTATCGCGCCTGCCCGAGCTGGTGCAGGACCG
>JANLGW010000128.1 GCA_024653965.1 Rhodospirillales bacterium
ATCGTTTGAAACCGTGGCCAAGCTGCTCAACCCCATGCTGCCGCATTTAGCCGAAGAATTATGGCAGGCGCTGGGCCATGCCGAGCTGATCGCCGATGTTGCCTGGCCGGTGGCGGAAATCGATCTACTAGTCGACGATACCGTGACCATCGCCGTGCAGGTCAACGGCAAAATGCGCGGCACCATCGACGTGGCCAAGGACTGCCCGCAAGAAACCGCCCAGGCCGCCGCATTGGCGCTGGACACCGTCGCCGCCGCCATGCAGGGTAAAACACCGCGCAAAATCATCGTTGTGCCCAACAGGATCATCAATGTTGTCGTTTAATTGCCGCCGCCGCATTACCGCCCCCTTGGCCGCCGCCCTTTTGGGCCTGAACCTGAGCCTGGGCGCGTGCGGATTTAAGCCGCTTTACGGCCACCAGGGCAACGATGCCAACAGCTCGCCAACCAACTTGGCGCTGGCGCAAATCGATGTCGAACCCATCATCGATCGCAGCGGGCAAAAAATGCGCACCGCCTTGCAGCGCCGCTTAAGCCCCAAAAACCAAGCCCCTGCGCTATACACACTCACCGTTGAGCTTTCGGAAGGCATTGCGGATTTGGCGATTGACCGCAGCGCGTTCGCCACCCGCGCCAACCTTTCTTTGTCCGCCCAATATCGGCTTGTGCGCAACGCCGATGGCCTGCAACTGAACACCGGCAATTTGACCACCGTGGCCAGTTACAACATTCTCACTTCGAACTTTGCCACCCATGCGGCCCGGACGGACGCCCGCAATCGCGCCATCGAGACGCTGGCCGACGACATTCAGGCGCGCCTCGCCCTTTATTTTGCCGGGCCGGTTACCGAGGGAATTCAACCCCAGGCCCGCCCGAATGCCCAATCGCAGCCCCAGCCTGCGGCGAAAGCTCCAGTTCGACCGCCGCGCCCTTCGATCTTTGGCTCGCAGTAACGATCATTTTGCCGTTAACGCTCCTGGACCATGAAAGCCCTCAAACCGTAAAAGCTCCTGGGCCATGAAAGTTACCCCATGAAACTCAACCCATGAAAATTACTGGCGCAAAAATCGAGGCTTTTTTGCGCGCGCCCGATCCGGCAATGCGCGCTATTTTGCTGTTCGGCCCCGATGAAGGTTTGGTGCGCGAACGCGCGCAACGCTTGGCTAAATTGGTGCTGGACGACCTAAACGATCCGTTTCGCGTGGCCGAATTTACCGGCGCGCAGCTAAAAGACGACCCGGCGCGCCTGGCCGACGAAGCCGCCGCCCTGGCCTTTGGTGGCGGGCGACGCTTGGTTTGGGTCCGCCAAGCGGCAGATTCCTGCGAAGCCGCCTGTAAGTCTTTTTTAGAGCTTGATACCCCCGCCGACGCGCTGGTGGTTTTGGATGCGGACGACCTCTCGCCGCGCTCCAAGCTGCGCAAATTGTTCGAAGCGGCGAAAAATGCCGCCTGCATCCCCTGTTACGCCGACGATGCACGCACCCTGCCCGATGTCATTCGCCAGCACTTAAACACTCACGGCCTCAGCGCCGATCGTGACGCCATATCTTTATTGGCGCAATCGCTCGGCTCGGACCGTTCGGTCACGCGCGGCGAGCTCGATAAACTGGCCCTTTATATGGGGGCTGAAAAACACATCACGGCGGAACATGTGCGCGCGGCGGTGGGCGACAGTGGTGCTGCGAATATGGACGACGCCATCTATGCGGCGGCGGGCGGAGATATGGGCAAACTGGAAACCGCCCTCACCCGCCTGCTCGCCGACGGTACCAACGCGGTGCAGATCGTGCGCGCCGCCCAGCGCCATTTTCAGCGCCTGCACCTCACCCGCGGCCATATAAACAACGGCATGAGCGCCGATGAGGCCGTCAAAACCCTGCGCCCGCCGCTAATGTTCACACTCATGGATGCCTTTCGCGGCCAATTAAACTTGTGGAGCGAGGATAAATTGGCGCGTGCGTTTGAAATTCTCACGCAGGCCGAAACCGACTGCAAAACCACCGGCCTGCCCGCCGACGCGGTGACCGGGCGCGCCCTGATGGCGCTGGCGCAAGCGGCCCGCGCGGGTCAGGGGCGCGGATCAGCGCGGCGTTAACTAATTTTATCCACTATATTCAATTGATTGGCTTAAAAATGTCATCATAGTGCAAATTGTTTGTTTTAGTATGACGCGTGTTTGCGCCCTTGAAGGCCAAAAAGCGCCAAAATGTCACGCCAAGATATTTTAATTGCACTATATTGACATTTTATTTTCATAAGCAAAAACAAGGCATTACCCTGATTATTGCAGGTATGACCTTATCTTTTCCACCTTGCCCCGCCCCAATTCATTGCGTAACCGGATCAAGTTTTAGTCTAAATCTGGCTCTTGCACAGGTCTGTGGCTCAGGCGCGCCAACACCCCGTCGAGCTGATCGAGCGTTTCATAATGCACCACCACCGTGCCATGGCCACCGTGGTCGTTGATCTCGACCATCAGGCCCAGCAGATCGGCCAGATCGTGTTCCAGCGCTTGCGTATCGGCGTCCTTAACCTTATGCGCCGGGGCCTTTTTGGTGGCGCCCGATTTTTTACCACCCAGACCCTCAGCCCCGCCGGCACGTGCCAACTGCTCGGTCTGGCGCACGTTCAGGCCTTTTTGCACCACCTCGGCGGCCACCGCCGCCGCATGCGGATTGCCCACTAAGGTGCGCGCATGGCCGGCGCTCAGCCGTCCGTCATCGAGCATTTCTTTGACCGCCTGCGGCAAGGTCAACAGGCGCAACATGTTGGCGACGTGCGAGCGGCTCTTGCCCAGCGCGCTGGCGAGGGCTTCTTGCGTGTGGTTGAATTCATCCATCAGGCGCTGATAGCCATCGGCTTCTTCCAGGGGAGACAGATCCTGACGCTGCAGGTTTTCGATGAGTGCTACTTCCAACGTTTCACGATCGTCAAAGTCACGCACGATCACCGGCACTTCATGCACCTGCGCCAGTTGCGCGGCACGCCAACGTCGTTCACCGGCAATGATTTCAAACTCGCCGATCTGTTGCGGATGCGGACGCACCAATAGAGGCTGTAAAATACCCTTAGCGCGAATGGAGTCGGCGAGGTTCGTCAGCTCGTCCATGGCGAACGCATGGCGCGGCTGATACTTGCCCGGATGCAAATGCGCGATGGCCACCGTCTTGGTGTGTTCACCGTGATTCATCTCGGTAAACTCGTCGTCATCCTCGCCCAACAAGGCGGAAAGCCCCATTCCCAGTTTTTTCGCCATTTTTTTATCCTTAAATTAAGCCCCAATTAAGCCCCTGCTGAAATAAGCTCCAGCGAGACAGCTTAAACGCTCAAATGCCCTTCACGGCGCAGCACTTCGCCCGCTAAATGAAGGTAGGCTTGGCTTCCCGCGCATTTCATATCATACATCAAAACCGGTTTGCCATACGATGGCGCTTCGGAGACCTTAACGTTCCGGGGGATCACCGTTTTATAAACCTTGTCGCCAAAATACTCGCGCACATCGCTGGCGACCTGATCCGACAAATTGTTGCGCTTATCGTACATGGTCAAAACGATGCCCTGAATTTCCAAAATCGGATTGAACACCTTCTGCACCCGCTCGATCGTGCGCATCAAATGACTCAGGCCTTCCAGGGCAAAAAATTCGCACTGCAACGGCACCAGCACCGC
>JANLGW010000130.1 GCA_024653965.1 Rhodospirillales bacterium
ACAAGCGGTGCGGCTGGCGGGCGAGTTAGCCAAGCTGGTCGATCAGGTGCATACCGAGGGCCTGGATTTATCGCGCCTGCCCGAGCTGGTGCAGGACCGGGAACTTTCCGCCCATTGGGACAAGACGGTCAAATTCCTCGCCATCGTGGGCGAGACCTGGCCCCAGGTGTTGGCTGCCGAGGGCGCGCTGGACCCGGCCCAGCGCCGCGATTTGCTGCTGCGTGCCCGCGCTCAAGCGTGGCAGGCCAAACCGCCGCCCGAATGGGTGATCGCGGCGGGCTCCACCGGCACCATCCCCGCCACCGCCGAGCTTTTAACGGTCATCGCGCACCTGCCGAACGGCTGCGTGGTGCTACCGGGCTTGGATGTACATGCCCCCAACGAAGTGTGGAACCACTTAGACGCCAGCCACCCACAATACGGCATGGCCAAGCTATTGGAAAAACTGGCCGTGGCGCGTGGCGACGTGGCCCCCTGGCCGGGATGCACGGGCGGCCCGAGCGCGCGGCGCACGTTGATCAATCTGGCGTTGGTGCCCGCCGAAGCCACGCCCCTGTGGCGTGAGGCTTCCATCGATACCGGGGCCGCGCTCGATGGCCTCACGCGCATCGAATGCGCTGGCGCGCGTGAAGAAGCCGCCACCATCGCGCTGATTTTGCGCAGCGCCCTGGCTGAGCCCGAGCAACACCCCGGTCGCACGGCAGCGCTGATCACCCCGGACCGCGCGTTGGCGCGGCGTGTGGCCGTGGAAATGCGCCGCTGGGGCGTCGAGGTCGACGATTCCGCCGGGCAACCGCTGGACCAAACGTTACCCGGCGCATTTTTCAATCTGGTCGCCGATATGGTGGCGGAGCGGTTTCATCCCGTCAGCGTGCTCGCCTGCCTCAAGCACCCGTTGGCGGCAGGCGGCATGGCGACGGCGAAGATGCGCACCTCGGCACGCGCCTTGGAAGCGGCGTGTCTGCGCGGGCCAAGACCGGGCGAAGGGTTGAAAGGCCTGCAAGATCGGCTGCGTACAATGTTGCGCAATGACCGCGCGCGCGAAAGTTTTCGGCGCACGGGCTTCGACGAAAAACAGATCAACGCTGTTTTGCGCGCATTGAAAGACTGCACGGCGGACTTTGCGACCGCACTCGCCAACGGCACAGCGGTCGAACCCGCACAGTTGCTTAAATTGCACGTCCAAGCCGCCGAGGCATTAGCAAGAACCGACAACGCGATTGACACACAGCGCTTATGGACGGGCGAAGCGGGCGAGGCCTTGAGTGCCTTCATCGCCGAAACACATGAAGCGCTCACCCGCTTGGCCCCGCTGCAGGCCGAACACTATCCGGCATTGATCAAGGCGCTGATGACGGGCCGCCCGGTGCGCCCGCATTATGCGCCGCATCCACGCGTCCACATTTGGGGCCTGTTGGAGGCGCGCCTGCAACAGGCCGACATCGTCGTGCTGGGTGGACTGAACGAAGGCGTCTGGCCCGCCGAACCGGAAGCCAGCCCGTGGATGAGCCGCCCGATGATGCGTCACTTCGGTCTACCGCTGCCCGAACGGCGGACGGGTTTGAGCGCGCACGATTTTGTTCAGGCCATTTGCGCCCCCCGCGTGTTCATCACCCGCGCCCAACGCCAGGGCACCAGCCCGCAGGTGCCGTCGCGCTGGTTAACGCGGTTGGATACGTTATTAGGCGACGAGGCCCCGCAGGCCGACCCATCGTGGCCGACGTGGGCCGCCAGCCTGACGCGCTGGCCGGGCGATCCACAACCTTGCCCCAAACCGAAACCCGCCCCGCCGGTGGCCGCGCGCCCGCGCCAACTTTCCGTCACGGCAATTGAAAAGTGGATTCGCGATCCTTACGCGATTTATGCGCACTATATTTTAGGCCTGGAACCGCTCGACCCCATCGACGCCGACGCCAGCGCGGCCGACAAAGGCAGTGTCATTCACTTGGCCCTGGAACGATTCATCAAACAAAACATGAAGACCCTGCCCGACGATGCGTTGGATCAATTGCTGCGCATCGGCGAGATCGTCTTTGCCGAAGAACTTTCCAGCCCCGGGGTGCGCGCCTTTTGGTGGCCGCGCTTCATGCGCATCGCCCGTTGGTTCGTCGCGTTTGAAACCGAGCGCCGCGCGCAAGGATACTCGGCCCTGCTGGTCGAGGACAAAGGCCGCATGGAACTCGATGGCCTGGCGGGGAAATTCACCCTCACCGCCAAAGCCGACCGCATCGATCAGGGCGTGGGCAGCGGCTTGACCATCATCGATTACAAAACTGGCGACGTACCAACACCTAAGCAAGTCAACAGCGGCCTGACCCCACAATTGCCGCTCGAAGGCCTGATCGCCAAAAGCGGCGGCTTCAAAGGCGCGGCCAAAAACGCACCCATCGAGAGCCTGCTGTATTTGCGCTTGAGCGGCGGGCATAAGCCCGGTGAAAGCAAGCCCATCAAGGCGGACGCCGAACAGGCGGTGCAGGATGCTTTTGAGGGCCTGACCCGGTTGATCCACAAATACGACGACGCACAAACGCCATATCTGGCGCGCCCACGGGTGAAGTTCGAAAGCCGCTATGGCGATTTCGATCATCTGGCGCGCATTAAAGAATGGCGCAGCACAGGCGATGGGGGCGACGAATGAACGCGACCCCCCCGCCCAAAGAAATAAAACGCATCAAGCCCCCCACCGCCCAGCAAGGTCTGGCGGCGGAACCTGAACGCAGCGTGTGGGTATCGGCCAACGCCGGCACCGGCAAGACCCGCGTCTTGGTGGACCGCATCGCACGGCTGCTGCTGGCGGGCACCCGCCCGGAAAAGATCCTGTGCCTGACGTTCACCAAAACGGGCGCGGCGGAAATGGCCAAACGCATCAACGAACAGTTGGGCCGCTGGGCGCTGATGGACGAGACCACCCTGGCCCAAGACCTGCACGCCTTGACCGGGCGCGAAGCGGATACGGAGACGCTAACCACTGCCGCCAAACTGTTCGCCCGCGTGCTCGACGTACCGGGCGGCTTAAAGATCCGCACCATTCATGCCTTTTGCGAAAGTCTGGTGGCGCGTTTTCCCATCGAAGCGGGTGTCGCGCCGCATTTTTCCGTCATCGACGAACGCACCACCGCCGAATACCTGATCGAGGCGCGCGAACGCATCTTGCTGCACACTGTCGCGCACCCCGGCACCGATTTGGCGCGCGCCCTTTCCCACTTGGCCGAATGGGTCAACGAAGACGACTTCACCGCCTTGATGCAGGAACTGACAAACAAACGCGCCCACCTGCGCCAAGCGATCGAAACGCTATCGCAGGGCGGCTCCATCCCCCAGGCGGTAAGCCGATTGGTGGGGCTTGGCGATGACGAAGGCACCGCCGATGCCATTTTGCAAACGGCAATCGAAGCAATCGACGTCCAGGCCATGACCCGCGCGGCCGACGCGCTGATGCAGGGTGCACCGACCAGTCAGAAAATGGCGGCCAAGATCAAAGCCTTTTTCGCTTTGGCGATTGAGCAGCGCGCCGAGACTTTTGTCCAAGACTACGCCGACATCTTCGTCACCCAGGAACACGAACCGCGCAAAAAGCTCGCCACCAAGGGTGCTGAAGCGGCAGAAGAAATCCTAACCGCCGAACAGACCCGCGTGCTGGGCGTGCTGGAAAAATTGCGCGCCCGCGCCACGGCGGATGCGACGGCAAGCCTACTGAGCGTCGGCGAAGCGATGTTGGCGGAGTACGAACACATCAAACGGGTGCGCGCGTGTCTGGATTACGACGACCTGATCGAACGCGCCAGCGCCTTGCTTTCCACCGAAGACAATGGCGTGGGCTGGGTGCATTACAAACTGGACGGCGGCATCGATCACATCTTGGTCGACGAAAGCCAAGACACCAGCCCGCAACAGTGGAACGTGGTGAAAAATCTGGCCGAAGATTTTTACGCCGGGCTCAGCCGTCATGAAGAAACCGCCGCACATGCGCGCACCGTATTTGCGGTGGGCGATGAAAAACAATCGATCTATTCCTTTCAAGGCGCCGACCCGCACGAATTTGGCCGCATGCGTCAGCACTTCAAAACACGGGTGCAAGCGGCGGGCCTCGTCTTCAGCGATGCCGAACTGATCATTTCCTTTCGCAGCACCCACGCCATGCTGAACGTCGTCGATCGGGTATTCGCTCAAGCCCAAGCATCGGATGGCTTGACCTTTAATAATCAGCACGTCGTGCATGATTCACACCGCAAGGGCGACGCGGGTCTGGTCGAGTTGTGGCCGACCGTCAAACCGCTGGCAACACCCGAAGACGAGCCGTGGGATGCACCGCTGGATTATCAAAGCGAGGCCAGCCCCGATTTGCGCCTAGCCGATCAAATCTCCGCCACCATCAAAGGTTGGCTCGACACCAACGAAAAGCTGATCGCGCTGGATCGCCCCATCCGGCCCGGCGACATTTTGATCTTGGTGCGCGAACGCAAACGCTTTGCCGAAGCCATGGTGCGCAGCCTCAAAAAACACGCCATCCCCGTGGCGGGCGCGGACCGTATGGTGCTCACCGATCAATTGGCGGTCATGGATTTGCTGGCGGCGGGGCATTTTGCGGTGCTGCCCGAAGATGACCTCAGTTTGGCCGAAGTGCTTAAAAGCCCGCTGGTGGGCTTGGACGAACAGGCCTTGTTCGATCTGGCTTACGGTCGGGCGGGCGGATTGTGGGCCGAACTGAAACGCCGCCATGCCGAGCGCGACGATTTCGCCCGTGCTTTTGAAGGGTTAAGCGGCCTGCTGGCGCGCGCCGACACCCGCCCGCCTTATGAATTTTACGCCGGCCTGTTACAAGAGGGCGGGCGTCAGGCGTTTTTGCGCCGATTGGGTACCGACGCCGAAGACCCCATCGACGAGTTTCTCAATCTGGCGCTGGAGTTCGAACACAACCACACGCCTTCGCTGCAAGGCTTCTTGCATTGGGTGACGGCATCCAACCAACAGATCAAACGCGATCTGGAAACCACCGGCAACGAAGTACGTGTCATGACCGTGCATGGCGCAAAGGGTTTGGAAGCGCCGATCGTTTTTCTCACCGATACCTGCAAGGGGCCGAATAAAAGCAAGGGATCGCGCCTGCAATGGCCGGTCGTCGGTTTGGCAGGCGATAGCGAGGCAACTGCTATGCTATGGTCGCCACTTTCCGAATTGCGCTGCCAGATTTTCAAAGACTGCGTGGAAAACGGGCAGGTCGAGCGTGAACGCGAATACCGCCGCCTGCTTTACGTCGCCATGACCCGCGCGCGCGACCGTCTGTACATCACCGGATTTGAAGGCAGCCAAGAGCGGGCCGAGGGTTGCTGGTACGACCTGATGGCTCCGGTAGTGCAGGGGCTGGGCAAAGAAATCACCTTAAGCAACGGTGAACCGGCGTGGCGTTACGAAACGCCGCAAACGGCCGACATCAAACAAGAAACGCCTGCCTCCTCCTCGGCACCTGCAGGCGAAGCGCCGGCATGGCTCACCCAGCCCGCCCCGCGCGAACCCTCGCCCTCCAACCCCTTGCAACCGTCGCGCCCAAGCATTGAGGCGCCGCCCGCATTTGGCCCGTTCGACGCCCTGGACGAACATCGTTTCAAACGCGGCCTGCTGGTGCATAAATTGTTGGAGACGCTGCCCGCATTGCCCCCGCACAAACGCCACAATGCCGCACAAGCCTGGCTGGCCCAACCCGCGCATGAACTCAACGGCGATATCCAGGCAGCTATTCTAAGCGAAACGCTGGCGGTGCTGGACCATCCCGACTTCGCCGACTTATTCGCCCCCGACAGCCTAGCCGAAGTGGCGATTTCGGGGGTATTGGGCGATCAGGTGGTGTCGGCGCGGCTGGATCGTTTGGCGGTGAGCGAATCTTGCGTCACCGTGATCGATTACAAAACCAACCGCCCCGCGCCCACCGAGCTCAAAAACGTGCCCGAACCCTATTTGCGCCAAATGGCGCTCTATCGCGCTCTTTTGGAGAATATCTACCCCGGCAAAAGGATTCGCTGCGTTTTGTTATGGACCGATGGCCCCCATATCATGGCGCTTGATGATGATATATTAAGGGCTTACGCGCCTTAAGTTAGGGCCGCTTGACGACGGCACGGCCCGCTCTTAGATTGATTGCAACGGACACTCTTTCAAATCAGGATCCAACCTTATGAAACACATTACCGATGCCAGTTTCGACGCCGATGTTCTTAAATCACCCACCCCGGTGCTGGTGGATTTCTGGGCGGAGTGGTGCGGCCCGTGCAAGCAGATTGCCCCGGCGCTTGAGGAAATCTCCGGCGAAATGGGCGACAAACTGATCATCGGCAAGGTCAATATCGACGACAATCCGATGACCCCGTCCAAGTACGGCGTGCGCGGCATTCCGACCCTGATCTTGTTCAAAAACGGCCAGCCCGCCGCCATGAAGGTCGGCGCGCTGCCAAAAAACAAACTGCTGGACTGGATCCAGAGCGCGATTTAAGCGTCGCCGCACAACAATCTTAAAAAAAGCCCCGCTTCATCCGGCGGGGTTTTTTATGTGCAAATAACGGCTCATTTGGCTTAAGGGACCAACTTCCCCTCAATCGCCATTTTTATAAATTCAATGGTTTCGACCAAATTGATCGGCTTGGTGAGATAAGCATCGAAGCCCGCTTGCATGGCGATCTTGATATCGGCGGGCATAACATCGGCGCTTACCGCAACAACGGGAATGTCTTTCGTTTTTTCCATGGCGCGCAGCCGTTTCAGCGCTTCGATGCCATTGATGCCGGGAAGGTTGATATCCATCATGATCACGTCGGGGCGATGGATTTCCGCAATCTCCACACCCAGTTCGCCAGTGTGGGCGCTGATCATTTCCACGCCGTCGACCATGGCGATCACATATTGCATCAAAATTAAGTTATCGGGATTGTCTTCGATATACAGCACCCTGTGATGGCCATCGGGCATAATCGGCAGACTAGGCTCGCTCCAACTTTTTTCCTGTTGCACAGCGATACTCCCGACACTCCCCGGCAGATCGACCCAAAAGGATGAACCTTTTCCCGGTACACTTTCAAAATCGAGCCGACCGCCCATGAGTTCGGCAAGTTTACGCGTAATCGTCAACCCGATGCCCGTGCCTTCAACATCCGTGGTTTCCGCACCTAAGCGCGAAAACGGATGAAACAATTCATTTTGTTTATCTTCTGGAATGCCCAAGCCGGTGTCAGAGATGCAAAACCGCACCCTGTTTTCATCCAGCAGATGAACCGTCAACGCCACCTGACCGTTTTCAACATTGTACTTCACCGCATTGCTGAGCAAATTCAACAACACCTGCTTGAACCGGGTGTGATCGGTGCGAATGGAAAAATCATGCTTTTTAGGCACGCTCGCATTGATGGTGATGGATCGTTTATCGGCCAGCGGCGCAATGTAAGCGAGGCATTCTTCCACCGCTCCGCAGGGGTCGACGTTTTCGATGCTTAAATTGACGCGCCCCGCTTCGATGCGCGACAGATCGAGAATTTCATTGATCAATTCCAACAGATGATTGCCAGCTTTGATAATTTGATTGACCGCATCCTTTTGTTTAGGATGCAACGGCACCTGCGGGTTCATCTGCAGCAATTGCGCAAAACCGAGCACCGCATTCATCGGCGTGCGCAATTCATGACTCATAGACGATAAAAATTCGGTCTTGGCCTTGCTGGAGCGCTCTCCTTCAAACATGGCCTTTTGCAACTCTTCCTGGGTGCGTTTCAATTCCGTGATATCGACGCGGAATCCGACCCGTCCACCATCTGGCGTTTCACGATCTTCAACGCGCAACCATGTGCCGTTGGCGAGCTTTTGTTCCATCAGGCTTTCTTTAAGATGATGGATAGCGAGGCGATTTTGGATCCACTCCTCTCGTTCCTCCACATTGGCGCCATGCTCATATTGGCCGCGCTCAACGCCGGTGCGCACGATTTTTTCAAACGTCGTGCCGGGCACCATCAGATCGGCAGTTTCATTATAAAATTCTCTGTATTTGGAATTGCACAACACCAGACGATCGTCCTTGTCGTAAATGACGAAACCATCGTTCAGCGATTCAATAGCGGTGGTTAGGCGTTGCATGGCACTGGCGGCATCGTCTTGCGCCTGCACACGGTCCCTGCGGTTTTGCAAGGCTTCGACCATGCCTGCAGCGGCATTGATGACCGGATCGAGCGAGATCAACAGATCGTCCGTATAGCCTTTGGGGCGATTGGCGAGACCAAGCATGCCGACCATTTTTTCGCCCATATAAAGCGGTACGCCCATGAACGAACGCAAGACCGGATGGCCCTCGGGCAATCCGCCCGAACGAGGATCAATGGCGGGACAATTGGAAATAATCGGTTCCCCCGTGCGCAACACTTGCCCCAACAAGGATTGATGATTGCGAAACTCGATGCCTACCGGAGTGGTTTTGTCATAAAAATTCTTAACTTCTTCATTCCACGAAATGTCGGTAACAGAAAACGTTTTGAGATATCGCGTGCCGTTTTTATCCGCCAGCACCTCGCCGATAAAACCGAATCCACTACCCGTCAAACGCAAGATCGTGCTGAGCGTTTCGTCAAAGATTGCCGCCGGGTTGCGATCGGCGATGAATAGACCCTGCACCTGAGATACCGCGTCCAAGACCGCAGATTTTTTCCGCAGCAAGGCCTCCATGTGGGTCATTTTTTCATTTTCACGACGCACTTGTTCATTTTCACGCTCAAGACGCTCCAGCAGATCGCGATTTTCGATCCGCAGCATCAGCGTTTTAACCAGTTCGTCCCGCTGGCGTTTGGCGAACATCGCCATAAACACCAGCAGCATTCCACCCGACACCGCCATGGCGAAATGCAGTTCGGTGCCGATCATGACAAACCGCGCCAACAGCAACAACACCATCGGCCCGACGAAGGCCAGATATGCCCCCCACACCGGATACAGGTTGCTCATCGAGCCGATGGCCAAAACGAAAAGGATCATCGCCGTCAGCAACTGATACTGAACCTCGCCAACCGGCATAAACACCCACGCTGCCGCACCCCACAACAGACCGAACAGGGCCACTATGCCGATCATGGCGTTTGACCAGCCCGCACAGGTGCCGGTTTTGCATGAGCGTTTGTAAAAGGCGATGTATAAAATCGAACGGGCCACGATCAAAGCAACCAGCGCAGCACCCCATAAACTGACGTGCAGCGGATTGGCTGTTTCATACAGCATCACGCTTAAGATCGTGGCGTTGACAACATTAAAAATCACAGCCAAAGGCACACCCTCGTATAAATGGGTGACCTGTTCTGTAAAAATCTGATCTTGCACGGAGGCTGAAGCCACAGGGTATCCTTTATCGCTTCTGCGTTATGCACCGTGGCCCGCTAAGGGCCACGATCTTCCCCAAGCACAAGTCTAACGCTTTGCGCTTATGAAAGAAACCATTTGAACATGTTTTTATTGTATTATTTATGGTGCGGGTGGATCGTTGGGTTTGGCCTGGGTTTTAAAGGGCTCTAAGGCGCGTTCGTATTGGCGCGGATAAGGCGCTTCGGCGCCCAAGACACGCGCCGCGCGCCACGTCCAATGCGGATCGAACAACATGCCCCGCGCCAGCGCCACCATATCCGCCTGACCGGTGCGCACGATGGTTTCGGCTTGTTTGGCGTCGTCGATCATGCCCACCGCGATGGTCACGATTTCGCTCGCCTGGGTGACGGCGGCGCACAGCTCCACCTGGTACCCCGGCCCCAGCGGAATTTCCTGCAATGGCGACAGCCCGCCCGACGACACATGGAGGTAATCGCAATCGCGGGCTTCCAACAGCGCCGCTAAAGCGATGGTATCGTCCAAATCCCAGCCGCCTTCCACCCAATCGGTAGCGGACAGGCGCACCCCCACCGGCTTGTCGGCGGGAAACACCGCGCGCACCGCATCATAGACTTCCAACAACAAGCGTGTGCGATGTTCAAAATCGCCGCCATACGCATCCGTGCGCCGGTTCGATAGCGGCGATAAAAACTGATGCAGCAAATATCCGTGCGCGGCGTGGATTTCCACCGCATCGAAACCCGCCTGATGGGCGCGCCCGGCGGCGGCGGCGAAGTCTTGAACGATCTGGGCAATGCCCTCCATCGTCAAGGCTTCGGGTTCGGGACGTGTTTCATCGAACGGCACGGCGCTGGGGGCGACGGTGGTCCAGCCGCCCTCGGACGCAGGTGCCTGCGCGCCGCCCAGCCACGGCTTGCGGCTTGATCCCTTGCGCCCGGCATGGGCCAACTGCACCGCCATCGGCGTATTGCCCCAGGTCTTGGCAAAATCCACCACGCGCTTCCACGCCGCCATCTGCGCGTCGTTCCACAGCCCCGGACAATTGAGCGAAATGCGCCCGCGCGGTTCTACCGCCGTGGCTTCGGCAACAAACAGACCATGCCCGCCCACCGCGAACTGGCCCACGTGCATCAGATGCCAATCACCCACCAGACCATCGACCGCCGAGTACTGGCACATGGGCGCCACCACCACGCGGTTGGCCATGTTCAGACTGCGCATGGAATAGGGCGTGAAAAGTGCGCTCGAACTGCTCATTCGTCATGTCTCCCCGTAGGCTTAACCGTTGTCTCGCAAAACATGGCCCGCCAGATAAAGCGAGCCGCAAATCAAGATGCGCCCGCCGGCAGGGCAAGCTCCATCTTTTGCCTGATCCATGATATCGCGAACCGCGCCAAGAACCGAGTCCGCTTCTTGAGCGTCCATGCGTAGCGTGCGCGCCGCCGCCGTGGCTTCCGTTGCGCTCAGACTATTTTCTTCGCCGGGAATGACCACGCCCCGCAGCCCCGTCAACTTGGCTTCAAAGGGTTTTAAGAAGACCACCGGATCGCGCTGTTTCAATGCGCCAAACACCATCCACAATGGCCGATCTCGCCAGCCGCGCGAATGCTGCGCCAACATTTCGGCGGCGGCGGCATTGTGCGCGCCATCCAGCCACAGCTCCCAGCCGGGTTTGAGCGCAGCGGCCAGCGGGCCTTTGGTCAAACGCTGCAGCCGCGCGGGCCATTCGACCGTGTTTAAGCCCAGCGTAATAGCGGCATCGCTGATCTTAAAATCGGGCTTGAGCGCATCGATGCAGGCAATCGCCAGCGCGGCGTTGCGCATCTGGTGACGCCCGGCTAGGCGCGGCATGGGAAAAGTGCGCTCCACCGTTTCGCCCTGAAACACCATTTTAGGCTCATCGCTGCGCCCGCCGCTCACCCGCGAAAACCAGCGTTTGCCCTCGGCCAGCAAGGGGGCGCCGACTTTTTTGGCGTGATCGGCGAGCACCTTTTCCAATTTACGCGAACTTTGCTGCGCGGCGATGCACGGCACACCCGGTTTTAAGATGCCCGCTTTTTCATCCATGATGGTTTCGACGCTATCGCCCAGATAATGCTGATGATCGAGCGACACCGGCGTGATGCAGGTCAGGCGCGGCCGGTCGACCACGTTGGTCGCATCCAAGCGCCCGCCCAAGCCGGTTTCTAAAATCACGATGTCGGCGGGGCTGCGCGAAAAAGCCAAAAACGCCGCCGCCGTGGTGATTTCAAAAAAGGTGATGGGCAGGCCTTGGTTCACCCGTTCGCATTCTTCCAACACGGCGTTCAGATCATCATCGGAAATAAGCTGCCCGCTGACACGAATGCGTTCGTTGAACTTCACCAGATGCGGCGATGTGTAGACATGGGCACGCAGACCCGCCGCTTCGACAAAAGCGCGCAGGAACGCCACCGTCGAGCCTTTGCCATTGGTGCCCGCGACATGCACCACGGGGGCTAAATGATCTTGCGGATTGCCCAACTGGGCAAGCAGGCGCTGCAACCGCTCCAGGCTTAAATCAATAACCTTCGGATGCAGGGTCAGCAGGCGCGCGAGGATTTGGTCGGTGCTCATAAGGCCTCATATGGGGCGACGCGCGGCCTGCGCCAACGGAAATGCGCCAGCCCTGCTGCGTTAAGACGAAGGCCCCGCGCCGTGCGGGATGGGCGCCGTGACCAATGCGCTGCCGCGTTTGGCCTTGTCCCCCTTGGGCGACAATTTGACCACGTCGGCGGGCGCGCCGGTATTGCGCAACAAAGACAAAATGCGCACCATGGTCGAACGCAGCTCTTTACGCTTCACCACCATATCGATCATGCCGTGTTCCAGCAGATATTCGGCGGTTTGAAAATCGTCGGGCAGTTGTTCGCGGATGGTCTGCTCGATCACGCGCCGCCCGGCGAAGCCGATCACGCAGCCGGGCTCGGCGATTTGAATATCGCCCAGCATGGCGAACGATGCCGACACCCCGCCCGTGGTCGGGTCGGTGAGCAGCACGATATAGGGCAGGCCTTTTTCTTTCAATTCTTCCACCGCGATGGTGGTGCGCGCCATTTGCATCAGCGACAAAATGCCTTCTTGCATGCGCGCGCCGCCGGAGGCGGGAATGATGATCAACGCGGCATCCTGCACCTGCGCCAGCTTGGACGCCGTGACCAGCCCTTCGCCCACCGCGGTGCCCATGGAACCGCCCATGTAGGCAAAATTAAACGCGGCGATGACCACGTTTTGGCCGCCCATTTTACCGTGGGCGACGATCAGCGCGTCGCTTTCGCCAGTCTTGGTATTGTATTCTTTGATGCGGTCCGAATAGCGTTTTAGGTCTTTGAACTTCAGCGGATCGATCACCGGCGTTTCGACATGTACGGTCTGATATTCGCCATTGTCGAACAGCATTTCCAAGCGGCGCTTCACGGTGATGCGCATGTGATGGCCACAGTGCTGACACACATGGTCGTTGGTTTCCAAGTCGCGATGAAAGATCATCTGTTCGCACTTGGGGCACTGATGCCACATGTTGTCGGGGATTTCTTTGCCGCCGCCCACCAGTTCCTTGAGCTTGGGTCGGACAAAATCCGTGAGCCAGTTCATATCCCGCTTCCTTATGCCTTTGAACGGCCAACGCCGTTTGCCAATTCACGCACGAAACCCAGCGCCTTGTCCACCAACTCAGGCCTAGCCTTGCCGTTTGCATCCACATGATCGCGAATCACGTTGACCAGCGCCGAGCCGACCACCGCGGCATCTGACACACGGGCCACGGCTTCGGCGAAATCCGCCGAGGTGATGCCGAAGCCCACCGCCACCGGCAAATCGGTATGCGCCCGAATGCGCTTCACCGCCGCCTCGATATCATTGATGGCCGCCTTGGCGGTGCCGGTGGTGCCGGTGATCGACACATAATAAACGAAACCGGAGGCTTTGGCCAAAACCACTTCCAGACGCGCATCATCCGTGGTGGGCGCGGTCAGATAAATAAAATTGATGCCCGCCGCCAGCGCCGGAATGCACAGCTCGCCTTCTTCTTCGGGCGGCAGATCAACGACGATTAGCCCATCCACGCCCGCCGCCTTAGCATCGGTCAAAAACTTGTCCACGCCGTAGATATAAATGGGATTGTAATAACCCATCAGCACGATCGGCGTGTCGTCGTTGCCGACACGAAACTCGCGCACCTGATCCAGAGTCTTTTTCAACGTCATGCCCGCTTTGAGGGCGCGTTGCGAACTGGCCTGAATGGAAGGGCCATCAGCCATCGGATCGGAAAACGGCATGCCGATTTCGATCACATCGGCGCCGGCGGCGGGCAGGCCCTTTAAAATCGCCAGCGATGTATTGGCATCCGGATCACCGGCGGTGATGAACGTCACCAGCCCGCCGCGACCCTCGGCCTTCAGCTTGGCGAAGCGGCGATCGATGCGGGTTTCAAACGTCACGGCGTATTTTTGGGTGCTCATAAAGAAACCCCCATCTCGACGCCGATGTGCGCCGCCACCGTGTTCAGATCCTTATCGCCGCGACCCGACAGGTTCATCACCAAGATGTTGTCTTTGGGCAATTGGGGCGCGAGTTTTTTGACATGCGCCAGCGCGTGCGCCGATTCCAGCGCCGGGATAATACCTTCGAGTTTGGTCAGCAGCGTGAACGCATCGAGCGCCTCGGCATCGGTGATGGATACATATTCCACCCGCCCGATGTCGTGCAGCCACGCATGTTCCGGCCCAATGCCCGGATAATCGAGGCCCGCCGAAATCGAGTGCGCCTCTTGAATCTGGCCGTCGGCGTCTTGCAATAAATAGGTGCGGTTGCCGTGCAGCACGCCGGGCGATCCGGCGCTAAGGCTGGCGGCATGTTCGCCGCTTTCGATGCCCTTACCCGCCGCTTCCACCGCGACGATGCGCACGTCGGCGTCATCCAAAAATGGATGGAACAGGCCGATGGCGTTGGAACCGCCGCCGATGCACGCCACCAAGGTATCGGGAATGCGGCCTTCAGCTTCGATGCATTGGGCGCGAGTTTCTTCGCCGATCACCACCTGGAAATCGCGCACCATCTTGGGAAACGGATGCATGCCCGCTGCGGTGCCGATCAAATAATAGGTGTCGGCCACATTGGCCACCCAGTCGCGCATGGCTTCGTTCATGGCGTCTTTGAGCGACTTCGAACCGATGGTCACCGGGCGCACTTCGGCACCCAGCATCTTCATGCGAAATACGTTGGGCGCTTGGCGTTCGATGTCTTTAGCGCCCATGTAGATGGTGCACGGCAGATCGAACAGCGCGCACACCGTGGCGGTGGCGACGCCGTGCTGGCCCGCGCCGGTTTCGGCGATGATGCGGGTCTTGCCCATGCGCTTGGCCAACAAAATCTGGCCGATACAATTGTTGATCTTGTGCGCGCCGGTGTGGTTCAAATCTTCGCGTTTCAAATACACCTTGGCGCCGCCCAGAGCGCGGGTCAGACGTTCGGCGAAATAAAGCGGGCTAGGCCTGCCCACGTATTGCGTCAGATAATAGTGTTTTTCGCGGGCAAACTCGGGATCGTTGCTCGCCACCTCGAACGCTGCCGCCACCTCGTGGATCAAGGGCATCAACGTTTCGGCCACGAACTGGCCACCGTAAATACCAAAATGGCCGCGTTCGTCGGGGCCGTTTCTTAAGGTGTTGGGCTTTGGGGTCTCGGGCTTGCTCATCGCTCTCGCACAGGCTTGTTTTTCACGCGCGGACCATAGCAAGCATCGCGCAAGATTGCCACCGCTTTGAAGCCCCAGCCCAGCCCTAAGGGCCGACCTTAAAGGGATGCCGCCAAGCTTAAAAATTCCCGGATCAATTCGGGGTTTTTATGCCCCGGCGCGTCTTCGACACCCGAAGAGATATCCACAAAGGTGGCGCCGCTGGTTTTCACCGCTATTTCCAGGTTTCCGGCATTGAGCCCGCCCGCCAACAACCACGGTTTTTGCCAAATTTCCCCGCTGATCAGCTGCCAATCGAAACTGAGCGCGTTGCCACCCGGCAACACGGCACCCGGCGGCGCTTTGGCATCCAGCAAAATACGCTCCGCCACCGCTTCATAGGCATGGGCATGTTTGATGTCTTGCGGCCCGGCGATGCCCACCGCCTTCATCACCGATTTGCCGGTAATCGTCTTGATTTCCGCCACCCGCTCAACGCTTTCGTCGCCGTGCAATTGCACGATGTCGAACGGCAGCTCCCGGCCAATGGAATGGGCGTTAAAATCGTTGGGATTGACCAGCAGCGCCACCTTAAGCACGCCGTCGGGCACCCGCGCCAACAAGGCCCGCGCCTCGTCGCGCGTCACCACCCGGGGCGATTTGGCGAAAAACACAAACCCCAGCATCTTCGCCCCGCCTTGTACGGCGGCATCGAGCGCGTCGATGGAATTGATTCCGCAGATTTTCACGTCGATGGGCATGAGAGTCCTTAAGATTTAGACACTTCAGGCATCTTAACCGTTTGTGCCGCCAGCACCAATGCCAGCAGCGTGGTCATGACAAATTCCGGCACCATCACCGTGGGCACGGCGGCCCATGCGCTGGCCGACTGCACCGCCCAATCCTCGATGACATGGGTCAACGGATGCAACGCCCAAGCCGCGGGCAGGCCGATCAAAAGCACCACCGCGCCCATGGTCATCAAGGCCTGAACACCGGGCAGTCGAATGCCGCACGGCCAGGCAAAACCAAAGCGGGCAGCGCCGACCGCCTCACCCTGAGCCACGCGCACCGCCGCCGTCAGGTACGACAGCACCAAAACGCCATGCAGCGCATCCAGCGCCAATCGTTCCGGCATGCCGATCTGCCGCGCCTGCAAGACCACAACATGCGAAGCGACAAACGGCAACACCGCCGCCAGTCCTAAGGCCGACAACCGCTTGCGCGCCAGATAAACGGTCGATTGCAACAAATGAAGGACAGGGCGCAGTACCGACGCCATGGCGTTAAGCGTCCGCCAGTTCTTCGGCGATCAGACGCGCGGCTTCGGCGGGATCGGAATGCCCGGTAATGGGCCGCCCGATGACCAGATAATCCGCGCCCAAATCGATGGCGTCGCGCGGTGTCACCACCCGGCGCTGATCGTCGGCGGCTGCCCACGCGGGGCGGATGCCCGGCACCACCAGGGTAAAATTGGCCCCCACGCTGCCGCGCAGCGCCACCACTTCCTTGGCCGAACAGACCACCCCGTCCAGCCCGCTGGCCTTGGCCAGACGACCCAAACGCAGCACCTGTTCCAAGGGTTCCACATCCAGGCCCACGTCGATTAAATCTTCACGCGCCATCGACGTCAGCACGGTCACGCCGATAACCCGCGGGCGTTTATTCAGCAAGGCGTCGTTGGCGGCCTTGGCGGCGGCCTGCATCATGCGCCGCCCGCCCGAAGCATGCACGTTGACCATAAACGGGTTCAGCGCCAGCGAGGCGCGGATCGCGCCCGCCACGGTGTTGGGGATATCATGAAATTTCAGATCCAAAAACAACGGCAGACCGCATTCGCACACGCGGTGCACACCTTCGGGGCCAAGTGCGGTGAAAAATTCCTTGCCGATTTTAACGCCGCCGATGGCGCCTTTTAAGCCTTGGGCAAGCTCAACCGCGCGGCCCAGATCCGTGGTATCCAGGGCGACAAAAATGCGTTGATGAGGGCGCAGCGAATCAACCATGCTTCTTTTTATCCCGCGCGCCGAAAGCGGCAAAGCGCTAAATGGATGAAAGACTTAAATTAACCACCACGCGCTCAAATGACGGGCGGCAGAGTTTCCTGAACGGCGATGGGCAAGGTGTGAACGGCCACGTCGGGCAGTTTACCCGCGACGCGCTGGTGATCGAGCTCGCGCTGCAAAATGACGTTTTTTTCGCGCTCGGTGGCGAGTTCGCGCCGCGCCACTTCGCCTTGATAAACCTGATCGCGCAAGGCGCTGCGGCTGCGCGCCTGCCCCAGCCACGCGGCAAAACCGCCCAGCAGAACGCCCAGCACCAGCGCCAACAAAAACGCCAAGTAAACGGGCAATTCCACCGTCAGGCCGAACGGCCACAGATCAAGAATTACCGCAGTCTTGTTATTGAGCGCAAAAACAACGACGGCGATAAACGCCGGCGCCATGATCAGCCAGGAAAGCATTCGCCGCACAGGCCAGACCCTTTCTTGCAGGGGCTCATACGGGGGAACGCCTCCACCCAAACCGTCCCATATGAACCGTTCCCACACGAACCGCCCCGGATGAACCGTTGCGGATTAACCGTGTGTGTTCAACTTTTCGCGCAATTGTTTGCCGGTTTTGAAATACGGAATGAACTTGGACGGAACGTCAACCGAATCGCCGGTGCGTGGATTGCGCCCCGTGCGTGAGCCGCGTTCCTTAACCGAAAACGCACCAAAACCCCTCAGCTCCACACGGTCGCCACTGGCCAATGCGTCGGTGATTTCGTCAAAAATTGTGGTCACGATCCGCTCCACATCGCGCAGATACAAATGCGGATTGGCTTCGGCGAGTCGCTGAATCAATTCAGATTTCGTCATGTCATTACCTCCCGCCGGATTTTCCCCATTACCGCTGAGCCGGATCAATTCCGCCCCTTCCCGATAACGTTCCACCCAAAGGCCCGCGACCAAATGCACAAGATCAGGTCCAGGCCCGGGTCTGCCTTCCGACAGCTACAGCCCAGGGTGCCAAACAGAAAGCAGTCCGTCAAGTGTAAGTCTTTCTGATACCAGCACTTTTCCAAATTCCCCAGCGAACGCGCCAAACAACTGTTGAACGAGCGTGTCTTTGGGATAATCAGGTATAGCGTCTAAGATCGGCAAATCGCGCGTGACCTGCTTTTCGGCGGCCAGCCAGTCCAGCGCCTCGGTCTCGCCGCCGATGGCGTCAATCAGCCCCAATTTCAACGCCTGACGCCCGGTAAACACCCGCCCATCGGCCAACGCCAGCGTATCTGCGGGCGTTTTGGCGCGGCGTTCGGACACCATGCCGACAAACAGGGCGTGCATGTCCATCACCACGCCTTGGATATGGGCGCGCGCTTCGTCGCTCAATGGCTCCATGGGGTTGGGCTGGGCCTTAAATACCCCGCTTTTCATCGTTTCCGGTTTCACACCCAGTTTTTCCAGCAGACCGGTCACGTCGGCGGTTTGCATCAACACGCCAATCGAACCCGTCAGGGTGCCTTCGCGGGCAAAAATGCGCTCGGTCGCGATGGCGGTCATGTACGCCGCCGAGGTCGCGGTCGAACCCATCACCGCCACCACCGGCTTGGCCTCGCTCAAGGTGCGCAGGCCCACATACAAATCCTCGCCACCCACCACCGTGCCGCCGGGGCTGTTGATCGAAACGATCACGGCTTTGACCTTGTCGTCGTCTTTCAGTTCTTGCAGCAGTTCGTTGCGCCATCGGTCTTCGAGGATAATGCCGCTAACCTCGACGCGCGCCATATGCTCGCCGTCGAACAGTTGCGCACCGCCGTCCGCAAACATCTTCGCCGGCTCGCCGGCAACCAGCACCGCCACCAAGGCGGTCACGGCGGCGGCGGTCAGCAGTTTCCACACCAGCGCAATGCGGCGGCTCTTGCGACGTTCCATCAACAGATCGGTATCACTAGACATGCTTTGAACCTATTTGATTGTTCACGGGGGCATCTTGGCCGGGCAGTTTATCACAGCTATCAATATATTAGAGGGCGATTCACGCAATAGGTTAAAGCAAGAATGCTTCAACCTATTGCGATCGCACTCTGAACAAAAAGAAACGCCTTACACTTTTTAATAGACCAAGCAAAATAATTAGCTACCATTAAGGACATATTCATGGGGAGAGGAATATGCCATGTCGTTAGGATATCGCAAAATTGCCGCCATCATTTTTACCGGCGCATGGTTCGTGGGACTGGCGGTATCGACGCCTCATGCACAAGAGCCTTATAACCCCGATAAAGTCTCTCAGGTTATCAACATTTTCGACGCCATCGTAAACTACCCATCACCCAGCTGGCAGCGATCCATCAACATCCAAAACGAACACGAATTTTACCGCAACCAAAGCGGCGCTCAGTTTATTTTTGAGATGATCCCCAAGGGCGAGGCCTTCGAGGCTTGGTCGAAGATGCTGGTCATTTCCGGCGCGCGCCTACCCGATGGCACCAACATGGATCTTGGCTTGTTCGCAAACTCACAAATCGCTCCTTTCGCCCAGATTTGCGCCCGGGAAAGTTTTTCCGTTCAAACCCTGCAAGCTTCAACAGATGCCGTCAGCGTCATTGTTTATTGTCCCGATAGCCCCAATGGACCCAAGGCGCTTGGCTATGGCGCCGGTGTCGGCGAAATCGCGCTGATTGCCTTTCGCAAGGCCAATCGCACGTTCATCAAAATCGCTCACGAGTGGCGCGGCCCGCGCTTCGTCGGTGAAAATCAAAAGACTTGGCCGGTCGACCTGAAGGTTCTGACCAACATGGTCAATCGCTTCAAAAAAATTACGGTCACGCCAAAACTTTGATGCAACCGACTTGCACAAAAAAAACGCCCCCGGTCGCAAAACCAGGGGCGTCGTCTTTTGTACTGTTAAAGGCGAGGCGCTTATTCGTCGCCCGCGTCTTCAGCCTTGGCGGCCTTTTTCTTCGGCGCAGCCTTTTTCTTCGGCGCGTCTTCGGCGGTCGCCTGCTTTTCCTGCAGCGCGGCACCCAAGATGTCGCCCAGCGAAGCGCCGGAGTCCGACGAGCCGAAGTCCTTCATGGCCTTCTTTTCTTCTTGAACTTCGAGCGCCTTAACCGACAGGCTCAGCTTGCGGGTGGCAGCGTCGATCTGCATGATCTTGGCGTCAACCTTTTCGCCAACGGCGAAACGATCGGAACGCTGATCGGAACGGTCACGCGACAGTTCAGCCTTACGGATGAAGCCCGGCACGCCGTCACCGGCGGTCACTTCGATGCCGCCTTCGGTAATGGCGGTCACCACACAGGTCACCACCGCGCCACGCTTCAAGCCGGACATGCCTTCTTCAAACGGATCTTTGCTGAGCTGTTTAATGCCGAGCGAGATGCGTTCTTTGACGACATCGACGTCCAGAACCTTGGCTTTAACCATGTCGCCCTTTTTGAAGGTCTTGATGGCTTCTTCGCCGGACTGATCCCACGACAGATCGGACAGGTGAACCATGCCGTCGATTTCTTCGGTCAAGCCGATGAACAGACCGAATTCGGTGATGTTCTTGACTTCGCCTTCGACTTCGGTGCCGGGGCTATGGGTGGTGAGGAACGCATCCCACGGATTGTCGCCGCACTGCTTGAGGCCGAGCGAGATACGACGCTTGTCGCTGTCCACGTCCAGCACCATGACTTCGACTTCCTGAGAAGTGGAAACGATTTTGCCCGGATGCACGTTCTTTTTGGTCCACGACATTTCGGACACGTGAACCAGACCTTCGACGCCGGCTTCCAATTCGACGAATGCGCCGTAGTCGGTGATGTTGGTCACGCGACCTTTCAGCTTGGAGCCAATCGGGTACTTGTTCGCAACGTCAGCCCAAGGATCGGCTTCCAGCTGCTTCATACCGAGCGAGATGCGCTGGGTGTCGGCGTTGAAACGGATCACCTGCACCTTGACGGTCTGACCGACCTGCAAGGCTTCGGACGGATGATTGATGCGCTTCCACGCGATGTCGGTCACGTGCAGCAGGCCATCGACGCCACCCAGATCGACGAATGCGCCGTAATCGGTGATGTTCTTGACCATACCATCGAGCACGTCGCCTTCTTTGAGCTGACCAATGAGTTCGGTGCGGGCTTCGGCGCGGGTTTCTTCGAGCACGGCGCGGCGCGACACAACGATGTTGTTGCGCGAACGGTCCATCTTCAAGATCTGGAACGGCTGCGGCATGTTCATCAGCGGCGTTACGTCACGCACCGGGCGGATGTCGACCTGAGAGCCGGGCAAGAACGCCACGGCGCCGTTGAGGTCGACGATAAAGCCACCCTTCACACGACCGAAAATGGTGCCGGTCACGCGGGTCTGCGATTCGTACAGCTTTTCCAACTGAACCCAAGATTCTTCACGGCGCGCTTTTTCACGGCTGAGACGGATCATGCCATCGCGATCTTCATAACGTTCGATGAAAACGTCGATTTTATCGCCAATGCTGACTTCGTGTTTGTCTGCGGAGAAGCCAAATTCCTTGAGCGGAACGCGGCCTTCGGATTTCAGTCCAACGTCCACCAAAACGGCGTCGCCATCGATGCGCAACACGGTGCCGGTAACGACATTACCTTCAAAGGGGTTGCCCTGGGTAATGGACTCGTCGAGCATATCTGCAAAATTTTCAATCGTCATAAACAGGTTTTTCCTTACATTTTAGCTTTCAGGCCAGCCGGTTGGTTCCAGCGGTCTTTAACAAAGATCAAATCCACGGCCCTTATTGCAGGATGCCGTGGGGCTAAGTCGTCCCTTCCGAAAACGCCCTTAAGGGCGTTGCATGTCAGAAGAGGTTCTTGGAGGAAATAAACGCGACGGCGGCCTGGAAGGCCTGGTCGGCGTTTAGCGCGCTGGTGTCCAACATATACGCGTCGTCCGCCGCGGCCAGTGGCGAAGCACTGCGACCGCTGTCGCGTGCGTCACGTTCCTTCATATCCTCCAGAACGCGCGCATATATAGCCTCATGGCCCCGTTCCTGCAACTCTTTAAAGCGGCGCTCGGCGCGCACTTCGGTGCTGGCGGTGACGAACAATTTGGCGTCGGCGTGGGGGCAAACGGTGGTGCCGATGTCGCGGCCATCCAAAATTGCGCCTTGGGCTGGCGAACCATCGGCCAAAACGGGCGGGTTTTTGGCAAATTCTCGTTGAAAATCAAGCAGTGCCGCGCGCACCCCGGGGATGGCGGAAACCTTGGAAGCCGCCTGAGCCGCCGCGTCGCCGCGCAGCGCCGGGTTGGCCAATTCGGCGGGATCGAGGGCGCGGGCCGCCGCTTCGGCGGCCACCGGGTCCTCAGGATTACCACCCGCCGCCAGCACTTTGACGCCGGTGGCGCGGTATAAAAGCCCGGTATCAAGCTTGGCGAGGCCGTAGTGTTGCGCCAATCGTGCGCCCAAAGTGCCCTTGCCCGCCGCCGCGGGGCCGTCGATGGCGATCACGATGGTCATATCCGTCTTCCTTACCCCCAATGTTACTCACCCTCGGTCAAGTTTGCGCCCAAACCCTGCATCAAGGCCTGAAAACCCGGAAACGAGGTGTTGATGGGGCTGGCGTCATCCACCGCTATAGGCCGCTCACTCACCAGACCCAGCACCAAAAACGCCATGGCGATGCGGTGATCTAGGTGACTGGCAATCATAACGCCCCCCGGCACACGCTTTTCCGTGCCGCCTAGCCCATGCACAAGCAACCAGTCTTCGCCCTGCTCAACCACCACCCCACACGCCTTTAGGCCGTCGGCCATCACGCTCAGGCGGTCGCTTTCCTTGACACGCAGCTCTTCCAGGCCTTCAAAGCGGGTATCACCCTGGGCCAGGGCGGCGGCAACGAACAACACCGGATATTCATCAATCTGCGCGGGTGCGCGCGATGCCGGTACGGTGCAGCCCTTTAAGGCGCTCGCGCGCATACGCACGTCGCCTAAGTCTTCGCCCGCCTCGACCCGGCGGTTCAGCACCTCGATGTTGGCGCCCATGTCTTTGAGCGTTTCGATCACCCCTGCGCGCAAGGGGTTGAGGCCCACACCCGTCACCGTGACGTCGGAACCGGGCACGATGGCCGCCGCCACCAGCGGGAACGCGGCCGAGGAAATGTCGGCGGGCACGATGACGTCGCGGCCCGTCAATTCCGGGCGGCCCTTGAGCGTGATGCGCCGCCCGCCATCCGCCAATTCTTCCACCGTGATGTGCGCGCCAAAGTGGGCCAACATCTTTTCCGAATGGTCGCGCGTCGGCTTGGGTTCGATCACCACGGTTTGGCCGGGCGCGTTCAAACCCGCCAGCAATACCGCCGATTTCACCTGCGCCGACGCCACCGGCAGCTCATAGGTGATGGGCATGGGGTCCTTGGCGCCGGTCAGGGTCAGCGGCAAACGCCCGCCTTCGGCGGCCTTGAAGGTTGCGCCCACCTGAGACAACGGATCGATGACGCGTTTCATGGGGCGGCTTGAAAGCGACGCATCGCCGACGAAGGTGGCGGAAAAATCGTGGCCCGCCACCAACCCCATCAACAGCCGCGCGGCGGTGCCGGAATTGCCCATATCTAAGTCTTCGTGCGGGGCCAGCAGCCCGCCCACACCTAAGCCATGGATGTTCCACTCACCATCGGCCAGACGCTCGACCTTGGCCCCCATGGCGCGCATGGCGGCGGCGGTGCATAACACGTCTTCGCCTTCCAACATGCCGGTGACGTGGGTCTGACCCAGCGCCACCGCGCCCAGCATCAGCGCGCGGTGCGAAATGGATTTATCGCCGGGAACACGCACGATGCCGTGAAGCGGTGTGGAAGGATGGGCGGTCAGGGTCGGCAAGGTCGGAGCCTCAATCTGGAGGGTAAAAGGGCGAAAGAATGTTTCAAACGGTCTCTAACACGTTTTTCCTTTTGACAGAACCCGCGTAACGTGGCAATTGGCAAACTCAATTTTGATCCACTCCTTAGACAACGGAGGCCGGCCCGTGGCAAAGTCGACCAGAGGCGACAAGCATACCTGTTTGAATTGCGATACGCGTTTTTTTGATCTGGGCAAATTGCCTGCGGTTTGTCCGAAGTGTGACACCGTGGTCGAGCCGCCTAAAGCCAAATCAAAACACAAAGCCGCACATCAAGCTGCACCCAAAGCCAAGCCCGCAGTGGCAAAACCTGCGGTCGTGGACGAGGATGAAGACGACGATTTGGATCTCGACATCGAAGTCGATGAGGATCTGGCCGACGATGAGGACGATGACCTCATCGAAGACACCTCGGACTTGGGCGACGACGACGACATGGAAGTCGTGATCGAAACGCTCGACGAAGACGAAGCCGTCTGATTAAACAAGGCGGCGGCGCCGACGCCAAACCCCATGAGGAGCAAGCGGGAAAAAGTCGCCCTCGGCGATTTTCCCCTTGCCTTCACCGGGTCGGGCCATTAAGTTCCGCCCGCACCCGCAAAACCCTAGCGGGGGCATACCTTTTGGGGCCGTAGCTCAGTTGGGAGAGCGCTACAATGGCATTGTAGAGGTCAGCGGTTCGATCCCGCTCGGCTCCACCAGTTTCTAAAACGCCGCGATCAGCAATGATGGCGGCGTTTTTATTGCTGCTTGGCGGTCGGCCCGCTCGGCTCCATCATTAGGAGCCTAGGGGGGGGGCCGAACTTTTACAGTTACCTCCTATGCTCTTTCCCCCATCATAGAATCGAGAGAGCATTCTCACGTAAATTTTATGATTTAGAATCATATCACTTAGTGGTATAGTTATAATATCGATGGACGCCTACAAGACCAAAGTTTTTGCCCGCTGGGCCGATAAAGAGAACTTAGGCGATGCCGCCCTTTGCCAGGCGCTTCAGGAAACAAACGACGGGCTGGTCGATGCGAACTTGGGTGGCGGCCTGATCAAAAAGCGGATCGCGGCCCCCGGTCGGGGAAAGAGCGGATCGTATCGCACCCTGATCGCTTTTTGCTCCGGCGAGCGCGCGGTGTTCCTCTACGGCTTCGGCAAGAACGAACGGGACAACATCGACGAGAAGGAAAAGAAGGCCCTGAAACTCTTGGCCGGACAATTCCTTGATTATAAAAATGCAGAGTTAAACGCCGCCATACAAAAAGGCGTGTTGACCAAGGTGACGTGCGATGACAAAGAAAAAGCGTAGCCCCATTCTCGATGCCGTTCATGAGACGGCCCAAGATCTCCACGCCGCCGGTCTGCTCGATGAAACGACCATGCGCGAATTTGACGCCCAGTGCCTTCCGCCTGTCCCCGATTATTCCGCCGAGGACATCCGAAAAATTCGCGAACGCAACCGCGTTTCGCAGAGCGTCTTCGCTGCCTATCTGAACGTCGGCAAAACCACGATCAGCCAGTGGGAACAAGGCCAGAAGCATCCCCGAGGAACGTCGCTCAAGCTTCTCAGCCTGATCGATCGGAAGGGCTTGGGGGCGGTCGCTTAGGCTTGGCGGCTAAACACGGCCCTCGGCGCGTTCGCCCTGTGATCGCGCCGCATCCGGCGCACTGGGCACGGTGGGTGCGATCGAACTTTCAGGCGGGAAACACACGATGGCCTGGGTGCCGTAGCCCAAACACGAACGAATTTCCAGCGTGCCGCCGTGCGCTTCGATCAGGCTTTGGCTCAACGGCAGGCCTAAGCCGGTACCTTCGTATTTGCGCGCCAATTTGCTGTCGACCTGGCCAAATTGCGTCAACGCGATCTTGAGCCCCGCTTCATCCATGCCGATGCCGGTATCGGCAACCTCGATGCACAATGCACCATCGGGCAGAGTTGATGCCGTCAACGTCACCCGGCCCCGTTCGGGGGTGAATTTCACCGCATTGGACAACAAATTGAGCAGCACCTGTTTGATGCGCCGCGCATCGCCCATCAGGCCCGGCAGATTGGGCTGCACCTTAATATCCATATTGATCTGGTTAGCGTCGGCGCGATGCTGCACCAGCCTCAGGCTTGCGCGCACCAACTCTTCGACGTCCAACGGTTCGGAATGCAATTCCAATTTGCCCGCTTCGATCGCGCTGACGTCGAGAATGTCGTTGATGAGCTCCAGCAGGTGTTTGCCGCTGTCGTGAATGTCGTGCAAGTATTCTTCATACCGAGCGTTGTTCAGCGCCCCGAACACCCCGTTTAAAATGGTGTCGGAAAAGCCGATGATGGCATTCAACGGCGTGCGCAATTCATGGCTCATATTCGCCATCAGTTCGGATTTGGTGCGGCTGGCGATTTCGGCGCGTTCGATGGCGTCGCGCAATTGTGCTTCGGCGCTTTTGCGTTCGGTGATGTCTTCGTGGGTCGCGACAAAATGGGTTATTTCACCCGCCGGATTTTTCACTGGCGCGATGGTCGCATAAGCCCAAAAGGCGCTGCCGTCCTTATGCCG
The DNA here is from genome assembly GCA_024653965.1 of Rhodospirillales bacterium. GTDB lineage: Bacteria > Pseudomonadota > Alphaproteobacteria > Rhodospirillales > Magnetovibrionaceae > JANLGW01. The sequence goes on from JANLGW010000130.1 coordinate 26,419, forward strand.
ATCCTTGATCTCGCCCCGCCACTCGTAACCTTTAGTGATATGCTCCCATATTTCTTCATGGACCTCGGGCAGGGTATCGTTTGATTTCAAAATGCGCGGATTTTTTCCCACCACTTCCATGGCGCAATACCCGGTCAGTTTGGTGAACTGATCGTTGACGAACTCGATCAGCCCATCCCGGTCGGTGATGAACACCGCCGATGGATTTTGTTCGATGGCCAACGACAACACGCGCAGCTGATCTTGCGCCTGGTTCGCCTTTTTATTGGCTTGCACCTCGGCGGTAATGTTGGCGCTCAGCCCGCGATACCCCTTAAATGCGCCGTTTTCGTCGAAGATCGGTTTGCCGCTGTCGCGCACCGATATGATGGCGCCGGACGGTATTTTTAAGGCATATTCAAAATTGCGAAACGGTTGATGATTATGCAAATCATCCAGATGGGCCTGCCATTTTTCTTGATCCTGAAGATCGACGGCATTTTCGCTGCGGTACAGACCGACGATATCGTTGCGATTGAGCACGCCGCTCTTCGCCGCCCCTTCGGAAATATAGGTAAAGCGAAAATCGGGACCCATTTCCCAAATCCAGTCCGAGCCCGCCTCGGCAATGTCGCGTAACCGGTTTTCGCTTTCCGCCAAGCGTTCGGTAGTCAATTTACGGGCTTCCGCTTCCTGGCTCAACGCGCGGGTCCGCCCGCGCACGCGCACCTCCAGCTCATCGGACAACTGACGCGCATCTTCGTACGCATCAAACATCTTCTCTTTCATTTCGTTGAACGCGTCGGCCAGATCGTCGAGCTCATCGCGGCCGCCATAATGGCGTCCGCGGTCCAGTTTCAAGTTTTCTATATCCCTGGAAAAATCGAGCCGCCGCGCATACCGCGCCAGGGTATCGAAGTGGCGCGTCAACAACGACGACACCAACGCAAACATGAAAATCGCTACCAGCGCCGTCTTGACTGCATTGGACAACAAAATCAGCCCGACCCGATCCAGCAAACGGGAATAAATGTGGGTCAGGCTCGCGACAGCTTCCAAATGCCCGATCAGGCGGCGCTCGCCGCGAAAGGTATAATACAGCGGATAAACCTGACGCAGCTGCTTGTCGTTGACGATCTCACCGGCCTGCACCAAGACATTACCGTCGGCATCTTGAATGCTCGCCAAAATAAAATCGGGGAACTCGACAATGCCGTTCACCTGCAACTGCAACCGCGATTGATCCGCCGTCCACACGTTGGCCGCAATCGCATCGACATAACTGCGCTCCACCTGCACGAAACGGCTGTCGATGGCATCGATGTCGCGCCCATATTCCGTCCACAACTGCAGCGCGGTGGTGCAAAGGGTCAACACCGAACTGAACAGCACCAGCGCCTTGATCACTTTCCAAGCAATACGGTTGGGACGAAAAAATTGCGCCATCACAGTTTATCCCTCAGTCCGCGACACGAACGGGCAGCAGAGGGGTCAAGGTCTTCTCGACGATGGCTTGATACGCGCCGTCAGCCTTCATGGCCTTCAGCGCCGAGGCCAACGGATCAACCAAATGGGCATGGTTTTTATGCACGTACATGAACATATCGACGCTGGCCAGGGGCGGCTCATGAACATGCACGACAAAACCTTGGTCCTTGGCATACTGCAAACCCTGCCAACGTTCATACAGCACCATGTCGACGCGTTTTTTATCGAGCATGGCAAACATTTGCGCAGGCTCTTTTACGGTGGTGACAAGCTGCCCTTCGGGCATGTTGCGTTCGAAAATCACCCAGCCATGAATATGCGTCACCGCATAGGGTTTGAGCGTTTCCCAAGAATCGGTGACGACATCGAGATTGCGGGAATAGGCGACGAAGTCATTGCCAATCACGCGCTCGGGCACACGCACCAAATTGGGATGATCTTTTTCCAGGTTTTGCACCCGCATCGCCACGCCTTGATCGACGTCGTCATTGGCATTGATGAGGGCGCGCTTGGATTCGGCATACAGCGCCACTTCGCCCTTCAGACCGATGCGCTTGAACGCTTCGGCGACAAGCATATCCAAAAAACCCTGCCGATCGGGGGTCGTATAAGGCGCCCCGGTCGAGGTGTTAAGGATATAGACCGACGGTTTCACTGCCTCCACCGCGTCCGCCGCGGCGACGCTTAACGGAGCAAACACCGCCACAACAATGGCCGCCCTAATTGCCCCTCTGGCGGCCCCCTTGGCGGCCCCCTTGGCGGCCCCCTTGGCGGCCCCCTTGGCGGCCCCCTTGGCGGCCCATGTCCTTATCCAATCAAAGCGCTTCATTTTGACTCTATTTCCTCTTGCGGCGCTCTAACGGCGACTTTAAAAACCTGAAAAACAAACCCCAAACCAAAACACAAATCCTACTAATACACTTGGTTTTATCAAATTATGGGGATTTGCCGTACTAAATTCATGCTAAATTCTGCAAAACACCCCACAATTTCTTACTTCTTTGCGTTTTACCATCCCTAAATACGGTTTGGGGCCAATTTCCCCGACCTACGCCCCCCACCTCTACGGCATGGCTCCAACTCCTGGCCCCCGGCGTTGACAGCCGTCCTTCACAAGACCACATTATCAGCGTCGTTCGGATGCCCTTGGGATTCGAGCCCAGACGCTCCGTTTAGGGGGTCTCGTCGTGTTCAATCGCGCTCGCTCAAAACATAGAGGAGGCCGCGCATGTCTAGAACTTTTGCGTTCAACAGCCCGTTTCTGCTGGGCTTCGACCATTTGGAACGCGTGCTTGATCGCGCCGCCAAGGCCGCCGGCGAGAGTTATCCGCCCTACAACATCGAACAGACCGCCGAAAACAAGCTGCGCATCACGCTGGCCGTGGCGGGCTTCACCATGGACGATTTGGCGGTGACCACCGAAGACAATCAGTTGGTGGTGCGCGGCCGCCCGTCGGAAGACGACAAAGACCGCATCTTCCTGCATCGCGGCATCGGCAAACGCCAGTTCCAGCGCGCCTTTGTGCTGGCAGAAGGCATCAATATTTCCGGGGCGGTATTGGATAACGGCCTGCTGCATATCGACCTTGAACGCCCCATCGTCGAGCCAGAGGTGCGCACCATCAAAATCGAAAAGGCTCCCCCCAAACGGGGCGAGGGCGCCCAGACCATCACCGTCGATCCGAGCGAAAACTAACGAACGCGATTTTTGTCGCGCCATTAACCGGTCATTAGGAAAATCGGCGTCTACTTAATAGATCAGGGACACATTTTTTTGACCCTGCCAGGCGCACGATAGAGCCGAACTACGGAGCATGGACCAATGACCCGCAATCCGACCCACGCCTTTGCCGCCTTCGGCACCGAATCTGAAAAGAATTGGGGACGCCAATTCGATCTCGCCAATTGGGGGATCGAAGATGTGGCTTATGTTAAGCCCATCGCCGTAGATGGAGCAGGGGCGTACGGCATTTTTGCCGCCGATGGCACCGA
>JANLGW010000135.1 GCA_024653965.1 Rhodospirillales bacterium
GCGGTCAAGAAATTGGGGGCCTGTAGCTCAACTGGTTAGAGCCGACCGCTCATAACGGTCTGGTTGCAGGTTCAAGTCCTGCCAGGCCCACCATTTTCCCTTATGTGGAATGCAGCAAAAGCTGTCATTGAAGGTCAATTTTTTGGCGCAACTTTTTGCTGACGCAGAACCGATGCGCCGATGGCAAGTCTTTGAAAGCGCGGTTGACTGTTTAGTGTTGGGAATAGGTTGGTTGCTTGATCTAGGAAGCGTTGTTCTTTGCTGTTTGGTGTAACAACAAGCAAATTTGGATTTTGTGCGTAGAACCACATCTCGAAAACAGTCATGGGTATGGAAAGAGTTGATCCACCTGTTTTGTGTAGACTGATGCAGGTGCGGTAATCCTCAATTGCCATGATGATCGAGCCGTCATTAATTTCTTCATTAAAATCTAAACTGCCAAATGGATCTCTATCAGCATGTTTGATGAAGTTTTTGGCAAGGCTGAGGGCGTCAATTGCGTTCCGTTGACCTCCATCGTAAGTATCGACAACGTGGTCGCGAATACTTTTTTTGCCTAGTCGTGACACCAGTTTCCTCAGAATTTCGGAAGCAGCTTCGGCGAGTGTATGTACAGAGACGGGGTCGCCACCGTTAAAAAATAGATCAATGGCAGTATCAAGTTGTCGGGAAGCGGCTTGCTCTTTGGAAAGTTTCATGTTGTCACGGCATTGCTGAAGTTGACGGCTACGCCATTATAACGCGCAATTTCTGGAATTGACGTTATATGCATAGCAATAACCCAAAATTGACAGGTTATGCATCCCGCGCCTTCGTCATTCTGCGGTTTTTTGACCCACTCAGTGACGACTTATGTGTCAGGCTACAATACGGAATAATAGAATCACACCCCCGTCAAACCATACTCCACACCCAGGCAGTATTCATCGCCGGGGCCGACCTGTACGACGTCTGGGTCGGCGTTGGTGGTTTCGACGCACAGCATGACCTTATAGTCTTCATCACCCAAGTCACCCATGGATGCGGCGGTCGCCGCCCAGGGGTTCCACACCACGGCGCTGGCGCTGCCCCTGGGGCGGATGGTGATGCGCCGGTTCAAGGCTTTGTCTTCGACCTCTAAATTGCCATGAACGTCCGTATAGATGCGATCGGTTTCCCCATCGATGGTGACGGCGCCGTGCTGAACTTTTTTTGCGCTGCCGTCCATTTTGTCGATGTAGGTTCGTCCGTCCAGGCCTTGCACTTGGGTCTTGGTGATATCGCCGACGGCAAAATAGGTGTGCAGAGCCTGGGAAAGAGGAAACGCCACCTTGCCGTTGTTGCGGGTGGTCAAAGCCAATCCTAATGTGTCGCCGATGGTGATGCGCAGTTCAAGATCGAAGGCATGATCCCAGATCGCGCGGGTTTCATCGCTATCGCAAAGGCCCAAACACACCTGAATGCGGCCATCGCTGAGTTCTTCGGTGCTGCGCAGGCTCCAGGCGCGGTTGCGCACAAAGCCGTGTCCGGGGCGTCCTTTGCCTTCGGGATCGGGGCCGAACCACGGCCAGCAAATCGGCACGCCGCCTTTGATCGCCTTGCCCGGCGCAAAATAAGCGGACTTGCTTAAAAACAGCAGGTCGTCTTTTTGCCCGGCGGGGCGGAACGATAAAACTTGGCCGGCATAGGGGGAAATCCGCGCCTGGGCTTTGGCAGTGGCCACATCGAGCATCGGCAAGCCGCCCGGCCCCTCGACCACCTTAAGGCGGTCGTCGATGGCGAAGTCTGCGTTCAGTTTTGCGATGGTCATGGTTATTCCCCCGTTCATGTGTCGCCCCCGTGCGCTTTAGCGCGTTGAAGCAGAAATACCCTAAATTGGGCGACTTTGTCACTCTATCTTGGGCTTTTTGCGGGCAAAACAGGCTTAAAGTGCGCATCAGGCTACAATTTTGTCGAATGTTGTATTATATAGACGCAAAGCCGACCCCCAAAAAATCCATGCGCCGAAATGCGGTGCGTGAAACCCGCGCTGTGAAAGATAAAATAATGACCGAATTTGAAGGCGTCGTCGCGGCGCTTGGCCAGGCGTTGAAAAAACGCGGTTACGAGACGCTCACCCCGGTGCAGCTCGCCATGCTGGCCCCCGAATTGAAAGACGCCGATGCTTTGGTCTCGGCGCAAACGGGCTCGGGCAAGACCGTGGCGTTTGGGTTGGCGATTGCGCCGACACTGTTGGGCGGTGCGGAACGTTTTGCGCGCGCCGATTCTGCCGCACCCTTGGCGCTGGCCATCGCGCCGACCCGCGAACTGGCGTTGCAGGTCAAACGCGAGTTGGAATGGCTTTATGAACTGACCGGGGCCAGTGTCGCTTCGTGTGTCGGCGGTATGGATATGCGCGCCGAGCGTCGGGTGTTGCAACAAGGCGCGCACATCGTCGTCGGCACACCGGGGCGTCTGCGCGATCATATCGAGCGCGGTTCGTTCGACACCACCGCCTTGAAAGCCATCGTCTTGGACGAAGCCGATGAAATGCTCGATTTAGGCTTTCGCGACGATCTGGAATACATCCTCGACGCCACGCCGTCTGATCGCCGCACCTTGATGTTTTCCGCCACCGTGCCGCGTTCCATCACCGCGCTGGCTAAACGTTATCAGCGCGATGCGGTGCGGGTCGCCACGCACTCGCCGGAAAAACAGCATTTGGATATTGAGTACCGCGCGATGGCCGTCGCGCCCAACGATCGGGAAAACGCCATCATCAACGTGCTGCGCTATTTCGATGCAAAAAACGCCATCGTCTTTTGCGCCACCCGCGCCACCGTCAATCACCTGACCAGCCGTTTGGGCAACCGGGGTTTTTCGGTGGTGGCGTTGTCGGGCGAGTTGAGCCAGAACGAACGCACCCACGCCCTGCAAGCGATGCGCGACGGGCGGGCTCGGGTCTGTGTCGCTACCGATGTGGCGGCGCGCGGCATCGATCTGCCGAATTTGGAACTGGTCATTCACGCCGATGTGCCGAAAAACGCGGAATCGTTGTTGCACCGTAGCGGGCGCACCGGGCGCGCCGGGCGCAAGGGTGTCAGCACCCTGATCGTGCCGCACACCTGGCGCAAACGCACCGAGCGTCTGTTGCAAAACGCCAACATCGAAGCGACCTGGGATAAACCGCCGTCCATCGAAGACATTACCGACCGTGATCGGTTGCGCATTCTCGACGATCCGAGCCTGAGTGAGCCGATGAAGGACGACGAACAGGCTTTTGTGCAGGAATTGCTGTCGCGTCATAGCGCCGAGCAAATCGCTGCCGCCTTTTTGCGCCAGTTAAGTGCCAAACAGCCGGTGCCGGAAGAACTGCTCGATGCTGGGCCGCCGGAACGCAGCGGGCGTCCAGAACGCAGCGCTCGCCCGGAACGTAGCGGCGGTCGTCAAGGCGAACGCCAAGGGGCTGAGTATCGGGACGAGGCCAAAAAGCCGCGGCGCGATGATTTTGTCGGC
>JANLGW010000136.1 GCA_024653965.1 Rhodospirillales bacterium
AATCGAAGACATCGTGCCGGTGCTGGAGCGCCTGCAAACCGTCGATCCGGCGGGCATGTTCGCGCGCGATCTGAAAGAATGTCTGGCCTTGCAGCTTAAGGAAAAAGGCCGCCTCGATTCCATCATGCAGACGTTCTTGAACAACCTCGAACTGTTGGCCAAACGCGATCTGAAAGGTTTGATGAAGGTCTGCGGCACGGACGAAGAAGACATCCAAGACATGGTGATGGAAATCCGCGCGCTCGATCCTAAGCCGGGGCGGGTGTTCAACCATGATGTCGCTCAGACCGTGGTCCCCGATGTGTTGATGCGCCCCGCGCCCGATGGCGGCTGGCTGGTGGAGCTCAACGCCGAAACGCTGCCCAAGGTGCTGGTGAACAACACCTACTATGCCGAAATCTCCGCCGGCCCGATAAGGGACGCAGACAAACGGTACATCCAAGAGTGTTTGCAAACGGCCAACTGGCTGGTGAAGTCCTTACATCAGCGCGCCACCACCATCTTGAAGGTCGCCAGCGAAATCGTGCGCCAGCAGGACGGATTTTTTCGTCATGGCGTGTCGGCCCTGCGCCCGCTGGTGCTGCGCGATATCGCCGACAAGGTGGAAATGCATGAAAGCACCGTGTCGCGGGTGACGTCGAATAAATACATCGCCACGCCGCGCGGGTTATATGAACTCAAGTATTTTTTCACCTCGTCGGTGGGCGGCTCGAACGGCAGCGACGGCCATTCATCGGAAGCGGTGCGCAGCCGCATCAAGACCTTGGTGGATGCGGAAGACCCGAAAAAAGTCCTGTCCGACGATAAACTTGTGGACATCTTGAAGGCCGAGGGCATCGATGTGGCCCGCCGGACGGTGGCAAAATACCGCGATTCTCTGGGAATTGCGTCTTCGGTCCACCGCAGACGCGAAAAAGGCTCGGGACTGTAGGCCTTTTTGCCCATTTTTTGCCCATTTTGCGGGTTACGGCTTTAACTTGACTTCGCCGGGATGTGGAACTACTTTCCGCACCTCTTCGGGTGTTAAGCTTAAAGTAAGCACTTGAGCGGCGCGAACCGGCCCCCGGTGAAATCGGGTGTGTTGGCCCCGCCAGGGGGACAGGAATTAACGGGACCGGAAAAACGGGACGGGGCGCTGAATGCCGGATGGCATGCCTGAGCGCTTAAAAACGATGATGCGAAATTCCGGCACTCAAATCTCAACGATCAGCAATTAAGGATCTGCTTTTCAAATGGACATTACCGTCAAAGGAAAACAGATGGACGTGGGCGATGCCCTGCGAACCCATACCGA
>JANLGW010000137.1 GCA_024653965.1 Rhodospirillales bacterium
GAACGGAACTCCGATCGCCGCACACTTGAGCCATACCGGCTTAATCAGAGCATGGGAAAAAACAAAACCCATGATGAAAAAGATAAACGTAATGCCGAACAGGTGAATGTGCGACACCCGCACCAAAGTATTAATGCTGACCCCGGTATCCATCGCCGTCAATTCCTGAATTACCGAGAATTTAGACAAGTTCGGAATATGCGGGTTCATCATCCCGTTGTGACAATGAAGGCAATTGTTTTCGATCAGCGGTTGGACGTTTTCCATAAAAGCGGTTTCATCGGCGCCATCGTGAATCCACTGCACGATCTTCGCCGCATCTTCGGGAGAAATCATGTCGATCATGGGACCTTTGAGGGCGGCCTCTAACCGCGAGTCTTCCTTGGAGCCGCTGTAGGCGATGATCAAATCTTGCACCGACAAACCCGGGCTGCCATCCCGGGCTGCATGCGACACATAGGTATGGATCATGGCGAACAAATAGGCGATGCCCAACACCAACAAAGCGCCGGTAAACAGAACGCGCAGGCTGGGTGGATATTCGCTGTAATGAAAATACATACGATGGACTTGGGTCATTTCGGAGGGTCCTCTTGTTATACTCGCAGGCGATAAAGCCTAGAATCGAAGCTATTAAAACATTTTTTCAGTGTGAAACCAATGCGTCAAATGGGTAATTAATCACATGAATATTTTAAAAATTATTCCGGGCGTTCACCTTCCGTGGAGCGCACACGGGGGATGCTTTTCTCCGCCGCCGAACGTAAGTCCTGCGGTGTGATGATCCCGCCGGAAATTACCATCTTCATCGCTTCTTCGACGCTCATAGAAAGCGGTACAATATCGCTTGCCGGTGCAAAGATCAAAAAGCCCGAAGTCGGGTTCGGCGTGGTGGGCACAAACAGATTGATGACCTTCTCTGCGGTCAAGGACTGCACCTCGCCTTCGGTGACGCCGGTGATAAACGCGATCACCCACATGCCGCGGCGCGGATATTCGACCAACACCGCCTCGCGAAAGGCATTGGATTGCTGCGCCAACACGGTTTCCAAAATCTGCTTAAGCGCCTTATAGATGCCCCGCAGCACCGGCACCTTATCCATAACGCGTTCCCATACGCGTTGGAAAAAGCGTCCAACGAAACCGGCTGTCAATGCGCCGATCAACGTCAGTCCCACCACCACGACCACCACGCCCAATCCCGGCAAGCCATACGGCAGATAAGTTTCCGGGTTATAACGAACGGGAATGAGCGGAGTAACCTTGTCATCAACATAAGTGATGAACAGCCACGCCAGATAGATGGTGATGGAAATCGGTGCGGTAATGAGAATACCCGCCATAAAATACGCGCGCAGACGCATCATCACCCCTTTTTTAGGGGGGCCATCCACAATTTCGATACCGGATGTTTCTTGATTCTGATCCATGACCGGAACAGTCACTCAGGCGCAGGCAAGCTGCAAGTGATTTCGCTCACTGGTGCAAAAATCAATCGTTGCTCATCTTCCGGATCGTTTCGGCCATGATGTTCATGAGGCCGCGAATAAACGGATCGGACCGCTCCAATTTTTGCAAAAACATCTGTTCCGTCACCACAATCACCGTGGTGGGTTGAGAAACGCGCACGCTCGCCATGCGGGGTTTGTCATCTATCAACGACATTTCGCCGAAAATTGCCCCAGCCCCAAGAGTGGCGAGGTGCTTTTCCGTGCCGTCCGGCATGGTGTGGAAAATATCCACGGCCCCTTTTTGCACGATATATGCGGTACGCCCTGTACTGCCTTGTTTAAATATAGTATCGCCCACCGCAAAAGTCTTACGGTCGATCATAACGTCTTTGGCCATGGCGCTCCCCGGTTTTTAATCCCTAACTCATTGTCGGGGCAATAGTATGATGTTCACGGCACTTTAGACAAGGCTTCCGCAAAAATCGGGCGAACGACCGCCTCAGTCTCGGTAGGTGTCATGCCGGGTTTCAGGCGCGGATCGTACAGGGTGCGGATATACAGCGCATCCCACGGCGAATGCACGGTCGAGGCATCGTTGGGGTTAAACATGCTCAACCAATACGCCTGCACGTCGTTGGGCAGCCCCATCACCTGGGTCAACTCCTCCAGCAAACAAGCGTCGATGCGCACCGGATCGGCCTCGACATTCACCACCACCATCGCTTTCACGATAAACTCCGGCGGACTGCGCCAGTTCAAGAAGTAACACACCATGGTCGGATCGGAGGCCATCGAGCGGATCACTTCCGGGTCGATGTTTTGGCCTTTAATGTTGCCCATCTCGGCGCGCTTTAAAAACACCAGATCGATGTTGGGCAATGTTTCTCCGGGTTTCAGCGTGCGAAAACCAAGCCCCGTAAGCTTCGCGAGGGAACGGATGTGCTTGCTGGCCAGATCGAGCAATTGCTGCGTTTGACGCCCCTGCACATTGATGCCCACGACCGGGCCGACCCATTTGGCGACTTTTTCCGGCCGCGCGGTCATATTCTCATACTCGACGCCGAACACCACCTCGATGAAGTGCGCCGTCAAATCATTCAGTTGGGGGCGAAGTTCTTCGGCTTGGCCTAGGCGGACAGGGGCAAACTGGATCAGCGCAATCAACACCACCATCAAGATTAGCCGCATGTGCATTCCCCTCCCCCCATAAAACCTTGTTTCCGTGCCGCCAGAGGATACAATATATCAAAATAACCCAGGGAACCGGATATCAATAATATGTCTCTCACCGCACTCGTTTCCATCATCGGGCCGGACCGCGTCGGTTTAGTTTCCGCCATCGCCGGACGTCTGTTCGATCTAGGCGCCAACTTGGGCGACACCGCGTTCGCCGTTCTTGGCGGTGGCGCGGAATTTACCGCCATCTGCGAATTTTCTGCCGAAATGGACTTGGAAACGTTGGAGCGCGAGCTTGAAGCTCTGCCCGAACTCGACGGGGCTGAAGTTAATGTGTCGCGCTTTGATTTGGCGGCAATCCATCCGGCATCGGAAACCATAACCCATATGATCACAGTTTCAGGCGGCGATAGCCCAGGCTTGATGGCCCGCCTGTGTGAGGTTTTTGAACAATTTAACGCCAACATCGTGCGTTTAAATTCCGAGCGCGTGCCCGGCGGCGGCGGCAATCAATACGTCATCACCACCGCCGTGGCGATCCCTACGGAAGCGACCAGCTCATGCCTCGCGACCATCGCCAACACCGCTGGAGAATTGGGATTAGATTACGACTACACCCAGGTCGATATCTAGCTATCGCTGGGATTTCCCCATTTTTTTTTGAAGTTTTGACCAAGAATCGGTAAAATCTCTAGGTAACGATATACAAGCCCCTGAGATGCGCCTGCGATGCACCCGAACGTCAAAACCGTCAACCCCACCAAGGTCACGCCGCCAGCCCGTAAGGGCTGCGCCCTTGATCTGCGCCCGGTTGCCGAACGCCGAGGGGCTGCTCCATCGAATAAAATGAACGAAATTGTTGCGAATCACTTGGGTGAATCGTTAAACGTTATTCGCAACTGGCTGCATCAAGGGCGTTAAATGGCACGCGTTCAGGACGATTACCGCACACTGACCGGCCCGCAAAAGGCGGCGATTTTCATGCTGTCCTTGGGTGATGAACAGTCGGCTGCCTTGTTCGAACTGATGGACGACGAAGAAATCCGCGAACTGTCGCAGATCATGTCGAACTTAGGCTCCGTCAATTCCAAGGTCGTTGAACGGCTGTTTTTGGATTTCGCCGATCAGCTGTCGACCACCGGCTCATTGGTGGGTTCTTACGATTCAACCGAACGCCTGCTGAACAAAGCGCTGTCGGAAGAGCGCGTGGCGCAGATCATGGAAGAACTGCGCGGTCCCGCCGGTCGCACCATGTGGGACAAGCTGGGCAACGTCAACGAAGCGGTGCTGGCGAACTATCTGAAA
>JANLGW010000049.1 GCA_024653965.1 Rhodospirillales bacterium
ATGCCCCAGGTGGGCAAAATGTTGGCGATGATGTGGTAACACGCGCCAAACAAGGCACGCGACGCCACCACCCGGTCGCCGGATTTAAGCTGACACGCGAGCGAGCAAAATACCGCCGCCATGCCGCTGGCCAGCGCGATGCAGTGCTCCGCGCCTTCCAGCAGGGCTAACCGTTCTTCGAACATGGTGACGGTGGGGTTGCCGTACCGCGAATAGACGTAATGCTCGACCTCGCCGGTGAAGCTCTGTTCCGCTTGTTCGGCGGAATCGTAGGCATAAGCCTGGGTCATGAACAGCGCTTCGGACACTTCGCCGTGTTCGGTGCGGTTGAGGCCGCCGCGCACCAATTTGGTGGCGGGCTTCCAGGATTTCGCTTTGTCGTCGTATGTGTTGGTCATGGTCGTACCTTTCGGGACCTAGCATAAAAAAAAGCCCAAGCCGAAGGCCAGGGCTTTTCCCTACGCTTCGACCTTTTAGCGGGTTGTTTAACGTGGCCGCAAGCCGGTCGGCCAAATCACCACGTGTCCTTAAAATGCCAAGCCGGGCGGGCCGCGTCAAGATGGTTGTGTCGGGTGGGCTTAAGCCCCATATCTAGGGTTATCTTGCGCGGGGCCTTGGCCTCTGGCATTTAAGAGTTTTGAGAAGCCATTGGAGAATGATTGATGTCCGCCATCGCCACCACCGATAAGCTGTTTTTTGAGCGCGCCGAGATGGATCGCGACCGGGTAGGCGGCTTGGTCGACAGCGCCTTGAAAGGCGCCGACGATGGCGAATTGTTCTTGGAATACCGCCAGTCGGAAAGCCTGTTGTTCGATGACGGGCAGCTGAAATCGGCCAACTTCGATACCGCCCAGGGTTTTGGCCTGCGCTCGGTCAGTGGTGAAACGGCGGGTCTGGCGCACGCGTCTGAAATCAGCGAAGACGCCATCCGCCGCGCCGGTGAAACGGTCAAGGCCGTGCATCAGGGCCACGGCGGCACGGTGCAAGAACCGCCGCGTGGCACCAACGCCAAGCTTTATGGCGAAGACAACCCGCTTTCCGCCATGGCCTTTTCCGCCAAGGTCGATCTGCTGGCCGAGATCGACGCTTATGTGCGCGCCCGCGATCCACGGGTGAAACAGGTTTCGGCGTCGCTGCTGGGCAACTGGCAGGCGGTGGAAATCATCCGGCCGGGTCGTCATGTGGCGTCCGACGTGCGCCCGCTGGTGCGCATCAACGTTTCGGTGGTGGTGGGCCAGGGCGACCGCATGGAAAGCGGCTCCAACGGCGCTGGCGGGCGTGCCCTGTACGATCAATGGGTGACGGCGGAAAATTGGCGGAGCATCGCCGACGAAGCGCTGCGCCAAGCCATCGTCAATTTAGACAGCGTGCCCGCACCCGCCGGTGAAATGACCGTGGTGTTAGGCCCCGGCTGGCCGGGCGTTTTGCTGCACGAAGCGGTGGGCCATGGGCTGGAAGGCGACTTCAACCGCAAAAAAACCTCGGCTTTTTCCGGCCTGCTGGGGCAGCAGGTGGCGGCCAAGGGTGTGACCATTGTGGATGATGGTACCTTGGACGCGCGGCGCGGTTCGCTCACCATCGACGATGAAGGCACGCCGACGTCGCGTACCGTGTTGATCGAAGACGGCATCTTAAAAGGCTACATGCAAGACCGCATGAACGCGCGCCTGATGGGCATGGAACCGACCGGCAACGGGCGGCGCGAAAGTTTTGCCTGCAAGCCCATTCCGCGCATGACCAACACGTATATGCTGGCGGGTGATAAGGACCCGGCGGAAATTTTGGCGTCGGTGAAAAACGGCCTTTATGCCGTCAACTTCGGCGGTGGTCAGGTGGATATTACGTCGGGCAAGTTCGTGTTTAGCTGCACCGAAGCCTATAAAATCGAAAACGGCAAAATCGGCGCGCCGGTCAAGGGCGCGACGCTGATCGGCAACGGCCCCGAAGCGATGAAAAAGGTGTCGATGATCGGCAACGATCTGGAGCTTGATACCGGGGTCGGCACCTGCGGCAAAGACGGCCAGGGTGTGCCCGTGGGCATCGGCCAGCCGACCTTGCGCATGGAAGAATTGACGGTGGGCGGCACGCAGTCTTAGAGCTTATGCGCGGCGCGGCGCGGCGCTGCGGGTGCGGGCTCAAAGAACAATCTAGAAAATCGTCACCCCCGGACTTGATCCGGGGGCGCACATCAACAGGTCATCTCTGCCGGGATTCCGCTATTGTCGGCAAAGCAGACAAGCTGGGCGGCCAGCGCAGGTGACTGCAGATGACCCGAAGCGGACCAATTTGTTCAAGTGCCTTTGCAGGAGATCACCGTGTACGTCTTGCTTGGAAACAATTGCCCGGCCCGTTCGTAGAAATCGTATAGTTCGTAAGCAAATGAGTCAGACACAGCGGAAGAGGGGACGAGTGCTATTTCAAAATCGATATCTTGAGGTGACTTTTCCAGGTACTCGGTCATGTCCTTAACAGAGCGAAAGAAACGGAAAGGGGCAGGTCGCCCTGCGGCACCATCCATGGCATATTGCATGTCATAGCCCGCAGCAGTTTCGTTAAGTTGAATAGTAGGATATGGGATGGTGAGCATCAAACAATTCTGCCTATCAGTCTGACAAACTTGAAGTGCGATGCAAACCATGGGGTACCTTCCACTAGGCTGTATCCTTGCCGATGCGGAAGATAACAAGGTGACGAATGAGATGCCTAAAACCAAAAGCGATGCCAGCCAACTAACATATCGGTAGTTCATTATTAGCCCCCCCTATTCTTGGGTCAGCGATCAATCTTGAATGATTGTCATCGAAATTGGCGTAATTCCAATATTAATCGTCACGTCCCCTTGTTGCTATAAGCGGACGGTGCCGGTGCCAGCGGCCCATGTCCGCTTTCCCGAACTAAGTCGCCATTTTCGGCTTGTATGTAATAGGCCACAACATCAAGATTTTGGGCCGTCTGTCCCGATCACACCCTAGGCCGACGCGTCCCGGCTTGACGATGGGGTGGCGGGTGCCGGGTTGCCGTGGTCGCGTTTGCGCAGGCCTTCGGCGAACGATAGCGCCACGATGCGCGACACTTCCTGGTCGACCTGTTCGGAAAAACGCAAAAAGTCGTTGGTGGCGGCAATGACCGCTTCGGTATCGATTTGCGCCTTGACGGTTTTAAGCAACACATCGCCCGCGGCATGCATTTCGCGGTGTACGTTTTCCAGGGTTTTGTAGCTATCTTCGGAAAACCCCGCGCGCGACATGTCGCGGTACCACTGGCCCAAGCGGCAGTGCGCGGGGCTGTGGCGCAAATCCAGCTTGGGCATGTTCGGCCATTCTTCGGGCGGCGTCATGGTCATGGTGTAGACCGTGTCCATCACCTTGCGCCGATAGGACAAATGGTTCACCCACGCATTGTACAAAAAACCCAGTTCCGAAGACGGCCACTTGGGGTTTTGTTTGATCAAGCTGATGAAGTCGTCGATGGGCACCGGGCGGCTCATCCAAAAGCCTTGCGCCTCGTTGCAGCCGGACGCCAGCAAGAAGGTGTAGACGCCTTCGCTTTCGACCCCTTCGGCGATGGTTTTGATCGACAATTCGCGGGCCAATTGCAGGCTGGAACGCACGATGTGGGTGTTTTTGGAATCGTTGCTCATGCGCCCGACCACGCCCTGGTCCAGCTTTAGCGCTGAAAACGGCAACTGGCTCAGCACATCCAGCGATGAATAACCGGTGCCGAAATCGTCCATCACGATTTCAATGCCCAACGCCACCAAATCCAGCAAGGTCGCGTGAATGCGGTCGTTTTGGCTCACAAACGTGGTTTCGGTGATTTCGATTTGAATGTTGCCGGGATTGATCAATTGATTGCCGATAAAGCTGCGCAGCATCTTCACCAGATAGGGCGAATGCAGATCCAACGCCGAGACGTTGAACGCCACCTGGATGTCCGATTTGAGCGCGCGCAGGCGGGCGATGTCTTCGGCCAGTTCGGGCAGCATCACCGCCGTGATGTCGGTGATGAAGCCGGCTTTTTCCGCCAGCGGCAAAAACATGCCCGGCGGGGTCATCGTGCCATCTGCCCGTTTCCAGCGCAGCAGCGCTTCGCCACCGACGATGCGCCCGGTCTGGAAAGAAATTTTGGGCTGAAAATGAAAACAAAACTCGCCCGAATGCAGCGCGTGTTCAATTTCTTCTAGGGAGATGTCGCTGCCGGGCATTGCCGTTTAAGTTCCGTAAGTTTCAAGGTCGCGAATCGTAACATGGCATTGAAAGGCCGTGCAACGTAGAGGGTTATACAAGGCGTTAGTAGGCATATTCCGTGAAAATAGGGTCGATGTTGCCTTTCCACCGCCTCTCAAAGGCCAACAGCAATTCCTCTGCCGGGGTCAGGTCGGATTCGGCGATTTGGAATAACGGCTTGAGGAAGCGGCTTTCATCCAGTCCGACACCGTCTAGGCGCTGGCGCTTGACCAGTCCCTCGTGGGCGATTTCCAGCATATCCAGCGCCACGTCGCTGACCGTGCCCTTGCGAAACGGGGTGTTGAGCGCCTGGGTGGGGACTTGGGCGCGCAAATGGTCGTGTTCTTCATGGCTCCAATCTTTGATCAGTTCCCACGCCGCGTCCAACGCGGTCGCGTCGTAGAGCAGGCCGACCCACAGGGCGGGCAGGGCGCACAGGCGGCCCCACGGCCCGCCGTCGGCGCCGCGCATTTCCAGGAACTTTTTAAGGCGTACCTCGGGGAACGCGGTGGTCAGGTGGTCTTCCCAATCTTTTAAGGTCGGGTATTCGCCGGGATAAGCGGGCAGTTTGCCGGCCATGAAATCCCTGAACGATTGGCCCGATGCATCGATGTAACGGCCATTGCGATAGACGAAGTACATGGGCACGTCGAGCATGTAATCGACGTAGCGTTCAAAGCCGAAACCGTCTTCAAACACAAACGGAATGTTGCCGCAACGATCCGGGTCGGTATCGGTCCAGATGTGGCTGCGATAGCTGAGATAACCCGAAGGTTTACCTTCCTTGAACGGCGAATTGGCAAACAGCGCCGTGGCGATGGGCTGCAACGCCAGCGAAACGCGAAACATCTTGACCATGGTGGCCTCGGAATCGAAATCCAAATTCACCTGCACGGTGCAGGTCGATTGCATCATGTGCAGGCCCAGTTTGCCGCGTTTGGGCATGTACGATTTCATGATTTCGTAACGCCCCTTGGGCATCCACGGCATGCTTTCGCGCGGCCATTTGGGCTGATAACCCAAGCCTAAAAAGCCGATGCCCATTTCGGCGGCCACGGCCTTGACCTGTTGCAGGTGGATGCCGACTTCCTTGCACGTTTCATGGATGGTGCCGAGCGGCGCGCCGGACAGTTCCAACTGCCCCGCCGGTTCGAGCGTAATCGACGAGCCGTCGTCTTGGATCAGGGCGATGACCTTGCCGTTCTCCGCCACCGGCTTCCAGCCGAAGCGGGTGAGTTTGTCGAGCATCATACCGACGCCTTGCTCGCCTTCGTAATCGAGCGGGCGCAAATCGCTCAAACGATAGGCGAACTTTTCGTGTTCGGTGCCGATGCGCCAGTTTGCGGGCGGTTTGCAGCCGCTCGCCATGTATTCGAGCAGTTGGCGTTTGTCGGTGACGGCGGGCGACGCGGCGGCAGAAGTAGAAGGTGCGCTCATGAAACGGCCTTATCGTTTGGTGGACCAGTCGCCGCACGTGGCTTGGATGACTGCCAGGGCGGCGATGGCCGCCGTTTCGGCGCGCAGGATGCGCGGTCCCAGATTGACAGCAATAGAGATGGGCTGTTTTAACACGGCGTCAAGTTCGCCGTCCGTAAATCCGCCTTCGGGGCCGACCAATAGGCCCACCGGGCCGTTGATGGCCTGGACGGCGTGGGCCAGCGGCGGTGCGTCCCGGCGTTCGGCGCACACGATTAATTTGCGCTCACGCGGCCACCATGCGGATAATTGCTCCAGCGTTATGGGGGGCTCGAGCGTCGGTATGGTCAGCCGCTCGCACTGTTCGCAGGCGTCGATGATTTGCTGGCTTAAGCGTTCTTCTTTCAGGCGGCGGTTTTCCGTGCGCCGGGTGATGACGGGGATCAGCTTGGCTACCCCCAGTTCCACCGCTTTTTCGATCAGCATGTCGAGCGGGTCTTTTTTGATCGGCGCGAAGGCCAGCCAGGGGCCGTTTTCCGCCGTTTGCGGGCGGGTTTGCATCAGGCATTGGGCATGCGCCTGGGATTTGCCGATGTCGGTCAGGCGCGCGCGCCATTCGCCGTCGCGCCCGTTGAACAGCAAAATCTCGTCGCCAATCTCGGCGCGCAGCACCACGCGCAGCTTGTGTGCAGGGCCAGAACCCAGCGCGCATGGGGCATTTTCGGCCAGATCGGCATCGGTATACAGGCGGGTCAGGGTTTTCGTTGAATTCATCATGCCCCAGGGTCCGGACTCATTATTGTGATCGGTTTGGCGGAGACGATTTTCCGCGTGGACGAGGCGGGAAGGCCACAGTAATGTAAACCATTACAAGGGCTTGCCAACGATGTCCAAGTGAAAAATCGCCCCGTCCAAGGGATTTGTGCAAACCGCTCCCCGGACGGCGTCAAAGGCTCTTGAAAGTGGAACGGCACTTCCGGCGAGCCTTTTCCTTGCCGGAAAACGATTTTCGCAAACCAAACTGGATCAGAATAATGAGTCCGGACCCTTATAAGGCCGTTTGCATCTCCCCACGTCAATGCCGTAAAAGAAGCCATGAGCCATTCAAGCCCCTCAATCGCCAGCGATATTGCAACAGAAAGCTGGATCGTGCGCGCAACGCCTAAGCCGATCAGGCCTTATGTGGTGTTGATGCGCTTAGATCGGCCCATCGGCGCATGGGTGTTGTTGCTGCCGTGCTGGTGGTCCGCCGCCTTGGCGGCGCAAGGATCGTGGCCGGATGTGAAGCTGTTGATTTTATTCGCTTTAGGCTCGTTCATCATGCGCGGCGCGGGCTGCGTCACCAACGACATCGCCGATCGTGATTTCGACGGCAAGGTCGCGCGCACCGCCAACCGCCCCATCCCCAGCGGTCAGGTCAGCGTCAAACAGGCGATCGTTTTTGCGGTGTTTTTGGCCCTGTTGGGGCTGGTTATTTTGCTGCAGCTTAACCGCTTCGCCATCGGCGTCGGCATGCTGTCGCTCGCGGTGGTGCTGATTTATCCCTACATGAAGCGCTTTACCTATTGGCCGCAGGTCTTTTTAGGCATGGCGTTCAATTGGGGCGCGCTGGTGGGCTGGGCGGCGGTCCGGGGCGATTTAGGGCTGGTGCCGGGGATTTTATATGGGGCGGGCATTTTTTGGACGCTCGGTTACGACACCATCTACGCCCATCAAGACAAAGAAGACGACGTGTTGGTGGGCATCAAGTCGGCGGCGCTCAAACTCGGCGACGCGACGCCCAAATGGCTGGTGTTCTTTTATGCCATGACGATGGCGCTGATCGCCCTGGCGGGCTGGGTCGCCGGGCTGCATTGGCTGTTTTACCCGGCGTTGCTACCCGCGAGCGCGCATCTGGTGTGGCAGGTTGTGACCTTGGACATCCACAATCCCAAAAACTGCCTCGCGCGGTTTAAATCCAACCGCGACTTCGGCCTGCTGTTGTTCGCGGCGATCGTGGTGGGGCAGGTTGTTTAACCGCCACCAGGGGGCGAAATTAGGGGGCGAAATTAAGGCGTGAGATAGGTCGTTCCCGCCCAGTGACGGTGCAGCGCATCTTCGGCGAGGCACTGGGTGCGTTGGGCGCGTGTGTCGGCGCACTCGATATGGCGGCGGATAAAGGTATCGGTATGTTCGTCAGGGTCCAGGCGGCTGCGTGCGTAGTCCAGCACTTCCGCCTGCGTCATGGCGCGCCATTGGCGTCCGTCGACGTTGAACGCCGCTAAGGGGATGGGTTTGCCGTCTTTGTTCAGGCAGCCGCTTTTGGAAAGGTAGGCGTGCGCACTCGTCAGGCCGATTTCGTTCCCGCACAGCAAGTTGATGCCCGTAAGTTTGACAAAGTCGTAATTCACGCCCACCGCTTCGGTTTCGTGCATGCGCTGCAACTGTGCGTCGGTGAGCCACGTAACAAAGACGTCGGCGATCGCCCCCGGCACGTAGGCCAACGTCGCAGGGATCGAGCCGTAGTGGGAAATGTGTGCGGAATACACGGCGTCGAAATCGTGCAATTGGGCGCACGTGACGGGAATCGTATCTTCAAGCAAATGGGCGTGATCAGCGTACTTGGCCATTAGGCGGTCCGGCGATGCGTTGGACCCCGATGCGATGACCGCATGACGCGCACCCAGCACCGGATCGCCGTCAAGCGGGCGCCAGCCGTCCGGAGTCAATACGTATGAACCTTCGGGTATGGCGAAGGGATATGCTTTGGCGTGGGCCACCATGCAGTCGTTCATGTAGCGAATATGCGGTTATTCAGCCGCCTTGTCCAGATACTTGCCCAAATCCACGTCGTCCATTTGTTCGGGTTTCAAGAACCGTTCGGCATATTCCTTGTAGATGCCGCTTTCTAAAAGCAGGCGGAACAGGTCCGGGTCGATGTGCTGGTCTTTGACCATGAACGACAGGATCTTGATGCTTTCCGATAGCGTCTTGGGCTTTTTGTAGGGGCGGTCGGCGGCGGTCAGCGCCTCGAACACGTCGGCCAGCGCCATGATGCGCGCCACCACCGACATGTCTTTCTTTTCCAGCTTGCGCGGATAACCGGTGCCGATCAGCGTTTCGTGATGCGCCCCGGCGAATTCGGGAACGTTGCGCAACTGCTTGGGGAACGGCAACTGGCCCAGCATGACGATGGTCTGCACGATGTGGTTTTGGATGATGTAGCGGTCTTCGTTGGTCAGCGTGCCGCGCGCGATGGCGAGGTTGTAGACTTCGCCGCGATTGAACAGGTATTCGGGCACCTCCATCTTGAAACCGAAACGTTCCGAGTTGGGCGCTTCGAAGGTGCCGTCGCGCGGGAACAGGTGTTCGACCTTGTCGGCGAGCAGCGGTTCCTGCGCGGGTAAGGCGGCGGCGGGCGCGTTTTCCTTGCGCTTGAGTTCTTCGTGCGAAATGCCGATGCGGTCGTCCAAGGTGCGGGTCCAGTTGTGGGCCGCGATTTGTTTCATGCGCTCGATCTTTTCCGGCGCCATGAATTCGCCGCCGACGTTGCATTCGGCGATGAAGGCGTAATCGTCGTCGATCCCGGCCAGTTTGGCATCTAGGTCGGTTTTCAATGCGGCGCGGTCGCCGCCGTCGGCCACTTGTTTCCAATAGTCGATCTCGGCTTCGCGTTTGAGCACCTCAAAGCGCATGCGCACTTCGTGAATGCGGTCGTAGATGGTTTCCAGCTTGGTCGCTTTGTCGACCACGTATTCCGGCATCACCACCTTGCCGCAATCGTGCAGCCAGCTGGCCAGATGCAGTTCGCGAAACCCTTCTTCGTTGAGGGTAAAGTTTTTAAGCTCGCCGAACTCGGCTTTCGCCGCCGCGGCGGCCAGCATTTCCGCCAATTCCGGCACCCGCGCGCAGTGGCCGCCGGTGTAGGGCGATTTGGCGTCGATTGCGCCGGCAATCAACTTGATGAAGCTGTCCATCAGGCGCGCCTGGGCTTCGACCAGCATCTGGTTGTCTACCGCCACGGCGGCTTGCGAGGCCAGCGCTTCGATCATCGGCACGATTTTGCCCGAGAACGGCACGGACTCGCCCGCTTTGTTCTTGGCGTTGAGCAACTGCAACACGCCGATGGCTTCGCCCGAGTGGTTTTTCAGCGGCACGACGAGGAACGATTTGGAGCGGTAGCCCGTGCTTTCATCGAATTTGCGCGGCCCGGTGAAATCGAAGTCGGTCGCTTCATAAACGTCGGGGATGTTGATCGTTTTGCCCGTCACCGCGACGTGGGAAGCGACGTTTTTGTGGTTCGGCTCGCCGGTCGTGGGGTTGTAGACGCTCAACGGCGGAAAGGGGATGTCTTCGCCCGTGGTGCCGCCCTTGGCGATGTTTAGGCTATCGGTGCGCATGATTTCGAATTTCATGAAGCGGCCATCGGCTTCGGCCTCGAACTGGGGCGCGATCATGCCCTCGCGTTCGATCATGTTGCCGCACAGATACAGCGTGCCGCCGTCGGCATGGCACAAATTCTTTGCTTCGAGCAGGATATTTTCCAGCAGGCGGTGGTGGTTGCGCTCCGCCGATAGCGCGATGCCGATCTCGATCAGCTTCGCGTAATCGACGGTTGGTCCGTCTTCTGCGTGCGGTGTTTTGTCGTCTAGCGCCATAAAACCCGTATCCGAATGTGTTGCACCCGGCTCCCCTACGGTTAATTTTCATCGTCTTGATAGATTAAAGCACTGATTTTACATTTAGAAAATGGTGCATTCTAACTAAAATCCAACCGTTTTGTTGCGGATTTTGGTTGAATGGCGGGGCAAAGCCGAGGACATTGCGGGTATGGCATATCAATCGCTTAGAGATTTCATCGATGAATTGGCCGCCGCGGGCGATCTGGTGCGCGTTGCGGCACCCGTATCGGCGCACCTGGAAATGACCGAGATTCAGACCCGCCTGATGGCCGAAGGCGGCCCGGCGGTGCTGTTTGAAAACCCGGTGGACCAGGACGGAAGACCTTACGGCGTGCCGGTTTTGGTCAATTTGTTCGGCACCGTCGAGCGGGTGGCGCGCGGCATGGGGCGCAAACGTGAAGAATTGCGCTCGGTGGGTGAAACGCTGGCGTTTTTGCGCCAGCCCGAACCGCCCGGCGGCTGGCGTGAGGCGCTGGAAATGGCGCCGCTGCTCAAAACCGTGATGGCGATGAAACCCAAAACGGTCAAAAGCGCGCCCTGCCAAGAAGTCGTGCTGACGGGGGCCGATGTGGATTTGGCCAAACTGCCCATTCAAGGCTGCTGGCCGGGTGAACCAGCACCGCTGATCACTTGGCCGTTGGTCATCACCCAAGGCCCCGATCCCAAAAACGATAAACGCGACGTTGCCAATTTGGGCATCTACCGCATGCAGGTGACGGGGCGCAATACCACGCTGATGCGCTGGTTACACCATCGCGGCGGGGCGCAGCACTTCGCGCGGTGGAAAGCTTCTGGACGCACCGATCCCATGCCGCTGGCGGTCGCCATCGGCGCGGACCCGGGCACCATTCTGGCCGCCGTCACTCCGGTGCCCGACACACTTTCGGAATATCAGTTCGCCGGGCTGCTGCGCGGGCAAAAGGTCGAGCTGGTGGATTGCAAGACCGTACCCTTGCAGGTGCCCGCCACCGCCGAGATCATCTTGGAAGGCCACGTCAGTTTAAGCGACACGGGCGACGAAGGCCCTTACGGTGATCACACCGGTTATTACAATAATGTCGAGCCGTTCCCGGTGTTTACGGTTTCGGCCATCACCCATCGGCGCGATCCGATTTATTTGTCCACCTATACCGGACGCCCGCCCGACGAGCCGAGTGTGCTGGGCGAGGCCTTGAACGACGTGTTTGTGCCGCTGTTCACCCAGCAGTTTCCCGAAGTGAAAGATTTTTGGCTGCCGCCCGAAGCGTGTTCGTACCGGGTCGCGGTGGTGAGCATGAAAAAGGCTTATCCCGGCCACGCCAAGCGCATCATGCTGGGTGTATGGTCGTACCTGCGCCAGTTTACCTACACCAAGTTTGTGATCATCATCGATGATGATTTGAACGCGCGCGATTGGAACGATGTGATGTGGGCGCTGTCGACCAACGTCGATCCGGCGCGCGACGTGACCCTGATCGAAAACACACCCATCGATTATTTGGACTTCGCCTCGCCCGATTCCGGCTTGGGCTCAAAAATGGGCATCGACGCCACCACCAAAATCGGCCCCGAAACCAAACGCGAATGGGGCCAAAAAATCCGCATGGAGCAAGGCGTGGTGGATAAGGTCTCGGCCATGTGGCGCGATCTCGGCCTGCCCGGTTCGGGCAAGCCGATTTGGAAGTGATTCAGTAAGAAATTACATCATGGCCGGGCCATCGGGCTCGGCTTCGCCGACCCGACGGTGAACTTCACGACCCAGCCATCCCCAGTTTGTAAGTATACGCTATGAACAACATGCAGAGCAGAAAGTTAAGGCTTAAATTTGGTGGGGATGCCGCCTTTTTGGTGCCAACATTGTTGGCGTCTATTTATGTTGTTTTATATATAGTTGAAGTGGATTTTATAATTTATGTCACGAAAATAGCCCTTCCTTTTTTTAGATGGATTTGTTGGGTATTTCCGGGACTTTCCTACAGGTTAAGTGTCATTGAAGCCCAGGGTTTTGGGGAATCAATACCGTTTATGACGACGATTTATGGTATGTGTGTGCTTCTATCTGTTTCATTTGTAATTATTAATATTATATTTAACATGAAGTCATTTGATGAAAGGATATTGTTGCTAAAAAATATTAATATTATTGATAAAAATTTTCCTATTATTTTTGCTTTGATTATTTATTTATACTTGTCAGTATTTAGGGGTATGTTCGATGCCGGAATGTATTACGAATATATGCTGTCAGGACATAAATACTCAATATCTTCTATTGTAGAATTCGCATTTATGAATTTTTCAATTACAACAATACTTATGTATTTGGTTGTATATGTTCGTTATATATATTTGTTCATTGCGAAAAAAGTATAAGGACTGCTCCAATAGCGGCGATGAATTCGTCATTTGAAGTCATGGGCCCCGGGGCAAGCTCGGGGGTGACGATTTTGGGTGTCGGGGATGACGGACCCAATGACCTTCTAGCCAAGCCTACAAATGCCTGCCCACATCCATG
The DNA here is from genome assembly GCA_024653965.1 of Rhodospirillales bacterium. GTDB lineage: Bacteria > Pseudomonadota > Alphaproteobacteria > Rhodospirillales > Magnetovibrionaceae > JANLGW01. Next base: position 12,798 of record JANLGW010000049.1, read on the forward strand.
CGCTGGTGCAGAACGCGGATGACGACGAGGCCCGCTTCATCGAAGCGATAGAACACGAGATGCGCGCCGACCGCATGCTTGAAGTAACCCTCGCGGATATCGACGGGCCGCCCGGTTTTGTCACCCGCCGCCAGATCCTCGAACGCTTCGACGATGGCGTTGTGGTAGCGGTCCGCCTGCTTAAGCGACCAGTTTTTGAACGTGTAGAGCCAGATTTCTTCGAGGTCGGATTCCGCCCGTGGAGACAGCCGGTAAGCATGACGCCTACCGGGCATGTTTGCTCCGCATGCGCTTTAGGAATGCGGCGTTGTCGAAGGGAACAGGCGCGCCGGAGTCCTCCCCGGCGATGAGCGCATCTTGCAGGGCTTTCACCTTGGCCTCGTGTTCTTCCAAAAGCCGCAGGCCCGCCCGCATGACATCGCTGGCCGAGCCGTAACGTCCGGTCTGCACCTGCGTATCGATAAATTCGGCGAAATGCTCACCGAGCGAAACGGACGTGTTGCGCGCCATTGAGTGTGGGTGCCTCCAAGGTTGATACCAATATATACCAATTTTAGGTATAATAGGCAAGGTTCAACCGTTAACCTCGCCGTGCCGCTAGTGGTTCTTTTCCAGCCACTCTTGCAGTTTTGCAATCGAAACAATGCGCCCGCTGGGCTGCGCGTGGGTGGGCGTTTCGTCCTCGGCGCGGTATTTCCCGGTTTTGACCTGCACCGCCGCTAAGCCCGCCGCCAGCGCGCCGCCGATGTCGGCTTCGATGTCGTCGCCGACCATGACCACTTGATCAGGGCTGAGTTCCATATCCTGCACCGCGCCCAAAAAAAACGGCAACGAGGGTTTGCCGACCACCCGCGCTTGGGTGTTGGTGGCGTATTCGAGTGCGGCGACAAAGGGGCCTAAGTCCAAAGCCAGTTTCCCGTCGCGCAGGCAATAGCGGTTTTTGTGCAGCGCGATCAGGCGCGCGCCGCCCCGCGCCAGTTGGAACAGTTCATCCAAACGCGCCCAGGTGAACTCGGTATGCAAATCGCCCAGCACGATGGCCTCGGGCGGGGCGTCCACCAGATCGAAGCCCGCAAACTCTTCGATTAAAGCTGCGGGTGCGGCCAGATGCACCCGGTTGACGCCTTGGCTAGCCAAAAGTTTGACCGCCGCGCAAGCCGGGGTGAAGATTTGGGCTTCGCTTACAGCAAAGCCCATGGCCTGCATGTGCGCCGCGATGTCGCGCCGGGGCCGGGTGGTGGTATTGGTGAGAAAACGCAACGCCAGCCCCTGAGCGCTTAGCGCAGCGATGGCCTCGGGCGCGCCGGGATAGGCTTTGCCGTCTTGATACAAAACGCCTTGCAGGTCGAGCAGCAGGCCGCGTATCGCCATGACCCTTCCTTCAGTTTTGATCCCACGGCAGGCCCGCCACTTTCCAGCCGTTGACGTGGCCGCGGCGGTGATGATCGTCCAAATCGCCCTCGAACCCGCCGGAGACGTTGTAACATTCGCTAAAGCCCGCCTGGGTGAGCGCGCCTGCGCCATAGGCCGAGCGGATGCCGGAACGGCACAACAACAACATCGGGGTATCTTTTTCGGGCCGCACCGCCTTGATGACCTGATCGACGAAGTTGGGGTTCACGTCCATGCGCGGATAAAACAACCACGACACATAAAAAGGCTCGCGGTCCAGATCGTCGAGGCTGACGTGGCCGACATAGGCCCATTCTTCGGGGGTGCGCACGTCGATCAACACCGCGCGTGAGTCTTCACTTAAACGTTTCCAGGTGTCTTCGGGGCTGAGGTTGCCCGCGTAACTGAGGTTTTGAATACCCTTTGCGGATAGGGGATGGCCGGGGCGTGTCATGACAGGCGTCCTGTGGGTCAAAATATCACGTTAAGAAAACGGCGATTGTCGCAATCACCGCTTTCACGAATTCCCCTCGCGCGATAGTCTTTGTATAACCAAAATCCTCAAAGATGAGAAGACCCTCCATGACCGAACTCAAGCTCGCGCACGGCTTAACCTTTAAAGACCTCTATGACGACCAAGCCCTTGCGCGTGTGGATGCGGCTTTTTTGGCCCAGGTCGGCGGCATCAATGCGGAGCTGAAGGCGCGTCTGGTCGCCGCGCGGCAAACGCCGGAGGCTTTAGAAACCAAGGCCGAGGCGGATTTGCTGCTGGAGCTGGCGCCGTTTGTCGATGCTTTTGTCGGTGAATTGTTTTCCGTGCAAAGCGAATTGCAGGCGCTTAAAAGTCAGCACCTGGATTTAGACGTGCTCTATAGCTGCAAGCGCCTGTTCGTGCAGCGCCGCGCGCTGAAAGGCAAATCGGCGGAGGATGCCGAGGCCTTGGATGGCCCCGCTTTGGAAATCGCCTTGGCCCCTAAAATGGGCGGGATGATCACACAAATGAGCTTCGCCCAAACGGTGATGGGCTGGCTCGAAGATGAAACCACGCACGCGGACGATATTCAGGCCGCGTTGGATTACGCCCTGTGGGCGACGCTGAGCAACGCGGGCCGGGCGCGTCATAAAACCGATATATTGTTTCGTCAGCCGGGCAAAATCGATCCGCTTAATTTGGTGCAGGTGGACGCCGTGAGCGTGGCGGGTGTCGATGCCGCGCATTTTGCGCCCGAACGCCGCCATCCGCGTGACGGGTTTGCGCTGACCGATCAAGGCTGCGATCTGGTCGGTGCGTTGGACCAGGCGACTTATTGTGTGTTGTGTCACGACCGGGGCAAGGATTCGTGTTCCAAGGGCTTGAAGGATAAGGCCAGCGGCGCGTTTGCCAAAAATGTGTTCGGTGTGGAACTTTCCGGCTGCCCGTTGGAAGAACGCATTTCCGAAATGCACAGCGCCAAAATCGCCGGCCACGCGGTCGCCGCGCTGGCGCTGATCGTGATCGACAATCCGTTGTGCGCAGGCACCGGGCATCGCATTTGCAACGACTGCATGAAATCGTGCATCTATCAAAAACAAGACCCGGTGAACATTCCGCAAATCGAAACGCGGGCGTTGAAAGACGTGCTGGAATTGCCGTGGGGTTTTGAAGTTTATGCCCTGCTGACGCGCTGGAATCCGCTCAACCTGCGCCGCCCGCTGCCTAAAGTGCCAAGCGGCTACAAGGTCTTGGTGGTGGGGCTGGGGCCTGCGGGTGCGGCGCTGTCGCATCATCTGTTGAACGAAGGCCACGCCATCGTCGCCATCGACGGGGCCAAGATCGAACCGCTTGACCCGGCGCTTTGTGGCATGACGCCATCGGGCGAACGCGGCGAGTTCGTCGCCATCAAAAACATCGACGACATTCGTGAACCGCTGAATGCCCGCACCATGGCGGGTTTCGGCGGGGTGGCGGAATACGGCATCACCGTGCGCTGGGATAAGAACTTTTTGAAGATCGAGCGTTTGTTGTTGGAACGCCGCGCCAAGTTCCGCATGTTCGGCGGGGTGCGTTTCGGCGCGCAACTGACCAAGGAACAAGCCTATCGCTTGGGCTTCGATCACATCGCGCTGTGCATGGGGGCGGGCAAACCGACCGTGCTCGATATGGACAATAACCTAGCGCGCGGTGTGCGTCAGGCTTCCGATTTCCTGATGGCGCTGCAGCTGACGGGTGCGGCGAAGACCGACAGCCTTGCTAATTTGCAATTGCGCCTGCCCGCTTTAGTGATCGGCGGTGGCCTGACCGCCATCGATACCGCGACCGAGGCGCTGGCCTATTATGTGGTGCAGGTGGAAAAATTCCTGGACCGTTACGACGTGCTGGAAGCCGAGCTGGGCCGTGATCGTGTGCGGGAGCGCTGGACCCCCGAAGACCATCAAATTGCGGACGAATTTATCATTCATGGCCGCGCGGTGCGTTATGAACGCGCGAGCGCCAAGGCCGAACGCCGCGCGCCCAATTTCACCGAATTGCTGAATGCCTGGGGCGGGGCGACCATCGCCTATCGCCGCCGTCTGATCGACGCGCCCAGTTATACGCTCAACCACGAAGAAATCGAAAAAGCGATGGAGCAGGGCATTCGTTTTGCCGAACTGCTGTCGCCCAAGGCGGTGGAAGTGGATGAATTCGGCTGGGCCTCGGCGCTTAAACTTGACGTGCAGGAAATCGCTGACGATGGTCGCCCGCGTGACACCGGGCGCGAAGTCACCCTGCCCGCACGCGCGGTGCTGGTGGCGGCGGGCACTCAGCCCAATACGGTGCTGAGCCGCGAACATGGTGAATTTGCGCCGCTCGACGGCAAGTATTTTCAGGCCGTGGATGGCGATGGTCATGCGGTTAAACCGCAATGGAGCGCCAAACCCGGCGAGGTGCAGGTGTTGATGAACGCGCACGGCGGTAACTCGATGAGCTTTTTCGGCGATCTGCATCCCAGTTTTGCGGGCAACGTGGTCAAAGCCATGGCCAGCGCCAAACAGGGTTATCCGGTGGTGGATGCGGTGTTGCGCAAAACGCCGCCCTCAAGCGTAGACTTTGCCGCCTTGGTGACGATGCTCAACGATGGCCTGCTGGCCCAGGTGGTGCGGGTGGACCGCCTGACGCCGACCATCGTCGAGGTGGTGGTGCGCGCGCCCTTTGCCGCCCATGCCTTCAAACCGGGGCAGTTTTTCCGCCTGCAAAACTTCGAGGCCGCTTCCCCCTGTCGCCAAGGCACGCGGCTGGCGATGGAAGGCCTGGCGCTAACGGGCGCTCAGGCGGATCGGGATGCCGGATTGGTCTCTTTAATCGTGTTGGAAATGGGCGGATCGTCGAATCTATGCACCCAGTTGCATCCGGGCGAGCCGGTGATTTTGATGGGCCCCACGGGCATGCCGACCGAAACGCCGGGCGGCGAGACGGTGCTGCTGGCGGGTGGCGGGCTGGGCAATGCGGTGCTGTTTTCCATCGGTCAGGCGTTGCGCAGCGCGGGTTCTAAGGTGTTGTATTTTGCCGCTTATAAAACCGCACAGGATCGTTATCACGTCGAAGATATCGAACGTGCCGCCGATACCATCGTGTGGTGCTGCGATCAGGCCCCCGGTTTCACGCCGGGGCGGGCGGGTGATTTTAGTTTTACGGGTAACATCGTGCAGGCCATCGCCGCGTATGGCCGGGGCGAATTGGGTGCTACGCCCATCGCCTTGGGTGACGTCGATCGGGTTGTTGCCATCGGTTCCGATATGATGATGAAAGCGGTCAAAGACGCGCGTCACGGCGTGTTGAAGGAATTTTTGAAAGAGGACCACGTGGGCCTCGCGTCCATCAACTCGCCGATGCAATGCATGATGAAGGAAATCTGCGCCCAGTGTTTGCAACGCCATGTCGATCCCAAGACTGGCGAGGCCAAGGTGGTGTTTAGCTGCTTCAATCAGGACCAGCCGTTGGATTTGGTGGATTTTGCCAGCCTCAATTCCCGCCTCAAACAAAACGCGGTGGCGGAAAAGCTGACCGCGAAGTGGATCGCGCATTGCCTGCAAAATAGCTGATGCCGACCCTCTTTTGATGTCATCTTTTGATGCCACCTGTTGACGCTTAACGCGCGGGGACGTACCTTGCGCGTCCTTTCAACTTCAAGATGATGAAAAAAAGCCATGCCTTATCAACCCGACAGCCCCCACAGCCACGCCCATGAATTGGCCGAGCATTGTAATGCCTGGCCGTTTGCCGAAGCGCGTGAACTGCTTAAACATTTGGGTGGAAAACTGCCGGAAAAAGGTTATGTGCTGTTTGAAACCGGTTACGGCCCGTCGGGTCTGCCGCACATCGGCACCTTTGGCGAAGTGATGCGCACCACCATGGTGCGCCGCGCGTTTGAATTGCTGACCGGCATGCCGACACGGCTGTTCGCTTATTCCGACGATATGGACGGCCTGCGCAAGGTGCCCGACAACATCCCCAACAAGGAGATGATCCGCGAACATCTGGGCAAATCGCTGACCACCATTCCCGATCCGTTCGGCACTCACCCCAGTTTCGGAGAACACAACAACGCCCGCCTGTGCGCCTTTTTGGATCAATACGGCTTTGAATACGAATTCAAATCGGCGACCCAAGAATACAAAGCGGGGCGCTTAAACGGCGTGCTGCAAAAGGTGTTGGAAAACTACGACAAGGTGATGGAGATCATGCTCCCTTCCTTGCGTGAAGAACGCGCCGCTAACTATTCGCCGTTTTTGCCCGTGTGCCCCAAGACGAACAAAGTGTTGCAGACCCGCGTGGTCGAAACGCGGCCCGAACAAGGCACCATCGTTTACGAAGACGAAGACGGCAAGCTGGTGGAAACCGACATTAAAGACGGCAAGGTCAAACTGCAGTGGAAGGCCGATTGGGGCGGGCGCTGGGTGTCGTTGAACGTCGATTATGAAATGTCCGGCAAGGACCTGATCGACAGCGTCAAACTGGCGAGCCGCATTTGCCGCACCTTAGGCGGCACGCCGCCGCTGAACCTGACGTATGAACTGTTCTTGGATGAAAAAGGGCAGAAGATTTCCAAGTCCAAGGGCAACGGCTTGTCGATGGAAGACTGGCTGCGTTACGCCACGCCGGAAAGCTTGGCGCTGTTCATGTATCAAAAGCCCAAGACCGCCAAGCGCCTGTATTTCGACGTGATCCCTAAAACGGTGGACGATTATCTAAGCCACCTGAGCGCGTTTGCCGAACAGGAAGAAAAAGATCAGCTGAACAATCCGCTGTGGCACATCCACGCCGGCCATCCCCCGGCACCCGAAGCCGAAGGCATGAGCTTCAACATCTTGCTGAACTTGGCCAGCGTCTGCCACGCGGAAGACAAAGGTGTGTTATGGCAGTTCATCACGCGTTATCGCGCCGACGCCACGCCGGAAAATTCGCCGATCTTGGATACGCTGGTGGGTTACGCCATCACCTACTACCGCGATTTTGTGAAGCCGAACAAAAAGTTCCGCGCCGCCAAAGATATTGAGCGGCAGGCGCTTGAGGAATTGAAAACATCGTTGCAGGGCATGGCGGCGGAGACTTCGGCCGAAGACATCCAGACCGAAGTTTACGAAGTCGGCAAACGCCATGGGTTCGAGAACCTGCGCGATTGGTTTAAAACCTGTTACGAGGTGCTGCTGGGCCAAGAGCAAGGCCCGCGCATGGGCAGCTTCATCGCGCTTTATGGCATCCCTGAATCCATCGAATTGATCGACAAGGCGCTTAAAGGCGAAAACCTTTAAGGCCGATTGACCTTGATCCTCCTTCACACCCTTAGACACTGCGCGTCTAGGGTTGTGAAGGAGAAATCATGGCCAATGTAACCCCCACCCTTTCGCCGACACTGTTGACCGAGATCATCGCCACCAATGAGGTCGGGAACTTGAGCAACGCTTACGTTTTATCCAACGCCGGGGTCGCCAACAGCGGTTATTCCGTGGGCGCATTTCAGTTGGATTTGGCGCATCAGCCGGGGGCGCGCCAAACGGTGGAAAACTTTTTGGACGATTGCGGCGCGTTCAGCGCCGAAGATCTGGGCATCATTGAACAAGCCCTGTTGATCAGCGGCAATGCCAACGCGTTCCCGCAAGGCCTGCAAGCCGCCATCAATACCGAGTTTGCCACTGTCGAGGGCAAGGCCATGATCGACGGCCTGGACGCCGGGCAATTGAATGCGCTGATGGCTTATATCGCTCAGGCGCTCGGCAATGCTCAGGCCAATGCGCGTTATGCCGCCGATCCGGCGTTTCAATCCTTTTCAGACAGCGTTTTGTTTCAAGCCCTGATGGGCGACAACGCCAACCAATTCGGCCCGCCCAATACCTTTGGCCGCTACATCCAGGGGCAAACAGTGACGGTGGGCGGCGATAGCTTGCAATTGGGCGATGGGCCGTGGAATTTTCAGGCCTTCGCCGCGTATGAAGCGCATTATTCGTATGTCACCGCCAGCGAACAGGGTGCGTCCGACCTGCGCCGCCGCCGCACTAATGTGGTTGATCTTCTGGGCACCCATGGCCTGCTCGGCGACGAAAGCCAAGCCGCTTGCCTGACCATCATTCAAGACACGTATCAGGCGGTGGGGTAGAAGGGTCAAACGGTGGGGAAGGGGGGCGGGTTACTGCGCCGCCCACACGATGCGCGCGATCCAATCGATATCACCGAGCACGATATCGCGGTCGGGATGGGCCGCGTTGAACGAAGCAAGTTCGACCTTTTGCGCGGTTTTGCGCTTGAGGATTTTTGCCATCACTTCGCCGTTTGAAGTTTTCACCACCACCCGGTCGCCCCGGCGCACGCCCGCTTCGGGCGAGACGATCACGACGTCGCCGTCGCGATAGACCGGTTCCATGCTGTCGCCGGAAATTTCCAAGGCGAATGCATGGGCATCGGTGGAGCCGGGGAACGAAATTTCGTCCCAGCCGCCGCCGGTGGGATAACCTGCATCGTCGAAAAAGCCTTCGGCGCCCGCCTGGGCGAAGCCGATCAGCGGCACGTTGCGCGGCGCGGCCTGTTGGCCGTTTTCGATAAAGGCGACGAATTCCTGCAAATCCGCCCCGGTGGCGGCGAGAATCTTGGCGACACTTTCCGTCGACGGCCAGCGCAGCTTGCCTTCGCGCGTGGTGCGCTTGGATTTGTTGAAGGTAGTGGGGTCCAGCCCCGCCTTGCGCGCAAGACCCGACGCCGACATCCCGTGGGCTGCCGCCAATCGATCTACCGCTTTCCAGACATCGCCATGTTTTAACATGGGAACATTGTCACAGAAATGGGCAGGAATAGCATTAGGAAGAAATAGCCACCAATTCCTTGACAAAGGAATATTTATCCATTTATAAGAACAAAAGTAGAACAAATAGGGTGAATTTACAAGGGAAACGATCATGAGTAAGCCGCGTTTTATCCGCAAACCGATCCCTAAAAAACGGGTCATCTTGTTTAGCGACGCCGAAGAAGCATGGTTTTGGTTCATCCGTTCCGAACGGGCGCGATTGGATGGCGCGCGTCTGAACGCGCAGGCTTCCAACGATACCCGCCCGTGTGATCCCGACGATTTGTACCGCGTGGTGATGGCGCTGCACCGCCGTCATCGGCTGCGCGATGAGCATCTTAAGGTGCTGGTGCAGTACGGTTGGCGCGAATGTCCGCCCGATCCGCGCGTGCGGGAAGAAACACACGCGCTGGATCTCTGGCGCGAAGCCTTGGACCGCCTGACCACGGTGTTAAAGGCCAAGGGAATCGTGCGCCATGACGAGGCGGTTTTACGTCATGGATAAGGTCGGCGATAACGTCGGCGGGTGCGCCCAAAATTGTGGCTCAAAGCCTAAGTTGGCTGCGGATTTTAGGCCCCAGCCCGCTCCTTGCGTGTTGGTCGTTTTCAGCGCCCGGAGCGAACTGGCGTGGCTGCGTCTGTTGCGCCCGGGCTTTCGCCATTGTTTTGCCGTGGTGGAAAATAGGGGCGGCGAACATGGTGATGGAACCGTTGATGGGACCGTTGATGCAGGCGGGCGGCGTGCTTCATGGCTGCTTTACAATCCTCTTTCCAACGGCACGCAATTGGCATTGTGGGCGGGAATCGACGCGGCCGATCTGCAAGAGGGACTGTGCCGCCAAGGTTACCGGGTGGTGAAAACCTATGCCCGTCCCATCGGCGCGCGGCTGTACGGATGGCGGCCCTATACCTGTGTCGAGGCGGTGAAACGGGTGCTCGGCCTGCACGCGCCGTGGGTCTTTACGCCGTGGCAGTTGTATCGGCATCTGAAAAAAGACGATAATCGGAAAATAATCCTTGACTATGGGGCGTGACTAGGATATATATCCTTTTAACGACAGGGACCATTGTGTCCAAAATTCACCGACAGCGTTTATCGCGATCAAGGCCCGGAGGCGAACTCCGGGCCTTTTTGCTTTGTCGATCATCTTAACGAAAAAGGAGACTTAGATTATGGGCGGAATACTGCTGGGCGTACCCAAAGCGCCGCCGCTGCCGGCGCCTTTGGTGCCGCAACCTCCACTCAGCGCCAGCGATGGTGCGCAGGCGCGCATCAATAGCATCGAGCGCCAGCGCCGGGGGCGGGCCGGCACCGTGCAAACTTCGGATCGCGGCTTGGTGCAGCTTAATGCCGGCACCCTGCAAAAAAAATCGCTGTTGGGAGAATGACTATGGCCGAAGCACAAGCCAAACTCACCCCCGAAACCGTGATCCGGACCTATCAGCGCGCCAAAGAACGGCGCAGGGCGTGGGAGCAGCATTGGCGCGAGTGTTACGATTTCGCTTTGCCGCTGCGCACGCAGAACAATCCGTTTGGCGGCCAATCGGGGACCCCGTCCGGAAATCAGTCCGGCGCGAGAGCTGCCGACAAGCTGTTCGACGGCACCGCGCCCGACGCGGTGGATCAACTGGCGGCGAGTTTGCTATCGCACCTGACGCCGCCGTGGTCGCGCGGGCGCGGGGTGTGCGCCGAAATCGGCCAGCACCTTTTTTACAACGATATCGAATAAGCCCCAGCCATAAACCCAGTCCTAAAGGAGTTCACCCATGTTTCCCGCTCTCATCGGCCCGTTGCTTTCGGGCCTCTTAAGCGTCGTCGATAAAGCCGTCGAAGACAAAGACCAAGCCGCGTTAATCAAGGCCCGGCTCCATGAGCAGGTATTGAACGGCTCTATGCAGGAATTGGCAGCGGCGGCGAAGATCATCGTCGCCGAGGCTCAGGGTGAAAGCTGGCTGCAACGCAACTGGCGGCCGCTGCTGATGGTCATGTTCGGCGTGATCATCGCCAACAATTATCTGATCGTGCCGCTGTTCAACACACCTTCCGCGCTGATCCCGCCGGATATGTGGGACCTGCTCAAACTCGGCGTCGGCGGTTACGTGGTCGGCCGCACCGTGGAAAAGGGGCTGAAGACGTGGAAGGAGTAGGGGGGTAAATAGCCGTACCGGATATCCAGCGGGTCGCGTCAAATCAGTTGGGGAAAAGACATTACCGTAAAAAAATCCTTCGGCATGTTATTAAGCCTGTCACGCAATCGTTTTTCGGCGGCGGAGCCAGCATAATCCCCATTTGTTCGCGCTCGCGTCTCGGTGATGACAGTTTGGATGTCTTCGCTGATCGAATCAAAAATGGCACATATATCATTCGGAAAGAAGAATTTCGCTTCGTCGAGATTGCGCGCACGGATGATAGCGTTATTCATGTTTTCTGTTGGAATTCCTACCTGCTCTCGCTCGGTGACGATTTCGCGGATCAGTTCCTGCGCGTCCTGGTAAATCTTGTACCGTTTTTCAAAGAGGTCGAACCGTAGACGGTCATGGGCGATGTCAACTTGGCGCTGGGCTGTGCGCGCCTGCATCCGCGAGAAGTAAAAGGTGACGCAGACCGCTACAATGGCGGCGAATATCGTAGCCAAGGGCTGAAGGAAGTCTTTAAAGTACCCATAAATATCGTGAGTGCTCGCTGCTGTGGCCACATCTATCATCGTCTCGCTCCGTTATTCTCAGAAGTTAAAGGGGAGCCCGCGCTTTCAGTCGTTCCTGAATTTGCGCTGACAGGTCTGCGGCTGTTTTCGACGTTCATGTTGGCGTCTCCTTCGAATCATTTCAATAATACAAGACATCTATTGAACATGTAAAGAACAGATTGTCTGGTGTGTATATATCACCATGTAATGGTTACTATATATAACCAGTTAATAAGTATTTATATACATATAATTGGCAATTTTTTAGTATCGATCTACTTGGAATTGCCTCAAAACGTGGAGGGCGTGAGGGGGCGTGCCCATGGGTCTCATGCCCGTGCTTTGACACGGGCATCTATGTTTTTGGCGGGGAGTGCGTGAAGCCGTGGACCCCCGGATCAAGTCCGGGGGTGACGAGGTGGGGGGTATCCTACCGGTTCGCGGGCCATTTTGACGGCGGTTGGGCTTTGATGAAACCGAGCACGTCGCTTGCCGCGGCGGGGATGTTGGTGCCGGGGCCGTAGATTTGGGCGACGCCGGCGTCGAGCAAAACTTGGTGGTCGGCTAAGGGCATGACGCCGCCGACGATCACCGCCACGTCGCCTGCGCCGCGTATTTTTAATTCTTGGATCAATTGGGGCACCAGAGTTTTATGCCCGCCCGCCAGCGTCGACACTCCGACCGCCTGCGCGCCGGAATGGATGGCTTCTTGCGCCGCTTCGGCGGGGGTCTGGAACAGTTCGCCCAAGGTGACGTCGAAGCCCAAATCGGTGAACGCGGTGGCGATCACCTTGGCCCCCCGGTCGTGGCCATCCTGGCCCATTTTGACGATCAACAGGCGCGGCGCACGATTGCCGTTGCTTTGCGTGAACTGGGCGACCTCGTTTTTAGCGCCTTGAAAGGCGGGATCGTTGACCAAGGCTTTGCCATACACACCCGAAATGGTGCGCGTTTTGGCGTGGTGGCGCGTATAGACATCGGCCAAGGCTTCGGAAATTTCCCCCACTGTGGCGCGCACACGGGTGGCCCCTATGGCCAGTTCCAACAGGTTGCCTTCGCCGGAGCGCGCGGCATCGCGCAGCGCGTTCAAACTCGCGGTGACGGCGTGAGCATCGCGGCTGGCCTTGATGGTCTGCAGCCGTTTGATTTGGGATGCACGCACCTGGGCGT
>JANLGW010000050.1 GCA_024653965.1 Rhodospirillales bacterium
GCACCAATACGAACAGGTGGTCAAGGCCGTTCACGACGCCGTGCCGCCCCTGCACGACCCGTTCATGGATCTGGTGGGGCCGGAAGGCATGAAACTCACGCCGCGCCATTATTCGTATTTGAAGATTTCCGAAGGCTGCAACCATTCTTGCAAGTTCTGCATCATCCCCGATATCCGTGGCCCCCTGGTCAGCCGCCCGGCGGGTGAAGTGCTGGCCGAGGCCGAACGTCTGGTCAATGCGGGCGTCAAGGAACTGTTGGTCATCAGCCAAGACACCAGCGCTTACGGTTTGGATTTGAACTACGCCGAAAGCGATTGGCGCGGCCGCCCCGTCAAGACCCGCATGTTCGAACTGGCCGAAGCATTGGGCGATTTGGGCGCGTGGGTGCGGCTGCACTACGTCTATCCCTACCCGCATGTGGACAACGCCATTCAATTGATGGCCGACGGCAAAATCCTGCCGTACTTAGACATTCCGTTCCAACACGCCAGCACCTCCGTGCTTAAAGCCATGCGCCGCCCGGCGCATCAGGAAAAGACCTTAGAACGCATCCAGCGCTGGCGCGAGATTTGCCCCGACATCGCCATCCGTTCCACCTTCATCGTCGGCTTCCCCGGCGAGACCGAAGACGACTTTGAAACGCTGCTCAACTTTTTGGAAGACGCGCAGCTGGACCGGGTGGGCTGTTTTCAATACGAGAATGTTAAAGGCGCGCAGGCCAACGACCTGCCCGACCATGTGGACGCGGAAGACAAAGCCTCGCGCTGGGAACGTTTCATGGAACTGGCCCAGGACATTTCCGCGCGCAAACTGATGGACCGCGTCGGCCAGGACATGCAGGTGCTGATCGACGAGGTAGACGAGACCGGCGCGGTTGGGCGCACCTACGCCGACAGCCCGGAAATCGACGGCCACGTGATCATCGAAAACGCCGCCCACGTAAAGCCCGGCGACTTCGTCACCGTCACCATCACACGGTCAGGTGAATATGATCTGTGGGGCGAATTGAAGGACGCCGCTCAAGACTAGACAGGGGAACCACTTAAGGTTACATTTTTAGAAACAAATTCTCCGTGGCGGTGGGCGGTTGACGTCAAGTGATAAGCAGCACCAATCTCCGATACGCAACAAGAATACAACTCATCAATATCGTTTTTTCTCTATTCATACTGATAGAAATATTTTTCTCTGCCGGACGTTTGATTTTATTCGCTATCATTGACCTACCTCTCTATCAACTCCTCCCGCCTTATCAACAACATTTGGGGATTGCGTTTGCAAACTATTGGGTTCCAACAGCGCTGACTTATTTGCTGCTTTTATTCACCCACGCAAACTCTTGGCTTAAAACAGACCTAGCCGTCACCCGCCCTTTGAATATTGCAAATAGCATGATGATTATTTTCATTTTGCTACGCGCCTTTCCCACTTCATTCCTGGGGGAGTTTTTGCAATCCACCGCAGCGCTAATCATCTATCCCGCTATTATTTTAATCATATACGGCCTTGCGCGATTGTTCATATTGAACATTCTTCGCAAGGCTGCATTAACAGACGTGAAGTCTACGGAACATATTCGTCTTAGCATCCGTGATGTTAGCATTACCTCCATCGCAGTTGCCGTGCCCATCTTGGGTGGCGTTTATGTTGTACATAGTGATGCGTCTCCTATCCATGCAGCAAAAGAAATAAATCCGCTATTCGAACAGGTCTGCACCAACGCTGGAGAGAAAATTCTTATTCATCGCGAAGATGCAAGAAGCATATTTTTTCCAAAAATTTCTCAACCCTTTTTTAGCGGACGAATTACGAATGGCTTTATCTATTCGTCTATCGTGGACTGGCCAAATATCACTGTATTGGCGAAATATGATGTAGATTACGTGGAAATAGAACACATAGATTCAAATCCATCTGCAGGTCAGGGCATATACTACAGAGCGTATGGAAAACTTATCGGCGAACTCAACAATAAGTTCCCAGTGAAAAATTACGAAAGTGATTATGTTGTTTATTCTGAAGTCATAACGAATGAAAGTGATAGGGCACTAGGTATTATTGGGCAAACGATGAAAATCGTTGATCTTAAAACAGATGAAGTTGTGGCAACGAACACTTACTTTGTTCACACGAAGCAAAGGCGGTTTTGCGGCTACGCACCAGGAGACATTTTTAGCCAGTCTGACTTTATTGCGCGATCCCTTAATCTCAAGCCTAGGTCTCGATAGACACCAATCATAATGATATCAACGAAATTTCATTCAAACTATATGTGATTACTTCTGGCTATAACGAAACACAGACGCAATCTATTGCCCGTCATGAGACCGCTTGGCTGTTGATGGGACTATCCTAGGAGAAACCGAATGCCCCTCAAAGCCGCCGTCATTCCCGTCACGCCGTTGCAGCAAAACTGCACCTTGATGTGGTGCGACGAAACGATGAAGGGCGTGATCATCGATCCCGGCAACGAGGTGGACACGATCATCGAAGCCGTCGGCGAAGTCGGCATTAAGGTCGAGCGCATCTTGCTCACCCACGGTCACTTCGACCATGTGGGCGGAGCGATGGACTTATCGGAGCGCCTGCACGCGCCCATTTTCGGCCCGCACCACGACGATGAATTCATCACCACCGCCGTGGTCAAGGCCGGAACCTTCTACAATCTGCCCGGCGGGCGCGACGTGGCGGGCAATACCTGGCTGAGCGACGGCGACACCGTGACCTTCGGCAACGTCACGCTCGACGTCATCCACACCCCCGGACACACGCCCGGGCATGTCGTCTATTACAGCGCGAGCGCCAAACTGGCCCAGGTGGGCGACGTATTGTTCCAAGGCTCGATCGGGCGCACCGATTTTCCGCGCGGCGATCTGAATACCTTGATCCATTCCATCACCGCCAAACTGTGGCCGCTGGGCAACGACGTCACCTTCATCCCCGGCCACGGCCCGAACTCGACGTTTGGCCGGGAACGCGCCACCAACCCTTATGTCGGCGACGCGGCGCTCGCTTAATTCTTGCGCCTCAAGTCATTTTCCGCTTCCCTAAGGGCCTATCGGTTCAGGAGGCCCCATGGCAGGCAGCCGCTTTGCCCAAGCGCAACACCGCATCCGCCCGGTTCACATCGTGCTGGCGGCGGCCATTGTCGCGCTCGGTCTGGCTTTGCGCGTGCAAGGCGCGATGGGGGAACTGTGGCTTGATGAGCTGTGGTCACTCGACACCGCCTTAAAGATGCAGGCCTGGCACGAAGCCTTTTGGACCAATTTTTCCGACAACAGCCATCCGCTCAACACCGCCTGGATGCACCTGATGGGGGCGGAGCGGTCGCCCTGGGTTTATCGGATCGAAGCGATCATTTTGAGCACCATCACCATCGCGGCGGCGGGCTGGACGGTCATCCGCCATGGTTCCGGCAATACGCCCGTGCGCCTGCTCACCGCCATGCTGTTGCTCACCGTTATGTACCCGTTTGTACATTTCGGCTCGGAAGCGCGGGGTTATGCCGCGATGATGCTGTTCGCCATCCTGGCCTTTGCCGCCGCCGAAGATGCCACCGATCGCGATCCTTCGGCGCGCTGGCGCTTTTGCCTGTGGGGCACCTTGGGATTGTTCTCGCACTTAGGCAGCGTTTTGGTGATGGCCTTTCTTGCGCTGGGCTACGGGCTGAGCGTTTGGCCGGAACATCGGCGGTGGTCCGATGCCTTGCGCAAGACCGTGCATCTATCGGCCCCCTATGCCGCCGTGCTGATCGTGTTCATCTTGATCTGGCTGCGCGATTTTAAGGCGCATGGCGGCATCATAGCCTTCGGCGGGGGCACCGATGCCTGCGAAGGGCGCAGCTGTTTTGTCGAAGCCTTGGGCCAATTGGTGCGTCTGAGCATCGGCGGGCACGATGCCGCCTACGCAGGCTTGGCGGTAGGGCTCGCCGTCATCTTGACCGTTGGGGCCGTCGCCTGGCTGGCGGCAGTCGGCAATCGGCGGGCGGGTTTTTATGCCGCTTTATTGGTAATGCAACCGCTGCTGTTTTTCATATTGGCCCAGCCTACCCTGCCCCATGGCCGTTACCTTTTGGGCGCATTCATCTTCTGGCCATTGCTGGTGGCCGATGTGGTGGCCGAGCTGAGTGAACGCGGATTGATCGTGCGGGTGCTGACGGGCATTGGCGTGCTCGTCCTCATTGCGCTCAACGCTTGGTCGATCGGCCAATTCCTGCAAACGGGGCGCGGCGATTACGCCCAAGCCTTCAAACACATGACCGATGGCCAAACCAGCAAAACGCTGCGTGTCGGCACCAACATGGCCTTTCAATTCAGCATGGTGATGGATGATCTGGTGCAGCGCCAAGCGCCCGACTTAACCGTCGACATCTATGCCCGCGAAGCCATCGCCCGCGCGGCCCCCGAATGGCTGGTCACCGTCACGGTGCCGCCTGAGTTCATGGCGCAAACTTACTGTGAGGGATCGCTGCGTTATACCTTGGTGAGCAAACATCCCTATTGGGGATTTTCGGGATCATCCTGGGGCGTTTACCAGTTGATCGAAACAAGCGCCGACGCCGCCCTGCCCGCCCTGCCGGATTGCCCGTCAGTCCCCCACCCGCGCACCCGTTTCCGGTAACTTCAAACTCAAAACCCACGCCGCCAGCACAAACAGCAACGACAAAACCAGACACGCCACCAGCCCGCCCCATTGATAGGCCAGACCGGATATCACCGTGCCCGCCAGCCTGCCGCCCGCGTTGGCCATGTAATAAAACCCGACATCAAGCGATACGTGCTGGGCTTTTGAATACGCCAGCACCAAATACGAATGCACGGCGGAATTGATGGCGAACACGATGCCGAACACCAACAGTCCCACCACCACGCTCAGCCCCGGAGCCACGCCGAACTGCACCGCCAGCGCGATACCTGCGGTCACGGCGGCCAAAATCAAAATCCATAATCGCGACAGTGCGCCGCCCGGTGTCTCGCCGGAGCGTTTCAACATTTTGGGCGCAGCGGCTTGGATGAAGCCATAGCCGATCACCCATGCGGCCATGTAACCACCCACCTGGGCGTGCCCCCAGCCCAGCGTCGCGGCCAAAAACAACGGCAGCCCCACCACGAACCAGATGTCGCGCGACCCGAACAAAAAGAACCGCGCCGCCGACAGCCAATTGATGTCGGCGCTTTTGGAAAACACCTCAGAAAACTTCACTTTGCTTTTGGCTTGGCCCAGATCGCCGGGCAGGCTGAAAACTGCGGCCAGCAACACCACCGCCAATGCCCCAGCCATGGCCAGCAGCGCCCCTTGGAACCCAAAGCCAGACAGCAGCACGCCGCCCAGGAAAAAGCCCACGCCCTTCAGCGCGTTTTTCGAACCAGTCAGCACCGCCACCCACTTAAACAGCGCGCCTTGTTCGCCGCCCGGCGCATCGGCAGGCACCAGCAGCTTGACCGCGCTTTTGGAGCTCATTTTGGTTAAATCTTTAGCAATGCCGGAAAGAGCCTGCGTACCCATCACATAAGCCACGCCCACGGCCACCGGCCACGCCGGATCGAACACCGCCAACGCGCCCAGCGCCGCCACCTGCAACGCCAGACCCGCAAACAGCGTCACTTTAAGACCCAGGCGCGCGCCGATCCAGCCGCCCACCAAATTGGTGATCACGCCGAAAATTTCATAGAGCAAGAACAACATGGCGATTTCAAAGGCGCTGTAACCGAGCGTGTAAAAGTGCAACAGCACCAACATGCGCAACGCGCCGTCAGTCAACGTAAACCCCCAATACGCCGCCGTCACCAAGGCATAATTGCGTGTGTCCGTATTCATTGCCCGCTTCCGAGTCCGCTTCCAAAATCAAACCGCATGCTTAGCGCCATCATATGACGGTTTGATGAAGGACAAAACGCGATTTGACATTCGCCCAACCTTGGGGGCAAATCCCTTATGACCCACCGCAAACTCACCCTCCAGGCTGCGATCATCGGCGGCGGCCCGGCAGGCCTGATGGCCGCCGAAGCGCTCACGAAGCGAGGCATCGCCGTGGACCTGTTCGACGCCATGCCGTCGCTGGGGCGAAAATTCCTGATGGCGGGCAAAAGCGGCCTCAACCTCACCCACGCCGAACCGTTTGCGGATTTTCTCAGCCGTTTCGGCGCGGCCCAAGGATACCTGAACCCCATGCTCGACGCCTTCCCCCCCGCAGCCCTTCAGGCTTGGGCGCTTGAGTTGGGCGTGGAAACCTTCGTCGGCAGCTCCGGCCGGGTATTTCCCAAAGACTTCAAGGCGGCGCCCTTGCTGCGGGCGTGGCTGAAACGACTGCGCGCCAATGGTCTGACCATCCATGCGCGCCACAAGTGGACAGGCTGGAATACCAACGGCGAACTCACCTTCGCCACGCCTGCAGGGGAAATCGCCGTTGCTGCCCAAAGCACGGTGCTGGCCTTGGGCGGGGCAAGCTGGCCCACGCTGGGATCAACCGCCGCCTGGGTACCCTGGCTTCAAGCCAAGGGCATCGATATCGCGCCGCTCAAACCCGCCAACTGCGGTTTCGACGTTCCATGGAGCGCGCATTTTGTCGAACGCTTTGAAGGCCACCCGCTTAAGGGCGTGACGCTCAGCTTTCACAGTCAGCACGCCCAAGGTGAATGTATAGTGACCCATACCGGATTGGAGGGCGGGCCGATATACGCGCTTTCAAGCGCATTGGTCGAAGCCATCGAACGGCGCGGCCCGGCGACGATTAACATCGACCTTCTCCCGGATTTGAACGAAGCCGAAGTATCCAAGCGTCTGGCGCAGCCCAAAGGCAAAAAATCCCTGGCCACGCACCTCAAACGCACACTGGGCTTGGCCGGGGTAAAGGCCGGACTGCTGCGCGAGAGGGTGGACGCTGGTGTCTTTGCCGACCCACTTAAACTCGCCGCCGCGATCAAGGCGCTGCCCGTCATGCTGACCTACCCGCGCCCCATTGCCGAGGCAATATCGACGGCAGGCGGCGTGCGTTTTGATCAAGTGGATGATGGTTTGCAGCTTAAAAAGCTGCCGGGTGTTTTTGTGGCGGGAGAAATGCTCGATTGGGATGCGCCCACGGGCGGCTATCTGCTCAGCGCGTGCATGGCCACCGGACGTTGGGCCGGGGATGCAGCGGCAAACGCGCTCAAAGCTTGAGCGCCACGCCCCACATCCCCTTACCCGATCTCGCCCCAAACAAAATTGAAGCTAACTGAACTATTCGCCACACTGACTTTTCAAATTGGCGGGAAGGAAGTTCATATTGGCGTCCGTGCTGCCGTCCTTTTGCATGGTCGTATGACAGGCGAGACAGTTGGATTTCGAACGGACCTTTTCATGTTTCCAAACTTCCGGGGGGCAGGTTCCGTGTTTGTCTTGGAAGCGCGGCGCATCGGTAATGCGCGCGAACGTTCCATTAGCGCGCCATTTCGTAGCGGCGCGGACGGTGCTGACGTCGGAAGCGTTCTGAACGTGGTAGGCCAACACCTCGGCAGCCACCGCCGGATCAATACTCGCATCTTCACCGAAATGATCGGCCATATTGCCGATGATTTTTTCCCATGAAGCCTTCGGCAACGTCTCGGGCGGAAACGCCATGTGGCAATCGCCGCATTCCTTCAGCACGGTTGCGTTCTGGATGACGGGAAAAGTTTCAGCTTGGGCCGTAGTAGCCGCCATGGCGACGAGTACGGCAGCGATGGTCAGGGCGCGCATGTCTCTACTCCTTAGGTTTGTCTGCAGGTTCATCAACTTTATGCTTACGCAAAATTACTTCTTTGCTCACCGGGTGAATATAGAATTCATAGACCTCTTTTTGCGCATCAAAGGCCTTGGCTTCCCAACAGCCTTTTTCGATCCGCAAATCGATCAACGTGTAGCCCATATCTTGAATTTGCTGCTCAATCTCTTTCGGATCCCCCCAATCCTTAATAGAGGCACCACGGCACAGCTGGAACTGTTCTTCTTCCGGATGAAGGGGGTCGGCATACGTGGGAAACGCGAGTGTACTCCCCACCAGCAACGGCAACAGCATCATTGTGCGTTTCATGGTCTGCTCCTGCGACTCGTCAAGATATGAAATGGTAAAGGGTGATGCCTGAACTCTACCTGAATTGAAGTTTCAGCCTTAGTTCACAAAACAGCCGATACGCCCGTTCGAAAACCAGCAAAACCGAGGCGCATCGGTGCCGTTCAGGGATGGTTCATGGAAAACGGGCTAAGATGCAGACAGACCAATAAAACAAAAGTAGGTCCGTCGTGTTGTTGCGCATGTTCGTACACTCCGCCGTTTTTACCATCGCCATCGCCTTAGGCGCCTTGGCGATGAACGGCACAAACATGTTTGACGGCGGCAAGCCCGGTCGAGAACATTCTTCCGGCTATACGAGCGGCTATACGGGCGACAACGCCTTTTGGCAGAACGATGACGATCACAGCTGGAAACGCCGGGAGCATGACGATGACTAAATCGCGCAGGCCGAACCGTTTCGAAATGACCTTCCTCATGATGTGGCACGGCGTGCTGACCGGAGGCATCTTGCTGACCTACATCAGCGGCGACGACCTTTATTTTCTGCATCAATTTGCCGGTTATGTCGTCTGTGGCGCGATCTTGGTGCGCCTATTGGCGGCAGCGCTCGCGCCGAAAAACAGCCCGCTCTATCTTTCCCTGCCCAAATTGTTTGTGCGGCGCGAAGGCGGACGCAGCCCCCTGTTGGCCTGGATCGCCGTGGCCTTGATCACCGCAGCTACGGCGGCGGCGTTCAGTGGCCTGCTGGCGGAAAGCATCGGTTTTGACGATTTGCACGAAGGCTTGGCCAATGGCGTATTGCCGGTGGTGATCGTCGTCCACATGGGCGTAGTCTTGTGGAAACCCTTAGCCCGCAGGCTTTCGAACGTTTCGGCGCAAGATATGGATCGTGCCGTCGCCCAGGCTTCAACCGTCGCCACGGCACTCGCGACCCACACCCTCTCCGCCGTCCGGCGCGCCAAGCCCTACTTTCAGGACAATCGCTAGTTTCAAACCTCTCCGATACCCCACAAAGCCCCACTTGATTGTCGACAGCACTCTCAAAATGAGAGAATATGCGCGCATGAAATTGGCCTTTTTGGCCCTAAAAGTCAGCCTGCCTGGCCCTAGGTAACAATCATGACATTGCGCACTTTTTTTGCTCTTTTAATCGCGATCTTGGTCGCGGCGGTAAGCCACGGGTTGGTGTGGGAGTGGCTGCGAGAGCAAGGCATCGCCCCCGATATCCGGGCCATTCAATCCCTGTCTTTTTCACCCTTCGCCCGCGACCAGAACCCGACCGTCGATGCGACGGTCACCCTCGCCCAGATTGCCAGCGATTTAGAAGTGGTCGCACCAGTCACCAACGCGATCCGCACCTATTCATCGACCTTAGGATTGGAAACGATACCCTTAGAAGCCGTCAAACGGCGGGGCTTCCGGGTCGTCCAAGGAATCTGGCTGTCGCAAGACTTGGTCCGCGATGCTAGCGAGATCAAAAATGGCGTCTGGCTCGCCAACAACAACAAAAGCGTCATCGCCCTTTCCGTCGGCAACGAAACCTTGGTGCGCAAAGAAAAGACGATAGAAGAACTGATTCCCATTCTGCGCGACGTCCGAAAACAGGTCAAAAAGAACACTCAGATCACCACTAGCGAAACCTGGGATATATGGCTCAAATATCCAGAACTGGTGGAAAACGTCGATTACATCAGCGCCCACTTCCTGCCCTTCTGGGAAGGCATCCCCGCAGAACAGGCCGTATCTTACGTATTTGAAAAATACGATGCGCTTCAGGCTGCTTTTCCCAATAAAAAAATCGTCATCGGCGAATTCGGCTGGCCTTCGCAAGGCTACAATCAACGCGACGCCAACCCGGACCCGGTGACTCAAGCCTGGGTATTGCGTGAATTCATTGCCGAAGCGACGCGGCGTGGGGTCGAATACAACATTATCGAAGCCTTCGATCAGCCGTGGAAAGTCGCCGAAGGTATCGTCGGCGCCTATTGGGGCCTCTTCAACGCCCAGCGCGAGCCCAAATTCTCGTTCCAAGGCTTAGTCGAAGAGCCGAATTGGCGGCCCAAAATGATCGCCAGTCTGATCACGGGAGCATTTTTGACCGTGCTCGGCCTCGCCCGGAGACGCCCGACCTTAGGTCACGCCATGCTTTACGCCTTGGCCGCCAACGCCATGGGCGCAGGCATGGTTTCCGCCGCGTGGTGGCCGTTTGAAGCGTATATGATCTTGAGCACCTGGATCATGTGGGGGGTGTCGGTGGTCGCCATCGTCCCCCTGGCGGCGATCACGCTGGCGCGCATCCATGAAGTCGCCGAAGTCATGCTGGGCCACAAACCGACCCGGCTGTTCAACCCTGACAAGGTTACCCCCTCGGGGAAACCCTTGCCGATGGTTTCCATCCAGGTTCCCGCATATCGCGAACCGCCCGAAATGCTGATCGAGACCTTGAATGCCCTAGCCGCGCTCGATTACCCCGATTATGAGGTGTTGGTGATCATCAACAACACCCCGGATGAAAGTTTTTGGCGCCCCGTCGAGGACCATTGCAAAACCCTAGGCCCCAAATTCAAATTTTTAAACTTCCCCAGCGTTTCGGGATTCAAGGCGGGTGCGCTCAATCTTGCCATGAAGGATGTGGATGCGCGCGCCGAAATCTTGGCGTTGATCGATGCCGATTATGTGGTCGACAAAAACTGGCTAAAGGATTTAGTCCCGGTATTCGAAGACCCGCAAGTCGCCTTGATGCAGGCTCCACAGGACCATCGCAACGCCTCTGATTCCGCTTTTCATCGCATGATGCAGTGGGAATATGCAGGCTTTTTCGATATCGGCATGGTTCAACGCAATGAAGATAATGCCATCATCACGCATGGCACCATGCTGATGATCCGCCGTAGCGCCTTTGAAAAAGTCGGCGGCTGGCAGGTCGACACCATCGTTGAAGACACCGAACTTGGCCTGCGCCTCTATCAGGCTGGTTACAGCGCCCATTACACCAACCGCCGTTATGGTTGGGGGCTTTTGCCCGACACCTTCAAAGCCTACAAAAGCCAGCGCCATCGCTGGGCCTATGGGGCGTTGCAAATCATCCGCAAGCATGGCCGTTCCATGCTGCCCGGCAGCAATACCCTGACCCGCGAGCAGAAATTCCATTTCACTACGGGGTGGTTTTTCTGGCTATCCGATGCGCTGGGCATTTTGGTCGCCCTGCTCAATCTATTTTGGGTTCCGTTGGTTCTTACCCTCGACATGATGGTGCCAACGGTGGCCATGACCGTGCCGATTTTGACCGCCTTTTGTGTCAACATCTTGCATAGCCAACTGCTTTATCGCATTCGCGTCAAAGCCCGCTTCATCGACACCCTGGCCGCCGGTATCGCCGCCATGAGTCTACAATGGACCGTCGCCAAAGCGGTGTTCGATGGAATAATCAATGAAGGTCTGGCCTTTGTGCGTACCGACAAGGGAGCCGGCGCAAAGAAAAAACGTCCCGGCGCAACCTTTCATGCCTTGCGCGAAACCCTGCTTGGCTTAGCCTTGGCGGCGGGTGCGTTGACGCTGCACCTCACCAACGAGCAAGAGGTCTTGGAAGTGTCGTTCTTTGCGGTAACGCTGGCGATCCAATCCATTCCATTGCTGTCGGCCACCATCATGTATTGGATCGAAAGCTTGGGTCCCTCTCCAGCAAAACTGGAAAAACATTAATCACGCAGAACAAAGGCTGGAACCTACGCCGAGGCCCGTCACTTTTTTGGCGCCCTTGGCGTAGGTCGGCTGTTTCCCCGGCTTTTATCCCTGCCCATGGTCGGCCCCAGGACTTTTCCCGCGCTTTTACCCACACTTTTGCCTGGTCCCTTACCCACGCCAACACCCTTAGGCCGCCGCCCTTCTCCTGCATGGGTGGTGAGAAACTTTTGCTCACCGTGTTTGTGCCCCGTACGCACGCCTTCCCCACCCACCAACCCCGTACCCTTGGGCTGCCATGCGGGAACCAAATGTTTTTTGCTGGGCCCGATCAAATCGACGCGGCCCATTTTTTTGAGCGCGTCACGGATCAACGGCCAATTGTTGGCATCGTGGTAGCGCAAAAACGCCTTGTGCAGGCGGCGCTGGTTCAGCCCCTTGGCGGTGCGCACTACCTCGCCCCCCACACGGTGTACGGGCTTTAGGGGATTGCGCTCGGAATAATACATTGCCGACGCCAAACTCATGGGCGACGGCAAAAACGTCTGCACCTGATCGGCACGCAGATCGTTTTTCTTCAGCCACAACGCCAAGTTCATCATGTCCTCATCGGTGGTGCCCGGATGCGCCGCGATGAAATACGGAATCAAATAATATTCCTTACCCGCCTGTTTTGCCGCCTGATCGAACATCTGCTTAAAGCGGTCATAGGTTGCGATGCCCGGTTTCATCATTTTTGAAAGCGGGCCTTCCTCGGTGTGTTCGGGCGCAATCTTCAAATATCCGCCGACGTGGTGCGTCACCAGTTCTTTCACATACGCCGGACTTTTCACCGCCAAATCGTAGCGCAGCCCAGAACCGATGGAAATTTTCTTCACGCCCTTGATGGCGCGCGCTTTGCGGTAAAGTTCGATCAACGGCCCATGGTCGGTGCCCAAATTGACGCAGATGTCGGGATAAACGCATGACAATCTGCGGCACACCGCCTGGATTTTATCGTCCTTGCACGCCAGACGGTACATGTTGGCGGTGGGGCCGCCCAAATCGGAAATCTGCCCGGTGAATCCCGCCACCTTGTCGCGGATATCTTCGATTTCTTTCAGGACCGAGGCTTCGGAACGGTTCTGGATCACCCGTCCTTCATGTTCGGTGATGGAACAGAACGTACAGCCGCCGAAACAGCCGCGCATGATGTTGATGGAAAAACGGATCATCTCCCACGCCGGAATGCGCGCATCCTTATAACTCGGATGCGGCGCGCGGGCATACGGCAGGCCGTACACGCCATCCATTTCCGGGGTCGTCAAAGGAATGGGCGGCGGCGTCAAAAAAACATCGCGCCCGCCTTGATCTTGGATCAGCGCCCGCGCGTTGGAAGCATTGCTTTCCTGGTGGAGCACACGCGACGCCTGAGCGTACAGCGCGGGTTCGGCAATCACTTGATCATACCCGGGCAGGCGCACCACGGTATGGGCGCTATCGACATCAGGTTTTGGGTGCGTAACGTCGGGATCGCTGAAGTCCAATTCCGCCCAGCCTTCGGGCAATTTTGTGATCGCCAGCGCCGCACCGCGCACATCGAACATTTCACGCGGGTTTTCGCCACGCGCGATGCGGTGCGCCACCTCGACGATGGCGCGTTCGGCGTTGCCGTACAGCAAAATATCGGCTTTGCTGTCAACCAGCACCGAACGGCGCACCTTGTCGGACCAATAATCGTAATGTGCGATACGCCGCAACGACGCCTCGATGCCGCCGATCACCACCGGCACGTCGCGAAACGCCTCACGACAGCGTTGGGCATATACGGTAACCGCACGGTCGGGGCGTTTGCCGCCTTCGTCGTTCGGGGTGTAACTGTCGTTGTGGCGCAGGCGTTTATCGGCGGTATAGCGGTTCACCATCGAATCCATATTGCCACCGGTCACCCCCCAAAACAGATTTGGCGCACCCAAAACCTTAAACGCGTCGGCGCTGGACCAATCGGGCTGGGCGATGATTCCGACACGAAAGCCCTGGGCTTCCAGCAACCTGCCGATAATCGCCATGCCGAAACTGGGGTGATCCACATAAGCGTCGCCGGTAACCAAAATGATGTCGCATTGCTCCCAGCCCAGCGCATCCATTTCGGCGCGGCTCATGGGCAGAAATGGCGCAACGCCAAAGCGCTGCGCCCAATAGGGACGATAAGCAAACAAGGCTTTGGGCCCGTTTGGGGATGAAGTCTTTGGAGTTTTTTCTTTTACGCGGGGCATGCGGGGGCCTAGTCCATTTCGGGTGCCCCATTATCTAGCATTTTCAGCGCGATTGCGCCAAATAACGCGTGCGTGAGGTTTGGGGGCAGGCCTTAAGCCTGCCCGCCCTCGCCCACCACCACGAAGCGCGCCATGCACAAGCTGCGCGTATCCATCGCGACTTCGCGCCACACCTGCAGCGCGTCATCCCGGCTGGGGAACGGG
>JANLGW010000141.1 GCA_024653965.1 Rhodospirillales bacterium
ACGCCGCCCATTTCATGGGTGCCGGCAATTTCGCTGGCGAAACGCACACAGCGCGTGCAATGGATGCAGCGTGTCATCACGCCCCGGATCAACGGACCGAAGTCTTTATCATCCACGGCGCGTTTGTGTTCGTGATAGCGTGATTGGCCGTTGCCATAGGTCAAGGCCTGATCTTGCAAATCGCACTCGCCGCCCTGATCGCAGATGGGGCAATCCAGCGGATGATTGATGAGCAAGAACTCCATCACCGCTTCACGCATTTTTTTGACTTTTTCGGTGTTGGTGTGAATCACTTGGCCCTCGGCCACGGGCATACAGCACGACGCCACCGGCTTGGGCGCGCGTTCCATTTCCACCAAACACATACGGCAGTTACCCGACAACGGCAGACGTTCGTGATAGCAAAAACGCGGAACCTCCGCCCCGGCTTGTTCACAAGCCTGAAGCACGGTCATGCCGTCTGCAACTTCGATTTCCTGGCCGTCAATGGTCAGTTTCGGCATATTCGCCAGTCCTCCAACCCTTCAATCACTCAGCCGCATCGGCGTGAGTGCCGGCTTTCGCCAAAATCTTCGCTTCCATTTCGTCACGGAAATGACGGATCAAACCCTGGATCGGCCATGCCGCCGCGTCACCCAACGCGCAAATGGTATGGCCTTCGATCCGACGGGATACGTTTTCCAGCATGTCGATTTCACTGACATGCGCTTCGCCCGCGTTGATGCGTTCCATGATGCGCCACATCCAGCCGGTGCCTTCACGGCACGGCGTACACTGGCCGCAGCTTTCATGTTTGTAAAAAGCGCTAAGACGCGTGATGGCGCGCACCAGATCGGTCGATTTATCCATGACGATCACCGCCGCCGTGCCCAGGCCGGAGCCGTGTTCACGCAGACCGTCGTAATCCATCAACGCCACATCGCACTGCGCCTTGGTCATCATCGGCACCGACGATCCGCCCGGAATCACGGCCTTTAGATTGTTCCACCCGCCACGCACGCCGCCGCAGTGCTTTTCGAGCAAATCCTTCATGGGGATGCCCATTTCTTCTTCGACCGTGCAGGGATGTTCCACATGGCCGGAAATGCAAAACAGCTTCACGCCGGTATTCTTTTCACGACCTAAGCCTGCGAACCATGCTCCGCCACGGCGCAGAATTTCCGGCACCACGGCGATGGATTCCACGTTGTTCACCGTGGTTGGGCAGCCATACAAGCCGCAGTTGGCGGGGAACGGCGGCTTCAAACGCGGCTGGCCCTTCTTGCCTTCCAGGCTTTCGATCAGCGCCGATTCCTCGCCGCAGATGTACGCCCCGGCGCCCAAATGCACATACATGTCGAAGGCATAACCCGACTTGCACGCATCCTTGCCGATGAAACCCGCTTCATAGGCTTCATCGATGGCGCGTTGCAGCGCCTGGGCTTCACGATAGAACTCGCCACGCACATAAACGTAACAGACATGCGCACCGATACCGACAGAGGCCAGCAATGCGCCTTCGACCAGCTTGTGCGGCTCAGAGCGCAAAATTTCACGGTCCTTACACGTACCCGGCTCGCCTTCGTCGGCGTTGATCACCAGATAGCTGGGGCGCTTGTCTTCTTTGGGCATGAAAGACCACTTCATGCCGGTTCCAAAACCGGCACCGCCACGACCGCGCAGGCCGGACGCCTTGACTTCGTCGACGATCCAATCGCGGCCCTTGGCGATGATATCTTTGGTCTTGTCCCAGTCGCCGCGCGATTGCGCGCCCTTCAACGACAAATCGTGAATGCCGTAGATGTTGGTGAAGATGCGGTCCTTATCGTGCAACATGGATCACTTCCCCCCCATCAACGTGGTGAGACCACCCGCAGGCTGGCAGCCCACGCGTTTACCCGCTTGCGAACCCGGCTGGGGCGTTTCGCCACGGGCCAGCGCATCCAAAACCTTTTCCGTCGTTTCAGCGCTTAAGTCTTCATAAAAATCGTCGTTAACTTGGATCATCGGCGCGTTGACACAGGCGCCCAGGCATTCGACCTCAAGCAGCGTAAACTTGCCATCAAGCGTGGTTTCGCCACTGCCGATGCCGAGCTTTTTCTTGCACACCTTGAACACATCATCCGAGCCTTTAATCAGGCACGAAATGTTGGTGCACACCTGAACGAAGTTTTTACCCACCGGCTTCAAGTTGTACATGGTGTAGAACGTGGCCACTTCGTAAACGCGCATGGGCGGCAAGCCGACCATCTCAGCCACCACATCCATGGCGGCGCGCGGCAACCAATTGTCGTTCTGACGTTGAGCCAACGTCAACAACGGCATGGTCGCACTGGCGGCCCGATCGCTCGGATACTTCGCCAAAATGGCCTTAGCCTGCTGCAAATTCTCCGCGCTGAACGCGAAGGTGTCTTGAGTATCAGCGCTCATCGATCGATCTCACCAAACACAACGTCAATGGACCCGATCACCGCAACGGCGTCGGCCAGCATATGGCCATGGCACATCATATCCATGGCCTGCAGGTGTACGAAACCCGGCGCGCGAATTTTGCAGCGATAGGGTTTGTTGGTGCCATCCGACACCAAGAACACGGCGAATTCACCCTTCGGCGCTTCGACCGCGGTATAAGTTTCACCCGCCGGAACACGCACGCCTTCAGTCATCAGCTTGAAGTGATGGATCAAGGCTTCCATAGAAGACTTCATCTCGGCGCGCGGCGGCGGCGAGACTTTTGGATCGGTGCAGCGCACCGGCCCCGCAGGCATATCGTTGATGGCCTGACGCATGATCTTCAGCGATTGGCGCATTTCCATCATGCGCACGACATAACGATCATAACAGTCGCCGTTTTTGCCCACGGGAATGTCGAAATCGATCTTGGCGTAAGCGTCATACGGCTGCGATTTACGCAGATCCCAGGCAATGCCCGATGCGCGCAAGTTCGGCCCCGTGAAGCCCCAGTCGAACGCCTGCTCGGCGGTGACCTTGGCGATATCCACGGTGCGCTGTTTGAAGATGCGGTTTTCGGTAAGCAGCGTTTCCATATCGTCGATCATCTGCGGGAACGTTTCAGTCCACGCCAGGATGTCTTCGGCCAGACCGTCGGGCAAATCGCGCGCGACGCCGCCGACCCGGAAATAGTTCATGTGCATGCGTGCGCCGCACACCCGTTCGCAAAATTCCATCAACCGTTCGCGGTCTTCGAATGACCACAACATCGGCGTCATCGCGCCAACGTCCATCGCATAGGATGCAACGTTCAAAATGTGATTGAGGATGCGTCCGATTTCGCAATACAGCACACGGATATACTGCGCGCGTTCCGGCACTTCGGCGCCCAACAGCTTTTCCGCCGCCAACACAAAGGCGTGTTCCTGATTTTGCGGCGCGACGTAGTCCAGGCGATCAAAATACGGCGTGGCCTGATGATAGGTCTTGTACTCGATCAGCTTTTCCGTGCCCCGGTGCAGCAGCCCGATATGCGGGTCAGCGCGTTCGATGACTTCGCCGTCCATTTCTAGCACCATACGCAGCACGCCGTGCGCGGCAGGGTGCTGGGGGCCGAAGTTCAGCGTCATGTTTTTGATTTGATTTTGAGCCATGATGTTAAGCGCCCTTCCCTTTGGCGTCGGCCTTTTCATCGCCGGGCAACTGCGTCGGCTGACCTTCCCAGGGGCTGAGGAAATCGAACGAACGGAAATCCTGCGTCAGCTTCACCGGCTCGTATACGACGCGCTTCTTTTCATCGTCGTAACGCAGCTCGACAAAACCCGTAAGCGGAAAATCTTTGCGCAAAGGATGGCCTTCAAAACCGTAATCGGTGAGGATGCGGCGCAGATCGGGATGGCCGCTGAACGGCACACCGTACATGTCCCACACTTCGCGCTCGAACCAGCCGGCGGTGGAAAAAACGCCCGTGACGCTGGGCACGGTGTCGCCCGCCGTCGTCACCTTGACACGAATGCGAAAATTGTGAGTCAGGCTCAACAAGTTATAGACGATCTCAAAACGCTCTTCGCGTTCGGGATAATCCACGCCGCACAGGTCCACCAGCTGCTTGAACTGGCAGTGCACGTCGTCACGCAAATAAGCCAGCACGCGCAGCAGCGCATCGCGCTTCACGCGAATGATAAGCTCGCCCACCGAATCTTCGACGGCCAGGACGTGTGCGCCCAATGCCGCAGAGATGGTTACTTTCAAATCGTTCAGGGCCGGATCCATAGACACCAACACTCCTGCTTTCACCCACATGCCTTAACGAAAAAGCGTGCCAGTGCGCTTTATCTTTTTTTGCAATTGCATGATGCCATAGAGCAACGCTTCCGCCGTCGGCGGGCAGCCCGGTACATAGACATCCACCGGCACCACGCGGTCACAACCGCGCACCACCGAATACGAATAGTGATAATAACCGCCGCCATTGGCGCACGACCCCATCGAGATCACCCAGCGCGGCTCGGCCATCTGGTCATAGACCTTGCGAAACGCCGGGGCCATTTTATTGGTCAGCGTACCAGCAACAATGATGACATCGGACTGGCGCGGGCTGGGACGCGGCACCACGCCGAAACGATCCAGGTCATAACGGCTCATGTAAGCGTGGATCATTTCCACCGCGCAGCACGCCAGACCGAACGTCATCGGCCACAGCGAACCGGTACGCGCCCAGTTGACCAACTTGTCCACGTTGGCGACCACGAATCCGCGCTCGTTAAGCTCGTCGGTGACACGCGACAACAATTCGTCTTGCTCGGCGCCGGGGGCGATGGGCTCTTGGCCTTTAGGCATGTTGGGTTCTACTCCCATTCCAGCGCCCCTTTCTTCCATTCATAAACGAAGCCGACGGTTAGCACCCCTAAGAAGATCATCATGGACCAAAAGCCGAACAGGCCGATGTCGCCCAGCGTCACCGCCCACGGAAACAAGAATGCGACTTCCAGATCGAAAATGATGAACAGAATGGCCACCAGATAAAAACGCACGTCAAATTTCATGCGCGCGTCTTCAAAGGCCTCAAAGCCGCATTCATACGCCGAATCCTTTTCAGGGTCCGGTTTCTGGCGGCCGATGATCCAACTGGCGGCGATCATAAACACGGCCATCGCGCCCGCGATGCCCAAGAAGATCAGGACCGGCAGATAATCAAGTAATAATGCGTCGCTCATCGAAGGGCTCCTTTTGGGAAGCCCCACATGCGGCGTCAAAAACGCAACGAGCGAGAACAGAAAAAAGCGCACCGCGCATTTTAAAGCCTCCCTCAAGGCGTAATATGGACATTGCCATCATGTGAACAGGAACTCCCCAAGCCGTTCCATTGTTATTGTTCATGGCTGATGCACCGGCCCCATTCCGTCGCAGCCAACCCCTTAAGCTACGGTTATGGTCGTATGCACCAACCCCTCCCCTTTGAGGTTGTTGGCTTTCGTTATAAGCGATTTCAAGCGCTCGCCAAATCCCCAATTGGGTAGGGCTACCCTACCCCGTTTTCCGTGTCATTCAAGTCAAGAATGCTTGAATTTCGCGATTTTCCGCCCATTTTTGCCATTTTTGAGGAACACACAAATCGGCGACGATTTCACACCTAAAACAAAAACCGCCTTCCTTGCGAAAAGCGGTCAAAACGATCGAAGAGAGTGGCGGGAGTGACGGGACTTGAACCCGCGGCCTCCGGCGTGACAGGCCGGCGCTCTAACCAACTGAGCTACACCCCCTTAAATTAGGTGCCCTCTCTTCAAAGCGTTGGCCAGCGCCAACGCCCTTAAGTGCGCGTTATGTAAAGCAGCCCCCGTCAGGCGTCAAGCACGGATAAAGGGGTTGGAGGAAAAAAGTTAACGCCGCCACGGCAATCGCGCCAACAGATCAAAAATCATAGCAAAATAGCGACTTCAAAGGGGCTGACACGCAAAATTAGACCGCCGCAACGCATTCCTTCATGGGAATGCGTACACACGCGACGGTGCCGCCGCTCATGGCGTTTTCAACTTCCAACGTCCCGCCCAACAATTTGGCTTTTTCCTGCGCCGTTTGCATGCCCAAACCCCAGCCTTTGCGGTGGGCATGGGCAAAGGATGTGGTCACCCGCTCGCCCTTCATCATGCTCATCAAAATCGTGGTGGGAATGCCTTTGCCGGTATCTTGAACGACCAAGATCAAAGCCTCGCTTTTATAACTGACTTCACCCTTCACCATCACCAGCCCGCCCTTGGGCGTAAATTTAATGGCGTTGCTGATGAGATTCGTCATGACCTCGTACAGCAAAACCGGATCGGTTTGCATAACTGGGAAATCGTTGGCGATATTGTAGGTGAGTTTGACGCCCTGCTCCTCGGCATCCACCGAAAAGGTGGCGACGATTTCTTCGCAGAACGAATCGAAATTCACCGGTTCCTTACGCACAACACGATGGCCGGTAATGGATTCATCCAAAACCCGTTCGCAGATTTGCAGCAAACGCTTCGTAGCGTTATTGATGCGCGTGGCGCAATCAACCCGTTGTTCTTCTGAAATCGCCGCACCGGAATCCTTCATCAGGGCGGAAAAGCCGATCATGGCATTCAAAGGATTGCGGATTTCGTGCGCAAACTCGCGCAGCAAATCCTTATCCGTCTTGCTTAACTCTGACACCTGAAACCAACCTTATTTTGTGATATTATTAGCGCTATCATACAGGGGAATAGGGTACCCAAGCAATCGGAACATCCCTTGAGAATGGTCGTTTTCTACCTCAATAATCAGATAAATACCACAAAACATCTAGGCGCAGCCCCTCTTCAGACGGGCTGCACTCAATACATGCATCATACAAAAAGCATTAAAGGATAAGTTTCAATGGTGGGCGGTGACGGGATCGAACCGCCGACATTCTCGGTGTAAACGAGATGCTCTACCAGCTGAGCTAACCGCCCCCATGGAACGAGGCGAACCTAAACCGCCCGCCCGAGGAACTCAAGCGAGAATACTCAAATCCTAAAAAACGAAACGGCCGCCCCCGTTGCCGGAAGCGGCCGCATCGAATGCGAAAAGCGCTGTCTTAGTTGACGGCGTCTTTCAGGGCCTTGCCAGCCTTAAACTTAGGCTGCTTGGAGGCCGGAATTTTGATGCTTTCGCCGGTGCGCGGATTGCGACCGGTGGACGCGGCGCGCTTGGCGACCGAGAACGTGCCGAAGCCGACCAAACGGACTTCGTCGCCGGACTTCAAAGCACCGGTGACGGACTCGAGAACGCCGTCAACAGCTTTGGTGGCATCAGCCTTGGTCATACCCGTGGTATCGGCGACTGCGGCAATGAGATCATTCTTGTTCAACGTAAGACCCCCTTATGAATCTAAGGATTGAGATAAATGTTGCGCCGTTGTGACCGGCGCGGTGATTCGCTAGTAGAGTGACTCTAGTGAAAAAACGCCTACCGCGTCAATCACGCAAGCCAAGTTTTCCCCAGTTTTTTGCGGTTTTCAGACGCTTTTGACTAAAATTTTAGCGACCCGCCCCCAACCTCAGTCAAAAAGAATCCCAGTGAAACAAAAGCTTCGCCGGGATTCCTCACTTAAAACCACGAAAACCGCAGAATTCCTAGGATTAATGGGTGAGCACGCCCCCGTGCTCATCTTCCCCATCATTTTGCGTCACTTTAGCCTTCGTTTCCGTCTCATCCCACTCAATTGGGATGAGCGATTCGGTCAAGGCGTGCTGCAAAACTTCCGTGACATACGAGACGGGAATGATTTTCATGCCCTTCTTCACATTGTCGGGAATTTCCGCCAGATCCTTTTCATTATCGCGCGGGATCAAGACCGTCTTGATTCCCGAACGAAGCGCCGCCAGCAGCTTTTCCTTCAAGCCGCCAATGGGCAACACCCGCCCGCGCAACGTAATTTCGCCGGTCATGGCGACATCCTTGCGCACCGGCACGCCGGTCAACACGGAAACGATCGACGTCACCATGCCAACACCCGCGCTCGGTCCATCCTTCGGCGTTGCGCCTTCGGGAACGTGAACGTGAATGTCCTTGTTCTGGAAGATCGGCGGTTCAATGCCGAACTGGGTGGCTTTGGACTGAACGTAGGACTTAGCGGCTTGGATCGATTCCGTCATCACATCACCCAGTTTACCGGTGATGGTCATGCGCCCCTTGCCCGGCACCATAAGCGCTTCGATCTGCAAGATTTCGCCGCCGACTTCCGTCCACGCCAAACCGGTGGTGATACCGACTTTGTCTTCTTCTTCCAGTTCGCCGTAACGGAACCGCTTCACGCCTGCATATTTTTCCAAATTGCGCGACGTGACCTTGACGTGATCCGTGTTGGGATCCATCACGATTTCCTTAGTCGCCTTGCGCACCAGCTTGGCGATTTCACGTTCCAGGCTACGCACCCCAGCTTCGCGGGTGTAATAACGCACTAAATCGAGCAGCGCGCCGTCGGAAATGGACCATTCGTCCGCCTTGAGGCCATGCGCCTCGATCTGTTTGTCGATCAAGTGACGTTTGGCTATTTCCACCTTTTCGTCTTCGGTATAACCGGACAGACGGATGATTTCCATACGGTCCAAAAGCGGCCCCGGCATATTCATGGTGTTCGCCGTAGTGACGAACATCACGTCGGAAAGATCGTAATCCACTTCCAAATAGTGATCGTTGAAGGTGGAATTCTGTTCCGGGTCCAGCACTTCAAGCAGCGCCGATGCCGGATCGCCACGCCAATCGGAACCCATCTTGTCGATTTCGTCGAGCAAGAACAGCGGATTAGAGACCTTGGCTTTTTTCATACCCTGGACGACCTTACCCGGCATCGAGCCGATGTAAGTACGGCGGTGGCCACGAATTTCAGACTCATCGCGCACGCCGCCCAAGCTCATGCGCACAAACTTACGCCCGGTGGATACGGCAATGGATTTGCCCAAGCTGGTTTTACCCACGCCCGGCGGGCCAACCAGACACAAAATCGGACCTTTAAGTTTTTTGGTGCGCGATTGTACGGCCAAGTATTCAAGGATACGTTCCTTGACCTTTTCCAGGCCATAGTGATCGTGGTCCAATATTTTCTGGGCCTCGTTCAAATCCCTCTTAACCGGCGATTTCTTTTTCCAGGGAATGCCCAGCATCCAATCGAGATAGTTGCGCACCACGGTCGCTTCGGCGCTCATCGGGCTCATGGATTTGAGTTTTTTCAACTCGCCCATGGCCTTTTCGCGCGCTTCCTTGGACAGGCGCGTTTTCTTGATGCGATCTTCCATTTCGGACGCTTCGTCGCGCCCTTCTTCACCCTCGCCCAGTTCCTTCTGAATGGCCTTCATCTGCTCATTCAAATAGTACTCGCGCTGGGTTTTTTCCATCTGGCGCTTCACGCGGGAGCGGATTTTCTTTTCCACCTGCAAGACGCCGATTTCGCCTTCCATGTAGGAATAGACGCGCTCCAAACGCTCGGCCACGGCGTTGACTTCCAGCAACTCCTGCTTTTCGGAAATTTTCAGCGCTAGGTGCGACGCCACCGTATCGGCCAGCTTGGACGCATCTTCGATCTGATTGATCGACACTAAGGCTTCGGGCGGAATTTTTTTGTTGAGTTTGATGTACTGCTCAAACTCCGTCACCACCGAACGCGACAGAGCTTCGAGTTCTTTATCCTCGGACTCGTCTTCGGCCAGAACTTCCACTTGGGCCTGGAAAAAATCGGCGTTTTCAGCATATTTGACAATCCGCGCGCGTCTGCCACCTTCAACCAAGACCTTGACCGTGCCGTCAGGCAGCTTCAACAACTGCAACACCGTCGACACCGTACCCACGGAATAAATGTCTTCCGGTCCGGGTTCGTCCTGGGCCGCGTTTTTTTGCGCGACCAAAAGGATCTGTTTGTCCTCGCGCATCACGTCTTCCAGGGCCCGCACGGATTTATCGCGGCCCACGAATAGCGGCACGATCATGTGCGGAAAAACGACGATATCGCGCAAGGGCAGAACGGGAAGAAGCTCGCCGGGGGACAACAGGGTGGTCATGAAGCCAATGTCCTTTTTGGGTTGAAGGTTCACACAGAAAGCGCAAACGCTCGTATGACTTAAAGATGGACCCGTTACGCCCGCCCTTCAAGGCTTTGAGGCTTCATTTTGGGGATAAAAGTCAAAAAATGGTGCATTAGTGGGCAGAGAATAGAAAAACCGCCGGAGATTTTCGCCTCCGACGGTCTTTTTTTAGGGTTTAACTCCCGAATTTTAAGGTGAAGACGCTTATGAAGCGCTCGATTCTACGCCATCCACGCGTTCAGCGTAAATGAACAGCGGTTTGGCCGCCTCGGCCACCACTTCGCGATTGATTACCACCTCTTCGACGCCATCGAGGCCCGGAAGATCGAACATGGTATCGAGCAAGATGGCTTCCATGATGGAGCGCAGGCCGCGCGCGCCCGTTTTACGCTCGACTGCCCGTGCGGCGA
Source organism: Rhodospirillales bacterium (assembly GCA_024653965.1). Classification (GTDB taxonomy): domain Bacteria; phylum Pseudomonadota; class Alphaproteobacteria; order Rhodospirillales; family Magnetovibrionaceae; genus JANLGW01. Next base: position 10,406 of record JANLGW010000141.1, read on the forward strand.
TTTCCTTCAACGCGCCTTCGGTGAAGGTCAACTGCACGTCTTCCATTTCGAACAGGCGCTGGTATTGCTTCACCAACGCATTTTTGGGTTCGGTCAAAATGGTGACGAGCGCCTCTTTGTCGAGATCTTCCAAGGTGGCAAGCACCGGCACACGACCGACAAATTCAGGGATCAAGCCGAACTTCAACAAATCTTCGGGTTCTAAGTCGCGCAGCACCTCACCCACGCCACGTGCATCCGGGGATTTCACATCGGCGCCAAAGCCGATGGATGAACCCTTGCCACGCATGGAAATGATCTTGTCCAGACCCGAGAATGCGCCGCCGCACACAAACAAGATGTTCGTGGTATCCACCTGCAAGAATTCTTGCTGCGGATGCTTGCGGCCACCCTGCGGCGGAACGGAGGCCACGGTGCCTTCCATGATTTTCAGCAATGCCTGCTGCACGCCTTCACCCGACACGTCGCGGGTAATGGACGGATTGTCAGACTTGCGGCTGATTTTATCCACTTCGTCGATGTAGACGATGCCGCGCTGCGCGCGCTCGACGTTATAGTCGGCGGCCTGCAACAGCTTGAGGATGATGTTTTCCACGTCCTCGCCCACGTAACCGGCTTCGGTCAGCGTGGTCGCGTCGGCCATGGTGAACGGAACGTCGATGATGCGCGCCAGCGTTTGCGCCAGCAGCGTCTTGCCGCTGCCGGTCGGGCCGATCAGCAAAATGTTCGACTTCGCCAGTTCCACGTCATCGCCCTTGGCGGTGTGGCTCAGGCGCTTGTAATGGTTATGCACGGCCACCGACAGCACACGTTTGGCCAAATCCTGACCGATCACGTAATCGTCGAGAACTTTGCAAATCTGCCGCGGCGTGGGTACGCCTTCACCAGACTTAACCAGCGAGCTTTTATGTTCTTCACGGATGATATCCATGCACAGTTCGACGCATTCATCGCAGATGAATACCGTCGGTCCGGCAATCAGCTTGCGGACTTCGTGTTGGCTCTTACCGCAGAACGAGCAGTAGAGGGTGTTTTTGGAATCTCCGCCGCTGGTGGACTTGGTCATGGGCACTCCGTTTGTCTAGGCCCCGCGCCTGATTTTAGTCATCTTGCGACTATATTAGCCACGAGCGGCGGGGGGGGACAATCCCTTTCGTTATACTTTCGTGACGCCAACCCACCCCTTGGGGACGAAGGCAACACACTTTTCATTCGATATATGGTAAGCCCGCCCAACAAATGCCAACGATTTCAGCATCTTTGACACCGCAGCCCAACCAACGACAAACACCGCCAACGTCAAGGCGGCACGCCTTACTTAACGGACAATAATTTCGTTTTCCTTAAAGCACGTGGGACCATACGTGCGCCGCCCATCCCATAAAGCCCGAAACGGCGACACCCATCAGTCCTTACGGCTTCTTGGATTTAGGGTCGGTTTCTTCAGCGGGACGCTGGTGAACCACCTCATCGATAAGGCCGAATTCCTTAGCTTCTTCGGGGCTGAGGAATTTGTCGCGCTCCATCGCACCTTCGATGTGCTTGAGATCTTTGCCGGTATGTTTGACGTAAATATCGTTGAGGCGCGCCCGCAGCGACAAGATTTCACGGGCCTGAATTTCGATGTCGGTGGCTTGCCCCTGAGCGCCGCCCGAAGGTTGGTGAATCATCACCCGCGCATTGGGCAGCGCGAAACGCATGCCCGGCTCGCCCGCCGCCAGCAACAGCGACCCCATGGACGCCGCCTGACCGATACACACCGTGGACACCTTGGAACGGATGTACTGCATGGTATCATAGATGGCGAGGCCGCTGGTGACGATGCCGCCCGGCGAATTGATATAGAACGAGATATCCTTGCTCGGATTTTCGCTTTCCAAAAACAGCAACTGCGCGCAAATCAGACTGGCGACGTAATCATCGACCTGCCCGGTCAAAAAGATGATGCGCTCCTTCAACATCCGCGAATAGATGTCGTATGCCCGTTCGCCACGATTGGTGGTTTCCACCACCATAGGCACCAAAGAGCTCATATAAAATTCGATGGGATCGCGATCGCGCATGGCCGTAAAGTCCTCAAGGATTGCTATAACCGATTAAGCGAGCCCGGAATCGAAACCCGCCCCCAAGAGTATGGGGGCGGGAACCGAAAAGAAAAGGCCTTTTAGTCCGCTTTTTTTGCGGCAGTCTTTTTAGCCGCAGGCTTTTTGGCCGGAGCCTTTTCAGCTGCAGGCTCATCGTCGGCCTTGGCGGCAGCCTTTTTAGCCGGAGTTTTCTTGGCGGCGGCCTTCTTCGGCTTGTCCGCTTCGTCATCGGCCATCAATTCATCGGCCGACACCGTTTTATCGGTGACCTTGGCCAATTCCATGATGAAATCGACGATCTTTTCTTCATACACCGGGCCGGACAACTGCTGCATCGCCTGCGGGTTTTCTTGATAATATTTAAAGACCATCTGCTCTTGGCCCGGATAGTTCCGCGCTTCCTTCATGATGGCCTGCTGGATATCGTCCTGCGCCACTTGAATATTGTTGGTGCGGCCCACTTCGGCGAACAACAGGCCCAGCTTGACGCGGCGCGCAGCGATATCGCGAAAATCAATATCGCGGTCGTCGTCGTCCATGTCTTCGACTTCCTGGCCCGCTTCCTTGGCCTTTTCAAAAGCCTTCAAGATGCTTTGGTATTCGGCATCCACCATGCTTTGCGGCAGATCGAATGCATAAACATCGTTCAACGCATCCAACAGGGCACGCTTGGCCTTTTGACGGCTGATTTCGGTAAAGCCCTGGCTATGCTGTTCGCGAATGGCGGTTTTCAGCGCATCGAGGTTTTCCATACCGGCCTTTTTGGCCAGTTCATCGTCAATGGCGGACGGCTTGGATTCTTGGATTTCTTTGACCTTACAGGCAAAAACCGCATCCTTGCCGGCCAATTCCTTAGCGCCGTATTCGGCGGGGAACGAGACCTTCACTTCAACATCGTCACCGGCATTAACGCCGATCAACTGTTCTTCAAAACCGGGAATGAAGCTGTTCGAGCCTAATTCCAGGGAATAAGCCTCGGCCTTGCCGCCGGGGAATTCCACGCCGTCGACGGAACCCGCAAAATCAAGCAAGATCACGTCGCCGGATTTGGTTTTACGGGCCTTGGCGATGGGCGTGGCGGTCTTATATGCCTGGGCCATCCGGTCGAGGGTCTTGTCCACCTCGGATTCGTCGATTTTGGTCACCGGACGAACGATGGAAATTTTGGTGAAGTCGCCGATTTCAATCTGCGGCATGACTTCGACCGCCAACTTGCACTCGATATCCTGGCCTTCTTCGAATTTGACGATTTCGATCTGCGGCTGCGTCGCGGCGCGCAGTTTATTGTCGCTCAACACTTTGGTCGCGGCTTCGTTGACGGCCTTGTCCAGGGCTTCGCCCATAACGTTCGGACCATACTTCTTGCGCAAAATGCTAAGAGGAACCTTGCCCTTGCGAAAGCCCGGTATGTTGACGGTCTTCGCCAAATGTTCCAGGCGGTTGGTGACGGTGGACTCGAAATCAGCCGCCGAAATGGCCAATGTGTATTCGCGGCTTAGGCCTTCGTTTTTGGTTTCGGTAACCTGCATGGTAACCCCGTTTGTGCTTGAAATAACCCAATAAGGACGCCTGCCCGGGATCTGTACCCAATCGGGGCCCGGCTGGCGCCCTGCTCAATCTCATTGCGTTGCGAATTTCCGACCATCGGTTAAAACGCGTGGTGCGGGCGAAGGGACTTGAACCCCCAAGGCGTTTCCGCCACCAGAACCTAAATCTGGCGTGTCTACCAATTCCACCACGCCCGCCGACGGCCCGGATACCCGAGCGTGGCGCGCACTTTATACAAATCGCGCCCCCAGTCAACCACACCGTAGCAAGCGTTAGTCGAGCAAATCGAACAACTCGTCCAGCACGTCCGGCAGTTCGTCAATCAAGTCTTCGGCGATCAGTCCGGGGCCGAAGGCATTGGCGCACTCGGCATGCAGCCACGCCGCCGCGTTGGCGGCCTCGAACGCGGGCATGCCCTGGGCCAGCAGCGCGCCGATAAAACCCGCCAGAACGTCGCCGGTACCGCCCGTGGCCAGTGTCGGCGGCGCGTTCACGGTAATGCCCGCCCGCCCATCCGGGGTTGCGACCACCGTATCCGCACCTTTATAAAGCACCACGCAGCCCGCGCGTTTGGCGGCCAACTGCGTGACTTCCAGCTTGCCGATACTGCCCTGTCGTTTTGCCAGATCGGGAAACAGACGGGCGAACTCGCCGCCATGCGGGGTCAGCACAACATCATGACCGCTGCCTTTCAAGGCCTTAAACAAGGCCTTGGGCGTATCTTCAAAGACGCTCAGCGCGTCAGCGTCTAAAACGGCGCGTTTGCCCGCTTTTAATACGGCCAAGACCTTATCGCGGGTGGCTTTGCAAAGCCCTGCACCGGGGCCGATGATCAGTGTGGTTTTACGCTCATCATTGAGCATTTTCTTAAATGTTTTCAATCCATTGAACGGATACACTAACGTTCCTGGATCAACCGCAGCGGCATAGATGGAGAACGCGTCGTCGGGCGCGGCAATGCTCACCAACCCGGCACCCGCGCGCCTTGCCGCCAGCGCCGCCAGGCGTGCCGCGCCACACATCACGGCCCCGCCCAAGACCACCAGATGACCGCGCGCGTACTTGTTGGCGTTGACATCCATATCGGGGAAAGCCTCGCCCCACAGTTCCGCATCGTTAAGCATCGTCAAAGGGGCGATCTCGGCGACAACGGCGTCGGGAATACCGATATCGACCACCAAAAGCTCACTGCACAACTTTCGTCCGGGCATCAGCAAATGCCCCGGTTTGGGATGACCAAACGTCACCGTCAAATCCGCCTGAAGCGCGATATCTTCTAACGCCAAACCGGTATCCCCATGAACGCCCGACGGCATATCCACCGCCACCACGGGCGGGGCAAGACCTTCATCACGCTTGATGTTGAGCAATTCCACCAGGGTTTTGACCGTGCCCTCCAACGGCCTAGACAAGCCCGCACCAAACAGGGCGTCGACTAAGATGAAGTCGTCGCCTCCCGGCAAATCGATCAGACGCTCCAAAACGTCATCCAGCGGCAGGACTTTGCCCCGCCAGCGCTTGGCGTTGACGGCACCATCCCCTGTGAGACTGGATTTATCGCCCAACAAATAGACCTGCACCGGCCATTTGGCCGCCTGCAACAGGCGCGCGACGACAAAACCGTCCCCCCCGTTGTTGCCCGGCCCGGCCAAAACCAGCACGGGTCGTTTTTCCCATTGTGCTTGTATGGCGTGGACGACGGCCTGCCCCGCCGCTTCCATGAGCTGCACCCCCGCAATTCCGGCTTGGGCGGCGCCTTGGTCCGCCTGATAAGATTGGGCAACGCTGAGAATATGCATGGGCGAATCCCTTTTTTGCCGGATGCCTGAATCCATGTTTTGTTTGTGTGACCTTAATTTTTTCGGCACCTTAACCGGGGGAAATTATAATTTTATGACCAAAAAGATCGTTTGTTTGATCAAAATCTTCGGGCAGAAAGCCCGTTATAAACGGCCATATAAAAAAAATCCGCCCTAATCACGCCCCAAACCACACACCTCCACCCCTCTAAAACTCCCAACCCCCTGGCAAAAAAAATCGCTAAATCCGATCCGGCCGATAGCACCGCAACGCACCTATTTTCAACGGGTTTTGAACTTCATCCCCCCTCCCGTCGGTCACCCGCAGGTACGGTTTATTAGAAAAATCAAATAGAATAAAATGGCGTAGCGCCATGGATATATTAGTGTTTTTGCATTTTATAAAGTGCAGTATTTCTGCTTGCACCGCTTACCAAGTCACGTTAATCATAACGCGGTTGTTTTACTGAAAACAGGGGGAAACCCATATGAAAAAAGAACTATCACTAAAGGGGATGTTACTGGGGGCCTTGATGGCGACCACTGCGGCTACGCCCGCAATGGCCGAAGTCATGGAAAGCACTCCGGGAGCAGTTAAAGCCGTTGAACTCATGGCTGCATGGGTGAATGCCGGCGCTCCGAACGGCAAGTTTTCTTACAAGGACCTGAGCGGTAATGATGCCGCTGGCACGTTCGATGTAGACATCTTGCCGCTGTTCACCAAAGAAAACATCTGGGGTGACAATCTGGCTGCATGTTCTTCTTGCCATTCCGGCAACACCGAAGAATCTCTGCACGAAATGGACCTGACCAACTACGAAGGCATCCTGAAGGGTGGCGACGTTTTGGCGAAGCCGCCAGGGGTTGCCCTGTTCGGTCAGTCAGCAGTCGGCAAAACCGACTACGCCTGGGGTCATTCGAAGATGAAGGCTCGTCTGCGTGATAACCGTATGCCTCCCGGCGTCGAATTCGACATCACCGAAGAAAACCGCGACGGTCCTTGCAACATCAACAAGGACAAAGGTTGCGAAGTCGGTGCGATGGGCGACTGGGTTATGGCTGGCGCAAAGAATGACGATACGTTCAAAAACGTCATTCAGCCGATGTTCACCAAAGACAACTACTGGGGTGAAGGTCTCGCTGCTTGCTCTTCCTGCCATTCCGGCAACACCGAAGAATCCCTGCACGAAATGGACCTGACGACCTATGAAGGCGTCTTGAAGGGCGGCGACGTCCTGGCCAAGCCGCCAGGGGTTGCTCTGCTCGGCCAGTCCGCAGTCGGCAAAACCGACTTCGACTGGGGTCACTCGAAGATGAAAGCTCGTCTGCGTGACAACCGTATGCCTCCGGGTATCGAGTTTGACATCACCGAAGAAAACCGCGATGGTCCGATTGTCCTGCACGGCAATCGCTAATCTCGGCTCCATTCGGGCTTAAGAACGATAAAGGCGGGAGATCATTCTCCCGCCTTTATTTTTTAATTTTCTTAAATAAAAACAACAATTTCAGGAAGGAAATCATGGCTCGTCTATCAACAACAATAAAAAGAATGGCCCTCGTTTGTACGATGGGGCTGATGTCCATAAACGCCGCCTCCGCCGCCGATGGCGACGCGTTGAAGCTGGCGTGGACGTACGAAACGGGCAAGCCGACCAACATCGCCCCGGTCGTCGCCGGAGACATCGTCTTAACCGTTCCCGAAGGCGGGCCGCTGCTCGCATTTGACGCCGCCACCGGCAAAATCAAGTGGCAATTCGCGCCCAAAGAAGGCGTGTGGGATCGCGGTTTCAGCAGCATTGGGGAACAAGTTTTCGTGTGCGTCAAAGGCGGCAAATTGGCAGCACTCAACCGCGCCGATGGCACGCCGCAATGGACCGTCGATTTGGGCATCAACTGCCAGCGCCCTGCACACTTTGCGGATGACGCAATTTTTGTGTCGACCACCTTCGTCGGCCCAGACCTGCCCGCCGATCCGCTGACGGGGGCAACGCTCTTTTCCATCAATCGCGCCGATGGCCGCATCAACTGGTCGTTCGTCACCGAGGACTATTTGTTGCAAACCGCCACCAGCTTTGGCGACACGGTGTACGTCGCGGGCAACTACAACAACCCCGACTTCACCGATGAAGAAGGCGGACCGGCGCGGTACTACGCCATCGATAAAGCAACGGGAAAAGTAAAATGGACCCACGTTTCCGTGGAAGGCACGCCCAAGGCGCTTTATGCCACTCAAGATCGTCTGACCTTCGTCGCCTATCAAGACTTCGCCTACGGTCTGGACGCAGCCACCGGTAAAGTGTTGTGGAAACGCGATACGGAAAACTGGGTGCCCTCGCTCATCGGCGAAGGCGACGTGATTTACCTAGGCACCGCCAATACCTTCGTACACGCTTGGTCCACCAAGGACGGTCAACCGATCTGGCGTTACAACGTCCCCGGCGGCGCCTTCGATTACCTGCTGATCAAACCGGTTATCGATGGCGACAAGCTCTACTTCATGAGCCAGCGTGGTTTCGTGTACGGGCTGGACAAGGCGACGGGCAAACAACTTTGGTCTCACGCCACAGGCATGAATTCTCGCGTCGGCATCGGCTTCGGCAATGGTCATTTGTACATGGGCGATAAATACGGACGTTTCTACGCCTTCAAAATTATGAAATAACGAAGGTCATTTATGCAAACTCAAAAAAGCCGTTCGGTTCCGCCGGGCGGCTTTTTTTTGCGCCCGCGTGCGGCAAAGAAACTTTGCTTTTCAGTGACATTGAGCGCCATCTGCGCTACATGAATCCTATCGTCTTTCAAACGAAACAAACGGGGAATGGATGAAAGTCCTAGTGCTCGGCGCCGGTGTTGTGGGCATCACAACCGCATTTGAACTCGCCCGTGACGGCCATGACGTCACGGTCATCGACCGTTGCGAAGGCCCCGGCTTGGAAACCAGCTTTGCCAACGGCGGCCAATTGTCGTGGGACCATGGCGCCCCATTGGCCGGACCCGGCGTGATGCAAAAGGCGATCAAGTGGTTGGGCAAACGCGATGCCCCCCTGCTCTTTCGGTTGCGTCTAGATCCCGCGATGTGGGCATGGACGCTCAACTTTATCGCCAACTGTGCCGAGCCCGTTTACTGGCACAATGCCGAGCTTATCTTGCGGCTGGCGCTGTTTGCGCGCGAACGCCTGCATGACATTCTCAAGACCGAAGCCATCGCCTTCGATCACCGTCGCGGCGGCATTTTGGGTCTATATCAAGATGCGCGCGAACTGGACCGCGATGTGGACGCCATCCGCTCATGGCGGGAACTCGGCGGATCGCGAACCGCGCTCGACCACAAAGGCTGTATCGAGCTTGAACCATCCCTCGCGTATTCCACCTTTTCGATTGCAGGCGGCATTCACACGCCCCTCGACGAAAGTGGCGATTGTTACGCCTTTACCCGCCATCTGGCGGCGCGCGCCGAAACTTTGGGCGTGACCTTTCATTGGAACACCACGGTCAAGGGTTTGAAACGCGAAGGCGAACGCATCACCCACGCGCTCACCGACCGGGGCGAAGAAGATGCCGACACGTTCATTCTGGCGCTAGGCAGTTACAGCCCCCAAGTGATGAAGGGACTGGATTTAAAGCTGCCCATCTATCCGGCCAAGGGATATTCACTCACCGTCCCGGTGCTGGACGACGCTATGGCGCCGCAGCTTTCCATCACCAGCAACACCCACAAATTGGTGTTCAGCCGCATCGGCAACAGCCTGCGCGTGGCCGGTATGCTGGAACTGAACGGCTATGACACCGAACTGGTCGAAGCACGCGCCCGTATCACCCTCGACAGCACCATGAAGCTGTTCCCACGCGCCTGCGAACCCGATCACGCCAAGTATTGGACGGGGCTTCGCCCGCTGACCCCCGACAGCCTTCCCATCGTCGGGCACGCCAAACAACCCAACCTATTGCTCAACACCGGACACGGCATGCTGGGTTGGACGCTGGCCGCAGGCACCGCGCGCATCGTGGCCGACTTGGTGCGCGGTCACGCACCGGAAGTGGACATCAGCGGATTGGGTTGGGAACGTTTCGCCTAACAAGGCCTCAAGGAGTTGAACGATGGACATGCTGCTGTTTCCCGTAGTGAGCACCCTGCATACCTTAGCCGCCGTGGTGTGGGTGGGCGGCATGTTTTTCGCACATTTGATCCTTCGCCCCACGTTGATGACAGAAGAACCCGCCACACGCCTGGGCGTGTGGTCGCGTATTTTCCCCCGCTTCTTCGCCTGGGTATGGATCGCGGTCGGCATATTGCCTGCCTCCGGTTACGCGATGGTGTTTGTCGATTTTGGCGGTTTTGCAGCGGCGGGCCGCCATGTCGAGGTCATGCATGGCCTGTCATGGGTGATGACCGCGCTGTTCGTCTTTTTGTTTTTTAAACCCTATCCGGCGCTGCAAGCCGCCGTCGCGAATAAAGACTGGGCCTTGGGCGCAAAACATCTCGCCACCATCCGGCGCATTGTCACCATCAACTTAAGCTTAGGCGTCCTTGTCATCATCGCCGGCGTATCGGGAAGATTTTGGGGCTAGGGCAGCATCATGTCAGACGACACCCGCCCCGAACCCTTGGCCACCGAGACCTTCACCTGCGACGACGTCGAAGTGCAGGAGTGTGTGCGCAAACATGACGGTTATTTCAAAATCGACCGCTACATCCTCAAACACAAAAAACACGAAGGCGGCTGGACCGGCCCCTTGATGCGCGAAATTTTCGAGCGCGGCCACGCCACCGCCGTATTGCTCTATGATCCAGATTTAGAGCGTCTGGTGTTTATCGAACAGTTCCGCCCCGGCGCATACGCCGCGTTCAATTCACCCTGGTTTGACAAAGACCGGCATTCACCGTGGCTGTTGGAATGCATCGCGGGCATCATCGACGCAGGCGAAACGCCCGAAGCGGTCGCCCGGCGCGAAAGCGTCGAAGAAGCGAACTGCGAAATATCCGACATCGAACCCATCGCCCACTATCTGGTGAGCCCTGGCGGAACCACGGAAAGCGTTTTTCTGTTTTGCGGTCGTATTGATGCCTCAACCGCAGGCGGCGTGTATGGCTTGCAGCACGAAGGCGAAGACATTCGGGTGCTGTCCGTGCCTACCGCCACGGCGCTTGAATGGCTGAACGAAGGACGCTTCACCAATTCCATGACGCTGATCGCCATGCAATGGTTCCACATCAACCGGGACATCCTAAAACAAAAATGGGGTGTGAAATCAGGCGGATAACCCTTGAAGCCAAGCCACATTGCCCTTATGTTGTTTATACATATGTTAGCGCGAAAATAAATTAAATAACACAAGGAATACACAGAATGGATGTGCGCACCGGTTTTCCCGACGCCATCGGCAATACGCCGATGATCCGCTTAAACGCCGCATCCGAAGCGACGGGCTGCTTGATCCTTGGCAAGTGCGAATTTTTGAACCCCGGCGGATCGGTAAAAGACCGCGCCGCGCTTTACATCGTACGCGATGCCGAACGGCGTGGCCTGCTAAAACCCGGTGGCGTCATCGTCGAAGGTACGGCAGGCAATACCGGCATTGGGCTGACGTTGGTCGGCAACGCGCTGGGCTATCGTTCGGTGATCATCATTCCCGAAACGCAGGCCCAAGAAAAGAAAGACACCCTTCGCCTGATCGGCGCGGAACTGATCGAAGTTCCGGCGGTGCCCTATCGCGACCCGGGAAACTATGTGCATGTGTCTGAGCGCAAGGCCCAAGAACTGGCCGCATCCGAACCCAATGGTGCTTTGTGGGCCAACCAGTTCGACAATACCGCCAACCGCGACGCCCATATCGAAGGTACGGCGCAGGAAATCTGGACCCAGACCGATGGCAAGGTCGATGGCTTTGTGTGCGCGGTGGGCACCGGTGGCACGCTGGCAGGCATCAGCATCGGGCTGAAGGAAAAAAACAAAGACGTGGTCATCGCTTTGGCCGATCCGATGGGTTCGGCGCTGTTCAACCACTACGCCCACGGCGAACTGAAAGCCGAGGGTTCCTCCATCACCGAAGGCATCGGCCAAGGCCGCATCACCAAAAATTTGGAAGGCGCTCCGATTGACGAAGCGTTCCAGATTCCCGATACCGAAGCCCTGCCCTACATCTTCGATCTGCTCAGGCACGAAGGCCTGTGCTTAGGCGGCTCCAGCGGCATCAACGTCGCGGGCGCGGTACACTTGGCGAAAAAAATGGGGCCGGGGCACACCATCGTCACCGTGCTGTGCGATTTCGGCACACGCTATCAAAGCAAACTGTTCAATCCGGCGTTTTTGAGGTCCAAAAACCTGCCGGTGCCGGAATGGCTGGACGTCCGGGCCTAACTTTGTTAGGTTCCGCGCGCTTTTAAAATCGTATGATATTTCCCAGACCCTATCGAGGCCCCCTATCCATGGAATTTAAGAACCCCAACGCGCTGGTCAGCGGCGAATGGCTCGAAGCGCACTTGGCTGACCCGGACCTGCGCATCATCGACGCCACCTATCACCTGCCCCACGCCGACCGCGACGCGTATGAGGAATGGACCTATCGCCACATTCCCGGTTCAGTGCATTTCGACATTGACCGTATCGCCGATACCTCCACCGGACTGCCGCATATGTTGCCGAGCGCGGTCATGTTCGCCGATGCCATGGGCCAACTGGGCATATCCCACACCCACAAGATCGTCATCTACGACGCCAATGGCGGATACATGGCGGCGTGCCGCCTGTGGTGGATGCTGCGCACGTTCGGCTACATGAATGCATCCCTATTGGATGGCGGATTGGTGCGCTGGGGCAAGGAGCGCCGCCCGTTGCAAACCGAAGCGCCCGAGATCAAACCGTGCCTGTTCAAAGCCCGGTTCAATCCCGACCTAGTGAAATCCAAGGCCGACATGCTGGCCAATCTAAAAAACAGAGACTTTCAGGTGGTAGATGCGCGCAACGAAGGCCGCTTCAAAGGCATCGATCACGAACCACGCCCGACCGAACACCGGGGCCATATCCCCGGCTCGATCAACGTGCCGTTCACGCTGATCACGCCGCCGTCCCACGATTTTAGGTTCCTCAATGCCACCGAGATCACCGATATCCTGGACGCCGCAGGTGTGGACATGGACAAACCCGCCATCGCCACCTGCGGCTCGGGCGTGACCGCATGCGTGCTGGCGTTCGCCATGCACCTCATCGGCAAAGAAGACTGCGCCGTCTATGACGGTTCCTGGGCAGAATGGGGCGACGCCGTTGACGTGCCCATCAGCACCTAACGGGGTAGCGCGAACACCTCATTTGCCTTTATAGATTTCGACGATGCGATCCAGCATATCGAGGGCATCTTCCTTCGGTCGTTGGAAAGAATTGCGCCCGACGATGGAACCTGTGCCGCCGCCGTCGCGAATTTGGCGAATCTGATCGAGCAGGCCTGCCGTGTCCTTGGCCTCACCGCCCGAAAACACCACCATGCGCCGCCCGTCAAAAGCGGACTGCACCACATGGCGAATGCGCTCCGACAAGGTCGCAATAGGAATGCCCTGCGCCAGATAGACTTTCTTCGCGGCTTCTTGCTCGATGTGCGCAGTGGGCGGTTTGACCTTAATGATATGTGCGCCCAGTTGCGCCGCCAAATGCGCTGCATAGGCGGTCACATCAATGGCGGTCTCACCTTCTTTCGACAAATTGCCGCCGCGCGGGTATGACCAAATAACCACGGCCAGACCGACGGATTTGGCGTGTACCGCCATATCGCTGATCTGTTCCATCATCTCATAGGCGGCGTCGGAACCGGGATAAATGGTAAAGCCGACAGCCGAACAACCCAAGCGCAATGCATCGTCCACCGTTCCGGTAAACGCCTGCGTCGGCGCCCCCTTGACGCCGCACAGCGAATTGGCGCTGTTGACCTTCAAGATGGTCGGAACGGCCCCGGCGAAACTATCGGCCCCGGCCTCCAAAAAACCTAAGGGCGCAGCATATGCACTCATGCCCGCATCGATCGCCAGTTGGTAATGGTAGTGCGGATCATAACCCGGCGCATTGGGGGCGAAGCTGCGGGCAGGGCCATGCTCATTGCCCTGATCGACGGGCAAAATCAACAGATGGCCCGTGCCGGCCAGCTTGCCGTGCATCAACATACGCGCCAAGTTCGCTTTGGTGCCAGGGGTTTGACCTTCATAATTGGAAAGAATTTTTTTTACGCGCTGCGTGATTTTCATCGTATTTCCCCTTAATGCCAAACGGACGGAGAATTAAGTGCCGAGAGAAAAGCGCCAGATACAAAACCAATGATAGCCGAATTCAAACCTTTTCACCATGCCCAGAAATTAAGAGCGCCCCTAATCGCAAGGCATCAGCGCATACTTTCCAGATTGACGGTCAGTGCGTTGCGGATGCGGCGGATTTCCTCCGCCACCTTGTGCGCCTTGTCGCGATCTTCTGTGCAAACGTGATCATAAGCGACACTTGCGCAGCGTTCGCGCTCCTCAAGCAATGCCTCAATAATCGCCCGCTCAATGGTATTAACCACCTGCTGCTCATTCTCGGCGCAGTTGATCTTCAAGATGTCCTGAATCTTTTTCGACGTTTCCAGGGCGCGCTCGCGCAGGCTTTTGTATGCGGCTGAGGACATAAAGGTCCACTCCCGATGTCAGTGGTTCAAAATCTGGCTTAAAAACAATTTGGTGCGGTCATTCTGGGGATCGTTAAAAAACGGTTCTGGTTTATTTTCTTCAACCACTTGGCCCGCATCCATGAAGATCACGCGGTCGGCGACCAGCTTGGCGAAGCCCATTTCATGAGTCACGCACAACATGGTCATGCCTTCCTCGGCCAACTGCACCATAACATCCAACACTTCTTTGATCATTTCCGGATCAAGCGCCGAGGTCGGTTCGTCGAACAACATCACCTTAGGATTCATGCACAACGAACGCGCAATGGCCACCCGTTGCTGCTGGCCACCTGAAAGTTGGCCCGGAAATTTGTTCATCTGCTCTGGAATTTTCACCCGCTCCAGATAATGCATGGCGACTTCTTCAGCTTTTTTCTTAGGCATTTTACGCACCCAAATCAGCGCCAAGGTGCAGTTTTCCAACACGGTGAGATGCGGGAACAGATTAAAATGCTGAAAGCACATCCCCACTTCGCGGCGCACCTCATCAATACGTTTTAGGTCATGCGTCAACTCGATGCCGCCCACGATGATCTGCCCCGCCTGATGTTCTTCAAGCCGATTAATGCAGCGGATCATGGTCGATTTTCCGGAACCAGATGGACCACAAATAACGATGCGCTCGCCCACGCTGACATTCAGATTGATGTCTTTGAGCACGTGGAACTCACCGTACCATTTGTTGACGTTGATCATTTGCACCGCAAAATCGGTAGATGCCATGTAACTTTCCTCACGCAATTCAAAACTTAACGTTTATGGCCCGTGTTCAGTTTACGCTCCAGCTTCTGGCTGTAACGCGACATGCCAAAGCAGAACACCCAAAAACACAAGCCAACAAAAACATACCCTTCAAAGGTTAGCCCCCGCCATTGCGCGCCCCGCACAACCGCTTCCACAGAGGCCAGCACCTCAAACAAACCAATGATCAGCACCAAGGTGGTATCTTTAAATAACGCAATGAAGGTATTGACGATGCCGGGGATGACCAGTTTCAGAGCCTGCGGCAAAATGACCAATAACATACTCTTCCAGTAACCCAGCCCCAATGCATCGGCCGCTTCATGCTGGCCGCGCGGAATGGCTTGCAGCCCCCCACGCACGACTTCCGCCATATAAGCGGACTGGAACATGATAATACCAATCAGCGCCCGCAGCAGTTTGTCGAAGTTCATACCTTCAGGCAGAAACAACGGCAGCATGACCGATGACATGAACAGCACGGAAATCAGCGGCACACCGCGCCACCACTCGATAAACAAAATGCAAAATGTGCGGATTACCGGCAATTGAGAACGCCGCCCCAAGGCCAGCACCACGCCAAAGGGAAGTGCGGCAACAATGCCCACATAGGCGAGCATCAGAGTTAACGACAGGCCACCCCACTTTTCCGTGGAAACCTCGACAAGCCCGAACCAACCGCCGGAAATCAACACATAACTAATGGCCGGAAACACCGTAAGCGAAAAAATGCCGAGATTTTTCTTATAGGGAAAAGCGTCGAAAAACTGAGGCGCGAACGAAATAACAAACAACGCAAAACAAATATTGATCCGCCAAACCTCACTTGTCGGGAAAAAACCGTAGATAAAAAAATCAATGCGCGACGTAACAAACGCCCAACATGCGCCGCCGCTGATACAGGCGGACTTGTCGGTGCCAAACCAATCGGCAGAGAACACCGCCCAATCCAAAAATGGAACCAGCGTGATGTAAAGGAAATAGATTCCCAACACCGTCAGCAACGCACTAAACGGAGAAGGGAATAAATTGGCGCGCAGCCACCCAATTACGCCGGCGGTAGCGACCGGCGGCGGAAGATTGGGAAGCGGTTTGAATTCATTCATGACCTAGCGCTCCACCAATGCCATATGCTTGTTCCACCAATTCATGAATGCTGAAATGATGAGCGAAATGGCGAGATAAACAGCCATGGTCATGCCGACGATTTCCACCGCCTGCCCCGTCTGGTTCAAGGTCGTGCCCATAAACACGCCGACCAAATCCGGGTAACCGATGGCGGTGGCCAACGAAGAGTTTTTCATCAAATTCAAATACTGACCGGTAAGCGGCGGAATAATGATGCGCATGGCCTGGGGGATCACCACCAGACGCAACGTATAGGCATGACGCAAGCCAAGCGCACGCGCCGCCTCGGTCTGCCCGTAACTCACGCCCTGGATGCCCGCACGCACAATCTCAGCGATAAACGAAGCGGTATAGGTAGCGAGCGCCAACGTGAGCGAAAGCAACTCTGGAATAACTTCCGTACCGCCCCGCATATTGAAGCCTTGAAGCGCCGGATAATCTACCGTGACTTGAACGCCCGAAAGAAAATACGTCGCCAGCGGAAGCCCGAGCAAAATGCCCAATCCGGCCCAGAAGGTATGAAACGGTTGCCCCGTTGATTCCTGGCGACGACGCGCCCACTTGGTCACATAAACGATCGCCACAATGGCCGCAAAAATTGCAATCACGACCAGCCAGATGCGATCGTCAAAATGGGGCTTGGGCAAATAGGCGCCGCGATTGTTGAGGAAAAACATGTCCGCCAGTGCAAAGCTTTGCTTGGGGCTGGGCAATAGCGGTTGTATGACCGCAAAATTCCAAAAAAAGATCTGCAACAGCAACGGCACGTTGCGTATAGATTCCACATAAACCGCAGCCATTTTACTGATCAGCCAATTTTTCGACAGGCGCGCCACGCCGATGATAAAGCCAATGACGGTCGCGCAAACAATCGCCAAAAACGATACCAACAGCGTGTTTAGCAACCCGACATAAAATGTGCGGCCATAGGTATAGGTCTCATCGTAATCGATGAGCGACATCAAAATGCCGAACCCGGCAGTGTTGTTGAGAAAGCCGAAACCGGTGGTGATGCCCCGGCTGCTCATATTGGTCAGGGTATTGTCGAAAATGGTCCAAAAAAACCAGATGATGGCAATACTCGCCAAAACCTGAATGGCAATCGCGCGAAACGTCGGATCATTCCAGATCGCGGTCTTAGGTACTTGCGGCGTATTAAGCCGTTCCGACATGCGCCAGCTCCCCTTAAAACCATTCCGGCCATGCCCCCCCTGATGGACATGGCCGGAACGCCCTGTTGCGTATTAGCGAAGCGGCGGTGCGTATTGAATGCCGCCGTTGCTCCACAAAGCATTTAACCCTCGAGCAATGGCAAGTGGCGTAGCCGGACCGACGTTACGGTCGAACATTTCGCCGTAGTTGCCCACTTGCTTGATGGCGTTATATGCCCAGTCGGCACTCAGCCCCATACGTTCACCGGCATTATCTTCGGTACCCAGAATACGCTTGATGCCCGGGTTGGTCGTATTGGCCTTCAGATCATCAACATTGGCAGAGGTGATGCCAAGTTCTTCGGCTTCGATCTGCATGAACAACGTCCAACGAACGATGTTGAACCAGGCGTCGTCACCTTGGCGGACCACGGGGCCTAACGGCTCCTTGGAAATAACTTCCGGCAGCACCACCGCGCTGGTCGGATCGGCCATCTTGGAACGGATAGCATAGAGCTGCGACTGATCAGAAGTCAGAGTATCGCAACGGCCGGCTTCAAAACCTTCGCGGGTTTGGTCTGCCGTATCGAACACCACCGACGAATACTTCATCCCATGCAGACGGAAATAATCTGCTACGTTCAGTTCGGTCGTCGTGCCGGCTTGAATACACACGGATGCGCCATCCAGATCTTTGGCCGATTTCACGCCCAAAGCCTTATGCGCCAAGAATCCCTGACCGTCGTAATAGTTCACACCGGCATATTTCAAACCCAATGAAGTATCGCGGGTTTGGGTCCAAGTGGTATTGCGCGACAGGATATCGACTTCGCCCGATTGCAACGCGGTGAAGCGTTCTTTGGCGGTTAGCGGTTTGAAGCTGACCTTATTGGCGTCGCCCAAAACGGCGGCGGCAACGGCCCGGCAGGTATCCACGTCGAGACCCGTCCAGTTATTTTTTTCGTCAGGCTGAGAAAAACCCGGCAAACCGTTATTTACGCCGCAAGACAAAACGCCGCGGGCCTTAACGTCTTCAAGAGTACCCGCCTGCGCGGTAGCGGCGATCATGGACGCGGCCACGATGCCAAATATGGTTATCGATTTTCTCACGTTTAGTTCCTCCCTTTGGATTTTAATTCCCACGCCGCACGGATGATCAAAGCGGCCCTTCTTAGGACGAAACTCCCCGGTTTTTAAGCGTTTCCCTCATGATGTGCAGAGGAAGGGAGGTCCGTCTCGCACCTAGTGTAGAAAAAGGGTAACACGATTGTTTCAGGACAACCAAGCCTGAATAGTTTTTTTTCATAAATCGGTTACACCCGCTTAATTTCCATATTGTGCCAATTCGGACGGAAGCAATCAAAATTCATCTTTTACGCCGATAAAGACCCACTTTTTATGCCACAATTCCTAAAAACAGGCACAATGCACCGAGCGCCCAAACGGGCGTCCACCCCGTCTCCCACCCGACCCAATTGGGGCAAAACTGCGGAATATGCACACCATGAAGAAACCCACCACGCCCAAACACCCTGACACCCGCCTCACCACCTCCGGACGCGATCCAGAGGCCAATTTCGGCATCGTCAATCCGCCCGTGTATCATGCATCCACGGTGACCTTCCCAACCATGGCGGCGTTGCTTGGCGCGGAAAAACATAAATTCGATCAGGTTTATTACGGGCGTTACGGCACGCCGACCACATTCGCCTTCGAACAGGCG
>JANLGW010000143.1 GCA_024653965.1 Rhodospirillales bacterium
GGGGGGTGTGGAGTCTGCTGCTCAGCTGGGTGCCGATCATCGGCGATCCCATCACCTTTGCCGCCGGATTTTTGCGCGTCAATTTCTGGCTGTTTGCCGCACTGGTGCTGATCGCCAAGGGTGGGCGTTATGGGGCCGTTCTTGCTGTTGTTTTGCAATAACAATGTGCAAAAGAAAATCGCCCGGAACCGAAATTCCGAGCGATTAACGAATTGCCTTGGCTTTGATTTTAGAAATCGTAGTTGAAGCCCATTTCCAGATCGTGTTGGTCCATTTTTAGCGCAATCGGAGTGCCGGTGCCGCCAAAGATGTGGTTGATGTTGACGCCGGTGATATCTGCGGCAAACGCGCGGGTATAAGCCAGCGAGAAAGACATGTTCGGCGCAAAGTCGTACGTGCCGCCAACGCTCAGGTGCGTATCGACAACGGCCGGGGCGAGGATGTTGAACAGCGTTTCGGACTTTTTGAAGGCCGCTGTGTTGTGGCTCGCGCCGGTACGCAGCGTCAACGCATCGCTGTATGCGTATTGGAGGCCAATCTTGAACACGTTCATATCCTGCCAACCGAAACCGATACCCTCGCTGTTACCCAGAGAGTTTTCGTTTACGGTGCCGCCCGCACCCGTATGGAACGGTGCGACGGAAATGTTGTGAGAGTTGGAGATGGAATCGACCGTGCCGTAGAAAATGCGCTGTGCATCGGCGGCCACGGTTAGTTTATCGGTGGCTTTGACCGACGCGCCAATGCTGACGGCTGGGGGGATGTCAAATTCGCCTTTGTTGGCGAACAGTCCGGCGTACTTGTCGAATTTTTGCATGTACATTGTACTTTGGGCCATCGCGCCCAAGGTCAGGGTGTCGCTCATTTCACCGAGCCAGCCCATGCGCAGGCCGTAACCGTACGAGTAGTCGTACCCGTTATCGGTCAGCTTGGTGCTGTCGGACGAAATGGAGGCAAAGCCCTGAAGGCCGGTCGCTTTGAAACGCTGCGCCGCAACAGTCGGGGTAATGCCGATGGTGTGGTTCTCATTCAATTTGCGGGCGTAGGTAACGCCAACCAAAAGCTGGGCGAGGTCGATGCCGGTACGGCCGCTGGTGCCGCCGGTGAAGACATTGGTGGCGTAGTTGGTGTTCATGCCGCCGTTAGCCGTCGCGGTGACACCAAGAGAGTATTCGCCCATGTCTTTGTTGACGCCAAAAGACGGAACCAGGAAATATTCCTGAGAGCTTTCTTGGTCGTTGTCATTCATGAAGTTGGTGCCGGCGGCGCCAGACGTCGAGTAGCTGCGGCGCGGCGAGAACAGCGACAAGCCCGCATCGAAACGGTTACCGAGCGATTTCATGCCAGCAGGATTGTTTGCAGCCGCTTGCGTGTCTTGCGGAAGCGCAACACTGACCCCGGCCATGCCCTTGGATGCGGTGCCGTAGCCGTTGGAAAAGTAGCCGTTGGTGGCGTTGGCGGTGCCGGCGGCCATTATCGTTACGGTGGCTGCGGCGACACTCGACAGCAGCGTAAATTTAAAGTTGCTCGTCATCTCAATGTATTCCCCCTTGAGACGACCTTTGTACTCCTGAAAAGGTCGTCAGCGTTGCGCTAGTGCTGGCGCACTGTAGATCGATTTTTATTCTTGAATCGATTCTAAAATGCAAATCCCTGCGGGATGAACTCAAAAGCTTCCATCCAATGTAACGGCAATGTACAGGTATTGTGATCCTTATAAGTAGTACCAGTGTAGCACTACATGCTTTTTTGCTTATGTGTTGCCGATTTGCAACAACGCCGAAGTCTTTGTAAGATCATAAAAAAACGCCGGACCCCAGGATCCGGCGTTTTTTCATTCATCGGGAATGCGATCAACGCAGATAAAGGTGTACCTCGTTGGCGGTGGCGGTAGCGAGGGTTTTGGCCGATACCGCAACGCGTGCGGGCGGCAGACCCATTTCCGTCAAGGAACGCAAGACATCTTCGGCATGGCGACGCGCTTTGTTGGAGTTCAGCGCCACACGAGCCGGACCGCCGTTCGTGGGGGCGACGGCCACCAAGTCGAAAGAGGCATCCGGGCGACGTTCTAAAACGCGGCCTACGGCGCTGTATAACGCCTGTTGATATGGAACCTGATCGCGGTCGAAGCGGATGACCACCAGTGGGCGGCGTCCCGACGTATCCATGGGCTTGCCGGCAATGGGGCCGGGGCCTTCGGCGGATTGCGCCACGTTGGAAAGGCTTGCACCATAAATTTCACCGGTTTTGATGCCGGCGGCCAGGGTGTTTAAGTTGGACCGCTCGGTCGCGACATATGAGCTCTGACGGCGGATATCGTCGGTCACTTCGTTGAGCAGGCGATCAATCAAAACCACAGTCTGATCGACTTCGTCTTGTAAGATGGCCAATTGACGGTGATCTTCATCAACTGCGCCAGACACACCAAAGGCGGAGCGGGTCGATTCAGAAAGATACGAGCTCATGGTCGAAACGCCCGCAACGGAGGTCGCCAATTTGTTCATCGCGGCGATGTCGGTGTTTAAATTGTCCAGCGCGCTTTGGGCGGTGTTGAATTGTTGCACCAAGATCGGGTTACCCGGCGTTGTGCCCACCTGCAGGCGTGTGTTCACGCCGGCCACGGTGTTGTGATAGCCCAGAGAGTTGGCGACCATATTGGCGCGCAACTGCTGCAGTTCACCGTTGTGTTGCCCCACCTGGTCTTGCATGCGCTGCAATTCGGAACGAAGTTCGATCACCTTTCGACCGACAAACGTGCCGGTATCTTGGCCCGGCGTAACGCCAACGGGCTTGAAGTCGGTGGTGCCCAATTGCGGTATGGGCGCGCCTGCACCGCCGTTCGCGGCGATCTGCGTCGCCTGAGGTGCCGCCATTTGCTGCGTGGTTTGTGTCTCAGCGCCGCCAGTGGGATCTTCACCGGTGAGTGAGGGCCACAGTGCAGATTCAGAGAACGAGCAGGCCGGTAACAGTAATGCGGCCCCTACGATCATAGCCCGGAACTTCGAACAATTCATTTCGCGTGTTCGCCTTATAAGCCTTGGAACCGGTGATGGCGCCATTGTTTTGACCCATCGGTTCAGAAAAAAGGTCATCCCCCAGAGAATGAGGCAAGCGTTTCAACTCAATGAAAATGCTGGCCTCACAGCGATTTTTGCAGCGATCTTACTCAAAGGCCCATGCTCCGGCAAGAAGGGAATTCAAGAAAAGCCTTGGCCTAGCGAGGCTTTATACACTGGCTAACGAAAAGAACAAATAGAACAAGTGAAGATTTTGGGGGAATAAATCACGATTGAGCACTTGCGTTTGCCGGATGCGTGGGTTAGTTTCCGCCCGCTTCCGCCCGATTGGGAGGATGTTAAGGACCCTTAGCTCAGCTGGATAGAGCATCTGACTACGAATCAGAAGGTCGGGCGTTCGAATCGCTCAGGGTCCACCATCTATTCTAAAGCGCTGCCCCGATAAGGGGCGGCGCTTTATTTTTTAACCTAAAATCAGTCCTGACCTTCGATTTTGCTTTAAATTGGCGTAAAATCGCGGTGGGTGCCGTGTTGGCGGACGCCGCCCGCATATTCATCCGCCGGAGGCGCTGTTATGGACTGCAAATCGGTTATGGCTCCCATGAAGGTCAGTCTGTACGCGGATCAGACCGTGGGCGATGTTATGGACTTCATGGTTGAAAAGCACATGGGGCTGGTGCCGGTTATTCATCGCGACGGCGCTTACGCGGGCATGATCAGCGGCGATCATCTCATGAAGTACTTGTTGCCCCGGGTGTTAAGCACGGTCGGCACTGGCGTGCGGCGTGCTTCGATGCAGACCGCCAGCTATCTCGATGAAAGTGCCATCGAAATCCAAGAGCGTCTGGAAGACCTGCGCCGACGCACCGTTGGCGAGGTGCTGGAAACCGAAGGCAAAACTGTTGCTCCGGACGCCCCCCTGATCAATGCGCTGATGATGATCAAGGGCAAACAGTATGTCGTGCCTGTCGTGGACGATGCGGGCAAGTTGCTGGGGGCGGTTTCATTTTTTTCGGTGCTGTATGCGTTGCGTGAGGAATATGACCGTGAAACAGCAGAACGACAGAAAACTGCCGAACGCGCCAAAAGAGAGCACAAGGGCGAGGAACATATGGAGCGCAATCCATGAGCGCTCAAGCCGCCACCAATAACATAGATGTCGCGGCGCACACCGTGATGTTTGGCCTCGATCCTTTGGTGTTGAGTTCGGTGATCTTGGTGGCTTCGTATGCGGTGTTGCTCAGCGAAAAGGTCAACCGCACGGTGGTGGCCCTTTTGGGAGGGGCGCTGGTGATTGTCACGGGGCTTGCATCCCAGACACAGGCGTTTGCCGCCATCGATTTCAATACCCTTGCCCTGTTGACCGGCATGATGACCATCGTCGCCATTACCCGCGCATCAGGTTTGTTTGAATTTGTCGCCATCTGGGCGGCGAAAAAGGTGCAAGCCCGGCCCATGGGCATATTAATCGCGCTGACGTTGGTTACGGCAGTGTTTTCGGCGTTTCTCGACAATCTTACGACCGTTTTGCTGGTGGTGCCGATTGCGCTGCTGATCGTTGAAAAGTTGAAGGTCTCGCCCTATCCGTTTTTATTTGCACAAATTTTTGCATCCAACATCGGCGGCACATCGACGCTGATCGGCGATCCGCCCAATATTTTGATCGGCTCGGCGACCGGGTTGAGTTTTATGCGGTTTATTACCGAACAAGGCCCCGTCGCGGTGTTGGTCATGCTCGCCATGGTGCCGGTATTTTATGCGCTGTGGCACAAACAGTTGACGACCACGGATGAACTGCGCGAACGCATCATGCGGTTACGCGAAGTGGAAAGCATCACGGATAAGGGTCTGCTGATCAAATCGCTCGGCGTGCTGGTGTTGGTGATCGCGGGTTTTATCATTGGCGAACAATTTCATATTCCGCCGGGTACGGTCGCCATGTTGGGGGCGGCGGTGCTGCTGCTGATTACCGGGTTGGGGTTGAGTCAGAAAGTGCAGGCGGAAAAAGTTCAAGAGGCGTTGGCGGAAGTCGAGTGGGGCGCCTTGTTGTTTTTTGCGGGCTTATTCGTGATCGTTGCGGGTGTCGAGCATGCGGGTCTATTGAACATTCTGGGCGGGATGTTGATGGAATTCACCGGTGGTGACGCCATGATGACGGCGTTCGCCACGTTGTGGTTGTCGGCGCTTGTTTCGGCGGCAGTGGACAACATCCCGTTTGTCGCCACCATGATTCCGTTGGTGGAAAGCATGGAGGCCGGCTTAGGCGGAAAGGCTGCGCTGGAGCCGGTGTGGTGGTCGCTGGCGCTGGGCGCGTGCCTGGGCGGCAATGGGTCTTTAGTGGGGGCGGCGGCCAATGTGATGGTTGCGGGCTTGAGTGAGCGTGCGGGCCATCCCATCAGTTTTGCCAAGTTTCTGAAACTGGGTCTGCCATTGATGCTGCTCAGCATCGTGATTGCCAACGTTTATTTATATGTGCGTCACTTCATGTGATGGAGTGGTGTTGGCAGCGGCGAGCATGAGGGGGTGTTTTGTGGACGGTTCTGACGGACATGAAATTCTCTTGATTTTCATATACAAATGGGCAGACCGGTGAGTAGGTTGACGTTTGTCCTTCCCCATCCCTTTCGTTGCGCGACAGGGATGAGTTCCATTCGCAACAACTTTTTTTGCTCAAAACGCCAAGACCATGCGCCAAGACGATGAACAGCTCTGGTCACAGTGGATGGCCCAAGCCCAAGACGGCGATGGTGAGGCCTATCGGCGCTTGCTCGTTGCCATCGTGCCGCGCCTGCGCGCCATCGTGTGTAAGCGCGTGTCGGATCCCGATCGCGCCGAAGACGTGGTGCAAGAGGTTTTGTTGTCCATCCACAAAAATCGTCACACTTATGATCCAAACCTGCCCTTTGGTCCGTGGATGGGCACCATCGCCCAGCGCCGCACCATGGATTGGCTGCGCAAACACTATCGGCGCGCCGACCAAGAAGTTTTGGTCGATGAATATCCTGAAACCTTTTTGGCCCATGAAGCGAATGCAGCAGAACAGGATGTTTTGGCGTTCGACGATTTGGACCAATTGCGCCAAGCCCTGGATCGGCTTCCGTCCGGCCAGCGCCAGGCGGTCGAGTTGTTGAAATTGAAGGAAATGAGCCTTAAGGAAGCATCCGAGGCGAGTGGTATAAGCATTGCGGCCCTGAAAGTTGCCATGCATCGTGCGTTGAAAAGTCTGCGTGCGGATATGGCCCCCACCGCGCAGGCACACGAAGGTGAGGTCGAGCAATGACCCGTTCGGGAAAAAATTTGACGGAAAGCCTGATCGCAGATCTGGCTTGCGATTTGCCGCCCGTGAAGCGTCTGGCTCATCCCGCCAAGCGTTTGGTCAAGTGGCTGGTGATCGCGTTGCCTGTATCCTTGGCGCTGGGTGCGTTGGTTGAACAGCAACATTTGGCGCTGGCGATGGAGCGTATCGTTGACCCACGAATTTTATTTGAGCTGGCGGCTATTTTATTAACTGCGCTAAGCGCGGGTTATGCGGCGCTGTGTTGTGTCCAGCCGGGGCGGTCCTTGCGCGCATGGATGCTGCCCATCGCGCCATTTGTGTTTTGGCTGTCATTAGTCGGGGAAAATTGTTGGCGTTTGTTTGAGCAGGTGGGGCCGGAACAATTCAGTTTCGCCCCGCATTGGACGTGTTTTCCTTCCGTCGCGGCGACGGGTTTTGCTCCTGCTTTGGTGATGGTGGTGTTGCTTAAGCGCGGGGCGGTGTTGACACCGACGCTGACCGTGGCGCTGGGTACCTTGGCGGCAGCGGCGTTGGGTGCGGTTGGGCTGCGGCTCTATCATCCGCCCGATGCTACGGCATTGCTGATGTTGTGGCAGTTGATCGCGACGGTGACGTTTTTAGGCGTTGCGGGCTTAGGCGCGAGGCTTTGGTCGAAGCGCGCCTAATACGACTTTATTGCCTTTCGTCCTCGCCTTCTAACCACCACATGGCGGCGTCTTTGTCCGTGCCGCGGCCTTCGCCGCCGGGCAGGCG
The DNA here is from genome assembly GCA_024653965.1 of Rhodospirillales bacterium. Taxonomy (GTDB): domain Bacteria; phylum Pseudomonadota; class Alphaproteobacteria; order Rhodospirillales; family Magnetovibrionaceae; genus JANLGW01. The sequence continues at coordinate 7,048 of JANLGW010000143.1, forward strand.
CGACTGGGCGTGTTGGATGTTTTTATCCGTGACTTCGACCATACGAGTGAGGCCCAAGGATTCGTAAACTTCCCGGGCATCCATGAATGCATCCAGCGCTTTTTGGTAATACGCATCGTCTTTGGACATGCGCCCGAGCAAGAACAGCGCGCTGCCCATGTTGTTTTTGGTGCTGGCCCACAGGGTTGGATGTTTCTCCAGCGTGCGCACCTTGAGTGCTTGTTCGCATGCCGCGACGGCGCGCCCGATCACTTCCTTGTTGCCGATTTCGCGCCCCAGCACCTGCGCCGTCTGACCCAGATTGTTCATGGTGTTAGCCCACAGCAGCGGCGTAAAATTTCGGGTCAGGACTTTGAGCGCACTTTGGTAGGCGGCCAACGCTTCTTTTAAGCCGGCCGTTTCGCCGCTTTTGCTGTCGAGGCGAAACAAGACTTCGCCCAAGCGGGTACTGGTGGTGGCCCAGGGGAACGGCGTGCTTTCCAGCGTGAACACTTCCAGCGCCGCACGATAGGCGGCGGCGGCTTGTTTTAAGGTCTCGATGTCATCGGTGCGTTCGCCCAGCGCCTGAAGGACGGTGCCCAGATTGCGTTGTAAGTATGCCCAGTTGGCGGGGCTTTCTTTGCGCAATGTGCCTTTGATGGCCTGACCATAAGATAGTGCCGCACGGTGATAGACTTCGCCGCCGGGGAATAGATGACCGAAGGTCGCCAGCGCATTGGCGAACGCCGCATGGACCGAGGCCGTCTCGCGCATGGTGAAATCCCTGGGGATGCTTTCCATATTCTGAGCCGCTTGTTGCAGGGCGTCGGCCACCAGGGCGCGGCGTTTTTGCACCTTGGCATCGCCAACGATGTTCAGGGCCGCCAGGGCGGTGGCGAGCAGCAGTCCGCCGAACTGTTGCGGATCGAAACCCACCGGCAACGTCAGGGCTTGAAACGGTGAAATGATCCCCGCCGGATCGGCATCCACAGGCGGGGGGGCGGCAAAGTGGATATAGAATGTCGTGCCGGGCGGGGGGATGTCGCCCCACAACACCAAATCGGCCTCGTGTTTGCTAATCCACCCCATGGCTTGTGCGCAGGCGGCGGGCAGTTGTTCGGTGCGCGCACTTTCAGGCCTTAAAATGGGCTGTTCCTTTAAGGGACGCACCCGCACGCCGGTTAAATTTTGTAATGCTTGGGCGATCTCGCGGGCATGATCTTGATCGGCGGCGTCAATGAACGGGGCGATGGCGATCACTAAATCGTCGGCGGATTGCCCCATGGTGAACAGACGCTCGAACAGGCCCGGTTTGCGTGCCCTTTTGTTTTCGACGCGAGGGGCGTCGTTATGGTCTGGTCTGTCGCTCATGTCATGTTGTTCATGTTTTGCGCGTTAAGCGCTTTCTTTCAATATGTCCATCAACGCTTTGCGCACCGCGCTGACGGTGTCCGTCCATCGGTGAGTTGGTTCGCGTCTAAATAGCCGCATGCTGGGATACCATGGGGTATCGGTGCGGTCCAGAAGCCAGCACCAATCGGCCCCAGGTCCAGACAACATCCATACCGGTTTGCCCAAGGCGCCAGCCACGTGTGCGGTGGGGGAGTCCACGCAGATCACTAGGTCCAACTGGTCGATCACGCCCGCCAGATCCGCCACGTCCATCAACGACGCGCCAGCGGATTCGATTAAGGGCTGTAGCCCCAGTTTGGCAATGTCGCCTGCGCCCGCGCCGCGTTCCAGCGAAAAAAGTTGCAGACCGGGAATGCCCAAGATTTCGTCGAAGTCTTCCAGCATCATATCTTGGGGACGCGCCGGACCTTTGAGGGGGCGGCCTTCCCAGGTGCCAGACCATACCAGCCCCACCGCGAGACGCGTTTCGGGGTGAATATTGAGCGTTTGATCGCCGAGCTTGGGCGCCGACAGATAAGTCGCCTCTGCAGGCAGATTGTCGACCTCTACGTTCAGCCGCGCGGGCAGGCTGAGCAAGGGGATTTGCGTCGTGACGCCGGGAATTTTCGCCAACGGCGTGCCGATAGGGACGGTGGCGTCAATGTCGGGCGAGGCCGCCAGCAAGTGCGTCAGGTGCGGCGGGCATTCCATCACTACTTTCGCGCCGATGTGTTTGAGCGCGCTGGCGAAGCGGGCGAACTGTATCAGCGTACCAACCGATCCTTCATAGTTGACAAGGATGGTGTTGCCTTGCAGGGGCGAGCCGTTCCACAGTGCCAAATCTTTACGTCGTGGGTCACGACCGGGCAACGCAAAGCGGATTTCCAGCTCCTTAAAGCCGCGTTTCCAGTCGCCTATTTGCAACAGGGTCAAAGCGTGTTCGACGCGGCACAGTGCGTAGGTGGGTTCTAACTTGATGGCGTGGCTGAAATGTTCCAGCGCATCTTTGGCATCGCCCACGTCACGCAAGGCAATACCGGCATTGAGCAGGGCCTTGGGCGAATTGGGCGCGTACTTAACGGCGCGGCGATGTGCTTCGACGGCGCGCGCGGGTTCACCTAAATCGCGCAACGCATTGCCGAGGTTCGTATAAACGCCGCCGCCATTGGGTTTTAACGCCAGCGAGCGGCGATAACACGCCACAGCGGCATGCGCGCGCCCTGCCGTGCGCAGCGCCACGCCCAAATTGTTATAGACGTCCGCCGACATGGGCGAAAGGCGCACCACTTGGGTGTAGTCTTTGATCGCTTCTTCGATGCGTCCCGCGCGGTGATGATTTAAGGCGCGCTCGTAGATGCGCTTGACCTCGGTCACGGGGTCATTCGGCGGGGTTCTGAGCGTAGCGGTGGTTTTTGGTGCGATCATGGTTTAAGCGGCTCCTCCGTCGAGTATCGACTGTAAGCGCCTGAGTTTCAAGGGAAAGGGAAGGATGCCCGTAGGATAGTAGTGGCTTCTTTTGGACGCAGTAAACCGCCATCGGGCGCGATGGATTTTAGGGTGTATCGGGGCTGCCGTAGATATTTTGCGACGACGGCGATGGTTTGGCTTTACGGGGGCCTTGCCCAAAGATAGTCAGCGATTGGTGGTGCAGGTACAAGCCGCACAAGCGGATTGCACCGGGCTGTTACATGCGTATTTTTGCATATTAACGGCATATCATTGGTGCTTTGAGTGTGAATAAAAATCGTGTTACCAATAGGTATGCTGAATCAGGGAGACGCGGAACGCGCCCGGTTCAACACGATTATTTTAGAAATTTCAGTCCTGCTCGGGGGAACTAAAGCATGTCGATTAAAGCACGTTTGATTGCTGTCTTGGCGATCATCTTGGCGGTATTTACGGGCGCGGCGATTGCCACGCTGATCAATTTGAATGCGCAAATGCCGAAACTGGAAGTTACCGAAGATTCTGCGAACACGGTTTCGCATGAAGCCATCCCGTTAATGGTGCTGATCAAAGACATTCAGTTGGACGTGGTGCAGGTCCAGCAGTGGATTTCGGATATTTCCGCGACACGTGGCCTGCCCGGCTTTGATGATGGCTTTACCGAGGCGGCTAATTTTGCTCAAAAATTTGGCGAAGACGTGTCTAAGGCGCGCGAACTGGCAACTAAGCTGGAGCTGACGGAAATCGTCACGGCGCTCAATGAGACCGAAAAGGCCTTCAAGCCGTACTACGAAACCGGCGTGAAGATGGGCAAAATCTACGTTGCCGAAGGCCCCGAACAGGGTAACGTGATGATGGAGCAATTCGACAGCGTGGCCGGCGCCATGGGCGAAAACATGGATGCGCTGACGACCAAGGTCGCCGAAGCGACCAACGGGCGCTTGGAGGGATTGACGGCCTCTATCCACGACGTGCAGTCCGGTATTGAAGGCGTGGTGCAGTTGAACATGATCCTCACCGCCATCGGCATCGTGATCGGTTTGGGCGCGGCGATTTATCTCTTTACCGTGATTAAGGGTTCTATCGAAGGATTGCTGAACGATATCGATCAGATTCAGAGCCGGGATTGGACGTCAAAAGCCGCCCTCAGCACCGACCGTACCGACGAATTCGGCACCGTGGCGCGAGCCTTGTCTCAGACCAAGGGGATGCTGGCGGACGCTGAACGTCGTGAACAAGAGCAAAAAGAGGCCGAGGTGCGTATGGGCGAAGAGCGGCGTAAAGACCGCATGCGCATGGCCGATCAGTTTGAAACCAGCGTCGGCTCGGTGGTGGAAACCGTGTCCGCTGCGGCTGACGAAATGCAAACGACCGCGCAATCGGTGTCGTCCACCGCTGAACAGACCAGCCGTCAGGCGACCGCCGTCGCGGCTGCGGCGGAACAGGCGTCGGCCAACGTGCAGACGGTGGCTTCCGCTGCCGAGGAACTGAGCAGTTCAATTTCCGAAATCTCTCGCCAAGTGTCGCAATCGACTCGTGTTGCAAGCGAGGCGGTGGCCGAGGTTCAAGGCGCCAATGAAAAAGTTCAGGGCCTAGCCGCGGCGGCGCAGAAGATCGGCGAAGTGGTGGCGTTGATTACCGACATCGCCGACCAAACCAATCTGCTGGCGCTAAACGCCACCATCGAAGCGGCGCGCGCTGGCGATGCGGGCAAGGGCTTTGCCGTCGTTGCATCGGAAGTGAAAAACTTGGCCAATCAGACCGCACGGGCGACCGAAGAAATTTCGGCGCAGATCGGCGGCATTCAGGGCGCGACCGAAGACGCGGTGTCGGCCATCCGTTCCATCGGCGGCATCATCAACCAGATCAATGAGATCACGTCGACCATCGCGGCGGCGGTTGAAGAACAAGGTGCGGCGACACAGGAAATCGCGCGTAACGTCGAACAGGCTTCGCAGGGCACGACCGAGGTGTCGTCGAACATTTCCCAGGTGACTCAGGCCGCTTCGGAAACGGGCAGCTCGGCAACGCAGATTCTCGACGCCGCCACCGAAATGGCGCGTCAGTCCGGCAAGCTGGAAAACGAGGTGCAGAAGTTCCTCGCCACCATTCGCGGCGGCTGAGTTTTGCCTTTACGCTGCGGCATCAGGCGTTTTGGTGCCGTTGCCGTCGATCCATACAAAAAGGCCCCGGTGCTTTGTCGGGGCCTTTTTTATGCTTTGATCTAATAAAAGTAATTACTTACTTACATAAAGAGGCCGGAGTTCAGGGTGGCGGGGCGGGGTGAAAATTAAAGAATTTCCAGCACGCTTTCGGGCGGGCGGCCCAGGCGGGCGTGTTTGCCCTTCACCACGATGGGGCGTTCGATGGCGCGGGGATGGGCGGCGAGCGCCTCGATCAAGGCGACCTCACTCAGCGCATCGACGTCGATGCCTTCTTCTTGGGCTTCTTTGCGGCGCACGATGGCGGCGGCGGATTTGCCCAGTTTTTGTAAAATGGCTTTAAGTTCGGCGGCGCTGGGCGGCGTGTCTAAATACTCGACGACGTGCGGCTCCACGCCGCGCTCGCGGATCAATTCCAACGTTTGGCGCGATTTGGAACAACGTGGGTTGTGATAGATTGTGACAGGGCTGGTGGCGGGCATGGTTTAGGCTTTCTGGGTTGTTGAGGGGGTAAGGGGTTCGGGGGCGAGCAGGTCTTCCAGTTCTTCTGGGCTGTCGGCTTCGATCACGCGTCTGGCCAGATCGTAACTAAAACCTGCCCGCGCCAGCGTGGCCAAGTGTTTATCTTGTGTTGCGGTGCGTTTAGCGGGGTCGGCATAAGGGCCTAAGCGGCGGCGGCGCGCCAACGTAACGGCGGCGGCCAGTTCCGGGTCGGCGTGTTCAAGCTCAAGCGCTTCAAGGGCTAGGTCGATGGCATCCGTCTCCAAGCCCTTTTCCAACAGTTTCATGCGGATTTTATGGGTCGATCCGCCGCGCGACAACAAGGAGCGCGCGCGCGTTTCAGCGTAGGCACGATCATTAAGCAGGCCGGAATCGACGTAGCGAAGGATGATGGCATCGATCCAGCCCTTAGCTTCGGTCAAATCCAAATCTTCGTAATGTCTGGCGGCTTTGAACAGGCGGCGTTCCAGCACCCGGCGCAGGTTTTCCGCGCTCGTCGCATAACGGTCCAAATGATGTAAAGCGATGTTGGCCAGCCGCTCGGGCGTCGGGCGTTTAGGCAGCTTTTGGGGCGGCTTAAAGGATTTTTGGGTTTTGGGTTTGCTCTCGACCATGGGGGATGACTATATAAGGCATTGCCGCCAACGCCAATAAGGGCAAATGCTATGAAACAAATCGCCGCTTCCAATAGCCTCGGGCTTTATACCCTCTATATCCGCGAAGTGCGCCGGTTCTTGAAGGTCTATACTCAGACCCTGGTCGGCCCAGTGGTGACGACGCTGTTGTTTTTGGCGGTGTTCGCGTTGGCGTTGGGTCCGGCGGTAAGCGTGGTGGGCGAAGTGCCGTTCATGGAATTTCTCGCTCCCGGCCTGATCATGATGGCGATGGTGCAAAATGCATTTGCCAACACCTCCAGCTCGATCATGATTTCCAAGGTGCAAGGCAACATCGTCGATACCTTGATGCCGCCCTTAAACGCGCACGAACTGACCTTCGGTCACGCCATGGGCGGGGTGACGCGCGGTATCTTCGTCGGCATTGCGGTGGGTTTGGTGTTGACGCTGTTTGTGCCCATGGGCGTGTATAACGTCGGTTTGATCGTGTTTCACGCGGTGGGCGCTTCGCTGATGCTGTCGTTGTTGGGGGTGATCGGCGGTATTTGGTCGGATAAGTTCGATCATATCGCGGCGGTGACCAATTTCATCATTACGCCGCTGTCGTTTTTGTCGGGCACCTTTTATTCCATTCACCGCTTGCCTGAAACGGCGCAGATGGTCGCCTTGTTCAACCCGTTTTTTTATATGATCGACGGCTTTCGCTACGGCTTTATCGGCCAAGCCGATGCCTCGATTTGGATCGGTATGGCGGTGGTCGCGGGTGTGGATGCGGCGCTGTGGTGGGTGAGTTGGCGCATGTTCGACACCGGTTATAAGCTGAAGCCTTAAGCGCCGTTCGCGGGTTTTCGTTGACAGTTCGGGGTCGGATTCCCATAATCCCCGGCTTTCCGGGCAGCTATGCTGCCCGGTTGTTATTTTTCTGGGCGATTTGCTTCGCCCGGGCGTCGTTTTTTTGAAACCAAGGGAAAGGAACGTCTGAAATGGTCGCGCTGATGCCGACGTATGCGCCTGCAAATCTCGCTTTCGAGCGGGGCGAAGGGGTTTATCTGTATACGGCGGACGGGCGACGTTTTTTGGACTTCTGCGCCGGCATTGCGGTGAGCTGCATGGGTCATGCGCACCCGCATCTGGTTCAGGCCTTGAAGGCCCAGGCGGAAAAAGTCTGGCACACGTCGAACCTTTATCGCATTCCCGGCCAGGAATTGTTGGCCGAGCGGCTGGCTGCGGCCTCGTTCGCCGACCGGGTGTTTTTTTGCAATTCCGGCGCGGAAGCGCTGGAAGGGTCGATTAAGGTTGCGCGCAAATATCAAAAAGACAACGGCAACCCGCAGCGCTATCGCATCGTCGCTTGTGACAATGCGTTCCATGGCCGCACGCTCGCGACCATCGCAGCGGCGGGGCAGAAAAAGCTGCTGGAAGGCTTCACCCCTGTGGTTGAAGGCTTCGAGCAGGTGGCCTATGGCAATTTAAATGAGATGCGCAACGCCATCACCGATGAAACGGCGGCCATCTTGGTCGAGCCAGTGCAGGGCGAAGGTGGCATCAATCCCGCCAGTGCGGATTATCTGCAAGGCCTGCGCGCGGTGTGCGATGAATACGGCCTGTTGCTGATGTTCGACGAAGTGCAATGCGGGATGGGCCGCACCGGCAAGCTGTTTGCCCACGAATGGGCAGGCGTGAAGCCGGATGTGGTCGCCACCGCCAAGGGCATCGGCGGCGGTTTTCCGCTGGGCGCGTTACTGACCACCGAAGCGGCGGGCGTGCTCGGCGTCGGCAATCACGGCACCACGTATGGCGGTAATCCGTTGGCCATGGCGGCGGGTGGCGCGGTACTTGATTTGCTGTTGGCGGACGGTTTTTTGGATCATGTCAACGCCGTGGCCAAGACTTTGGAACAGGCCCTGCGCGTGTTGGTCGCTAAATTTCCGAACGTCTTCGTCGAAGCGCGCGGCAAGGGTCTGATGCAAGGCATCAAGTTGCGTGACCCCATCGTCAACCGCGAGTTCAAGACCAAGCTGGAAGGCGAGGGCCTGTTGCTCGCGCCCGCAGGCGACAACGTGCTGCGCCTGCTGCCGCCGTTGATCATCACCGATGACCATGTGGCCGAAGCCGTGGCATTGATCGAGAACGTAGCCGCAAGCTACGCCTAAAATAAAGAACTGAAGGAGAGCCACCATGTCGGCTCCGAAGCATTTTTTGGATTTACACCGTTTGGACGCAGCAACGCTGCGCGCCATTATGAACCTCAGTCTCGATATCAAAGCCGGGCGCAATAAATGCTCGCTCGCGGGCAAGACGCTGGCGATGATTTTTGAAAAGCCTTCAACACGCACCCGCGTATCGTTTGAAGTCGGCATGATGCAGATGGGCGGCGGCGTGGTAATCTTGGATGGCGAAGGCAGCCAATTGGGTCGCGGTGAAACCGTGGCCGATACCGCGCGCGTGTTGTCGCGCTACGTCAACGCGATCATGATTCGCACCGACGACCCGGCCAAATTGGAAGAATTGGCTGCCCACGCCACCGTGCCGGTGATCAACGGTCTGACCGACGATAGCCATCCGTGCCAGTTGATGGCCGACGTGATGACGTACGAAGAACATCGTGGCTCCATCAAAGGCAAAAAAGTGACGTGGTGCGGTGACGGCAACAACGTCGCGGCGAGCTTCGTGCATGCCGCCGAACGGTTTGGTTTTGCGTTGACGTTGGCCACGCCCAATGAGTTGAGCATGAACCAAAGCGTGCTTGATTGGGCGAAAGCAAACGGGGCGGATGTCCGCACGACCACCGACGCCGATGAAGCTTTCGTGGGCGCGGATCTGATCGTCACCGACGCTTGGGTGTCCATGGGTGATACCGATGCGGAGCGCCGTCATAAATTGCTCGCTCCCTATCAGGTCGATGCCCGGCGCATGAAATTGGCCAAACCCGATGCGGTGTTTATGCATTGCCTGCCCGCGCATCGCGACGAAGAAGTAACGGCGGAAGTTCTCGATGGCCCGCAGTCCATCATTTGGGACGAAGCGGAAAATCGCCTGCACGCGCAAAAAGGCATCTTGGCGTGGTGCATGGCTTAATGAGCCAGGTTCTGGGTAGCGATTTTAGTCAGACCTTCCAAATCGAAGGTCTGGACGTGCGCGGTCGATTGGTGCGCCTTGGCCCCGAACTGGCCAAGGTCATCGACGCGCACGGTTATCCCGATTCGGTATCCGAAATGTTGGCCGAAACCTTGACGCTGGGCGCGGTGCTGGCCAGCGCGTTGAAGTACGACGGTCTGTTCACCCTGCAAATTCAAAGCGACGGGCCGATCTCGCTGCTGGTCGCCGACGTGACTTCCGCTGGCGCGGTGCGCGGTTATGCGCGCTTTGACGCCGAGCGTCTTGAACAGGCAGCGGCGCGTGAAAGCGCACCGGTGCCGAGGTTGCTGGGCGCGGGGCATTTGGCATTCACCGTCGATCAAGGTCCCGATATGGAACGCTATCAAGGCATCGCGGCGCTGGATGGCGCCACCTTGGCGGAATGTGCGCACCATTATTTTCGCCATTCCGAGCAGTTGGAAACGGCGATCTTTATCGCTGCCCGCGTGACGGGCGGCGACATCCGGGCGGGTGCTTTGATGGTGCAGCGCATGCCCCATCAGCATGTGCCGGACGAGGCCGAAGCCGAAGACGGCTGGCGGCGCACGGTGGCGATCCTGGCCAGTTTAAAGGCCGCTGAATTGTTGGATTTTAATCTTACGCCCGATCAGTTGCTGTATCGGTTGTACCATGAAGACGGCGTGCGGGCGTTTGCGCCCCAACCACTGGTGCATCAATGCCGCTGTTCGCAGGGGAAGGTCGCCAATACGCTGAAAAGTTTTCCGCGTGCCGAAGTCGTCGGCGATGATGGCTGCGCACGGGTGGTGTGCGAATTTTGCAAGGCTCACTACGATTTTTCGCCCGTTCAACTCGACGCCCTGTATGGCGGAACCGAGTAGGCGTTAAAATTTAACATCAATCATCTTGAAGAAGATGCGATCGAAGCGCATCATGCGGACATGATGAATCGTAAACACATTCTGATGATTACCGGTGCGGCGTTGGGCGCGGTTCTTGCGCTTTCGGCCTGCGCTAACGGTAAGCCCCTGCCCGGCGCCGTGGCCGAGATTGGTTTTTCGCATCTTTCTTCGTGGACGTTTAACGTGGCGCGAATTGACATGACATCGGCCTACCAAAGCCCGATGCAAGCGCCCAATGCCGAACATCGTATGCCCACATCGCCGGAACGCGCCATGCTCGATTGGGCGAAAGCGCGGTTGCAGGCGCAGGGTGCCGCGGCATCCCCGGCGACCGCCATGTTTGTGATCGAAGACGCTTCGGTGATTGAAACCAAGCTGGATCAAACGAAGGGTTTTAAAGGCCTGTTCATTACCGAACCAACCGAGCGTTACGAAGCGAAAGCGGCGGCGAGCCTAAAGCTGGTCAATCCGGCGACGGGCAGCGACGGGCTGGTGCGGGCATCCGCCATGCGCTCCATCGAGATCAGCGAAAACGCGACCTTGGCGGAACGTGAACAGGCATGGGCCGATCTGGTGGAAAAGTTGATGGCCGACTTCAACACCCAGATGGAATTTCAGGTCCGCGATCACTTGGCAAACTGGGTCTCGCGTTAAGGCTTTCTATTCTCACAATTTTATTTAAATCCCCGTTCTCGTATGACCCATTCATCAAGAGTCATTGAGAGTTCACGGGGCAGTCATGCTGCTGACATATCGGTGCGTTAGCTTTGGGGCCTACAACCTCAGGTTAACGCCTAGATGAATTGGAAGCGGATCATGTCTTTTTATGTTTATCGTCGCGATGATCTAATGGCTCAATTGATAACGGTGGTCGTCACCTTGGCGGTGGAAGGCGAGATTGAAGCCGCATTGCAAAAATGGCAGCAGCATATGGCGGCGAACAAGCGTTGTGGGTGTGGGAATGATACTTTTGACCCGGTGAACTGCAGTTATTGTTTGACGGGAAGGCTGTTGCATTTGGAATTGCTGCACGCCGATTCATCTGCAAATGTAGACTGCCTGAAAACGGGGCGCGCAATTAGCGCCGTCAGTGCGTACGTTCAGAAAAAAAGAGCCGCTGTTCCGAATGGGTTTACCAGCCCAGCAACGCATGAAGCTGAGTCTCGTACATGATGACTGCGCCGAGGCCTAATGTGGCGAAACCGGTGGCGCCTTGGATCGTGCGGTTGGCCCAGGTGAGAAATTGCGCAGAAAGCGCCAACGGCACGGCGATGATTGCGCTTAATGACGCCATGCCGAGCATCGAGCCTAAACCGAATACCGCCACATAACCCAGGCCCATCACGGGCGTCGGTGCGGTCGATGCGCTGAGCATCAGCAACGCCGCCGAACCCGCCATGCCGTGCATCATGCCGACGGCAAGGGCGCGCAGAGGAAAGGCCTTGTGATCGTGATCATGGCGTTTGGGGTTGTGCGCTTCGATTTTTTCGCCCAAATGGCTGTGGGCATGGAAGTGGGCATTTCCTCCGGCCCCGGCATGATGGTGGACGTGAAAGTGTATGCGTTCGCGCACCAGCCGAAAGATGACCTGCCCGCCGAGCATCACCAACATCACACCGACGCCGAATTCCAGCCATCCGGCCAGACCGTTCGATAGAATAAGCCCCAATCCGACCGACAGGCCCGCAAAAGTCATCAGCGTCAGCGTGTGGCCTAAGCCCCAAACTGCGCCCAAACGCATGATGGATTTGACTGAAGACTGACGCGCCGCCATGGAACTGACGGCGGCGACGTGGTCGGCTTCCAGCGCGTGGCTCATGCCGATCAGCAGCGCCAGGGTGAAAAACGAGAGCATGCGGGTTCCTTAAAGTTAAGCCGCGCGGGAAGGCGCGGAAAAACGGAACCCAGATGGTAAACAACTCCCGGCATTCGGGCAACATGCCTGTCATCGGTAAAACGATAGGCGGGGATCAGACCAGTTCGATGGTGGACGAAGGATTGGCGATCATCGATAAAAATTCGCGCCGCGTGCGGTCGTCTTCACGGAATGCCCCGATCATTTTCGACGTGACCATGGAAACGCCCGTTTTGTGCACACCGCGACAGGTCATGCACTGGTGCGCGGCTTCGATCACGACCGCCACGCCTTCGGGCTGCAGCACGTCGTTGATGGCGTTGGCGATCTGCGCGGTCATCTTTTCTTGGATTTGCAGACGTTGGGCGTATAGCTCCACCACACGCGCCAGTTTGGAAATACCCACCACGCGCTTGTTTGGCAGGTACGCCACATGGGCTTTGCCGATGATGGCGGCCATGTGATGTTCGCAGTGCGATTCGAAGCGGATGTCGCGCAGCAACACCATTTCGTCGTAACCCTCGACCTCTTCAAAGGTGCGTTGAAGGATGTCTTGGGGGTCGGCTTTGTAGCCTTGGAAATATTCTTCATAAGCGCGCACCACGCGCGCCGGAGTGTCGCGCAGGCCCTCGCGATCGGGGTTGTCGCCCGCCCATTCGATTAACGTGCGCACGGCCTTTTCGGCTTGTTCACGCGACGGACGAGCATCGGCAATGCCGACGATGGAAAGAGGGTGCTTGGCCACGGTTTATATCCTTGTTCTGGACCCGGCGGGTGGTTGGGCCGGGCGTCTTAACCCCATATGGGGGGCCAGGAGGGCGGGTTCAACGCCCAGGGTTATTCAGAGTTATTTCAGTGTAGCAGACGGCTTAGCGCAGGGCTATCGAGAGAAAAGGCCGGAATGGTGGCCTGGAACGTTTCGCCGCTTTCGGTTTGCATGACGTAGTGGCCCTGCATGATGCCCGATGCGGTGCCCAGAGGCGTGCCGCTGGAATATTCAAAGCTTTCGCCGGGGCCTAAAATGGGCTGTTCGCCGATCACACCCGCGCCGGTTACTTCCTGCACATGGCCCAGTTCGTCGGTGATGCGCCAATAGCGGCTTTTCAGCTGTATTGTTTGGGTGCCTTGGTTTTCGATGCGCACATGGTAAGCCCACACGAAGCGGTGTTCTTCCGGGTCGCTTTGTTCGTCCAGATACTCCGGTTCCACCGAAACGGTGATGAATCGGGTGGTTAGGGCGTAAATACCTTCGGCAATCGGGGCGAGGCGCTCCATGATGGGGACCTTTCTGGTTATTTCGTTCTCTATTATCTGGGGATTTTTGGGTAAATGTCCAGGGGGACGCTGAGCAATTGTCATGATCAGCGCGATGAACACGACGCTCCGCCCAAAACGCAGAACTTGGCGCAGTGTGGATGGTTGAGGCGCACGGCGCCCTGGGCCTCGGCCAGACGGCTCCCTAAATCGAACGCCGGATCGTAGGGCAACAAGGTGCAGGGCACCACGCGGGGGCGCAAATCCCCCTTGCGCAGCACCACCATGCGCGACGTGGCGCACATTTGCGCATCGGGGCGCACGTTTAAGATCGCCCAGCACGCGGTGGTGATTTCGGGCACGTCTTGGGCTTCGTCCATTTCCGGAAACAGCACCAATCGCGCCGGATTCTGCGCATCGAGGTCCAATCCCCAGGCGCCGAACAGGCGCTGATAAGCGGCGCGGGCTTCGCTTTCGCTTTGGCAATACAGCGCACGCCCTGCCACGTCGAGCCTAAAACCGTGTTCAATCAGCCACTTCACGCTGCGTTCCAGCGGCGCCCAGGTGCCGGGGCCTCGCTCTTGTTCGTGGATGGCGGGGGTGGGGTGGTCGATGGAGACGCGCAGCGTCAGCCGCTCCGCGCCAAAACGCCGGTTCAGCGCCAGCAGTCGGTCGCGGTTATGCCACAGCGGTTTCATGGCGTTGGTCAGCACCAGGGTCTTGAAGCCGCGTTCCAGCACGTCGCCCAGCATGTCGGGCAGGGCTTTATTCATGAACGGCTCGCCGCCGGTAAAACCGATTTCTTCGGTGGGCAGGTTTAGCGCTTTGATTTCATCCAAAAAGCCCCGCACGTGCGATGCATTCAGATAGGCCAGATCGTCCTTTTTGGGGCCGGAATCCATGTAACAGTTGGCGCAGGTGATGTTGCACAGACTTCCGGTATTGAACCAAAGTGTGTGCAGGCGTGCCAAATCGACCCAGGCGCGGGCCTCGCCCTTGGCGGTAAACAAGGGGTCTTTGAACTTGGCCGGATCGAGCGGTTTAAAATCGTAGGCGCCTTCGGGCATGAACGAGTTCCAAACGGTTGTGAATGTTTCTATGTAGGCTTCGCCCGGTGTTGTGGCAAGGTTACGGGCTATCTTGCCAGAATTAAGGCCTTGTCCTATACAGGGGCCTATACACGCGGGTGTAGCTCAATGGTAGAGCAGAAGCTTCCCAAGCTTAAGACGAGAGTTCGATTCTCTTCACCCGCTCCAGCACTTTCCGCAGAAATCCTCAAGTTTTCCGCCATTCCGTCTTGCCGGGATATGCGCCGTTGGGCCCTTTTTGCCGTGTGGTAACTTACATGAGCACTTACATTTCAGGCAGGGTGGAAAAATGGATCGCATATTCATTGATGCCAACATTTGGTTGGATTTTTATGACGGTCGTTTGAAAGACATCGGTCAACTGCTTGAGACGTTGCAAGCCTTGACGGGCCACTTGATCCTCCCAAAACAAGTTGTTTTTGAAGTTCACAGGAACAGGGTGAATAGGTATCTGAATTCAATAAACAGTTCTATGAAACAGGACACCACGTTTGATATGGAATTCGGCAGACTGCCGGATGTGACAGAAGAATGTGCAAGCTGGAATAAAGGCCTGAAAGAGCTGAGAGAGGAATTCAAGGGTAGGAAAGAGGCTATCTATCAGCAACGCGTAAGAATCGTTTCTGAGCATACGGAAGCTGTATGTCTTGGGACTGACGATGCCTCGCGGACATTTGAGACGATCTTCAAAAATTGTATAGAGGCTACAGATCCTGAAATTGAGCTTGCTCGCCTTCGGAAAGATCGCGGAAACCCTCCAGGGAAACGTAACGATTCCTTAGGGGATCAAATTTGCTGGGAACAAATTTTATCTACGTTAAACGATGGCGATCGTCTCTGGATCATTTCGAGGGATGGTGACTATACAGTTTCTAATGGTGAAGGCTTGTTCCTTGATCCATTGCTTATGTATGAACTGAGATCAAAATTTGACACCCTTCCAGAGGTTCACTGTTTCACAGATTTGCCGAAAGCCCTGAAACACTTCAAGACAAACAAGAGCGAAAGAGAGAATTTTAGTATTCCGTCTGATCAGGATTTGGATAAAATCGCGAATGAGTATCGCGAGGTCCAAGCTGGAAATATTTCAGCAATGGCGAAGGCGCTTTTGGGTCTTCCTCCATCCGACAACTACGAAGGTCCTCCAGGTTGGATATTTGGTATACCTCCCTATTTACAGAATTCGCGCGTCCGCTTTAGCACCCTTTTGGGGGGCATTAAGCCCGAGGAATGTCCGAACTGTGGGGCAAGCTTAGTGGGCAATGGCTGGATTTCTCGGGCATCTTCTTCGCGTGCTGAGACGTATCAGACAGTTTGCGGAAAGTGTCAGGAATGGATTGATTCTGGCATTCCGTGGAATTGATCTGTCGAATGGCAAGAATTAAGCTGACAAAGGCTATCGTTGCCGGATTGTCTGTTTCAGAAAAGAGCTAGGTGCTCACGTGGGGTTCCGTGGTCAAAGGCTTCAGCGTGCGCGGCACTCATGATCTGCGCCCGCGCGTCACCCTCACTCCGCCGCAGCGTTGAGCGTGGAGCCGGCATATTCGGCGGTTTCGTTTTGGAAATTTTGCCAATAAACGATTTCCAGGCTGCCGTCGGCATTTTCCACCAGCGCCGAGCAGCTTTCCACCCAATCACCGCAGTTGCAGTATAAAACATCGTCGATCAGGCGCATTTCCGGGTGGTGGATGTGGCCGCAAATGATGCCGTCGTATCCGTGAACGCGCACCAATCTTGCCACCGCTTCTTCGTATTGGGCGATATATTTTACGGCGTTTTTGACCTTGTATTTCAAATAGGCCGACAACGACCAATACGGAAAACCAAGCCGGTGCCGCACACGGTTGAGCATGCGGTTCAACACCAGCGCGAACAGGTATGCGCTGTCGCCGATCTTGGCCAGCCATTTGGCGTAGCGGATTACGGAATCAAACTCGTCGCCGTGGGTGACGATCAGCTTGCGGCCATCGGGCATGATGTGCACGCCGTTGGCTACGACCTCGACGCCGCCGAATTGATGATCGACAAAATCGCGGGCGAATTCGTCGTGATTGCCTGGCACAAAAATCACACGCGTGCCCTTGCGCGCCAAACGCAGGATTTTCTGCACTACGTCGTTATGCGGCTGGGGCCAATACCATGAACGCCTCAATCGCCAGCCGTCGATGATGTCGCCGACCAGATACAGCGTTTCACATTCCATATCGCGCAGGAAATCGAGCAGCAGTTCCGCCTGACACCCCAAACTGCCCAGGTGAATGTCCGAAAGAAACACGGTCCGGTATCGGCGAGGGCCGCGGCATGTATGCAAAACATTTCCCCAAGTGAATGGCCCCTAAACGAACAGCCAGTCGAATGGCGTGACAAAGCTCAGCAGAGTGAACGCTAAAATTCTTACAAGCAGATGGCAGTTCCACAACATCTTGATGACATTTTCTAATTTTGTGGCTGAATTAGTGGCTGGCGCCGTCGAATGCCCGCACGATCAGCGAGGCGTTGGAACCGCCGAAGCCGAACGAGTTGGACATTGCGGCCCGCACCTTGCGCTGTTTTGCGACATGCGGGACCAAATCGATGGTGCATCCATCGACCGGATGATCGAGGTTCAGGGTGGGCGGAACGATGCCGGTTTTGACCGCCAAAATAGAAAAGATGGTTTCGACCGCGCCGGACGCACCCATAAGATGGCCGATGGCAGATTTGGTCGACGACATAGATAGTGTGCGTGACGCATCGCTGAAAGCGAGCTTGACCGCATCGAGTTCGATCGTATCGGCCTTCATCGATGTGCCGTGGGCATTGATGTAGTCGATGTCTTCGGGATTTAAGCGTGCGCGTTTCAGCGCGGCCTGCATACAGCGTAGCGCGCCGCCCATGTCCAGGCCGGACGTCGCGATGGGGTTGTTGCCACCGGCAAGGCCGTAACCGACAACTTCGGCATAAATGCGCGCGCCGCGCCGTTTGGCGTGTTCCAGTTCTTCCAACACCACGACGCCTGCGCCTTCACCCATGACAAAACCGTCGCGGTCTTGATCCCAGGGGCGCGAGGCCCGGGTGGGGTCGTTGTTGCGTTTGGTCGAAAGGGCTTTGGCGGCGGCGAACCCGGCAATGCCGATGCGGCAGCAGGTGGCTTCCGCGCCGCCCGCGATCATCACGTCGGCGTCGTCTGAAATGATCAGGCGCGCGGCGTCGCCGATGGCGTGCGCGCCGGTGGAACAGGCGGTGACGACGGCGTGATTGGGGCCCATGAAACCGAATTTGATCGATACCTGACCCGACAACAAATTGATCAGGCTGGCAGGAATAAAAAACGGGCTGACGCGGCGCACGCCGCCTTCTTCGGATTCGGCAAATACCGAACCACGGCAAACTTCCGACAAACCGCCGTAACCCGATCCGATAAGAACCCCGGTGCGAAAACGATCCTGGTCGGCTTGGGGCATCCAGCCGCTGTCTTCAACCGCCTGCTGGGCAGCGGCTAGGCCGTAAACGATGAAGTCGCCCATGCGGCGGCGATCCTTGGGCGAGACGTAATCATCGGGGTTGAACAGGCCGGGGCCTTGGCCCAGCGGAATCTGCCCCGCGATTTTGACGGGAAGGTCGGAAACGTCAAATCGTTCGATGGCATCGATGCCCGATGAACCGTTGATGAGTTTGTTCCAGGTCGCTTCGACGCCGTTGGCAAGCGGCGATACCATGCCCAAACCGGTGACCACCACGCGCCGTTGACTGGTGATGGGCACGGGCTGTGCGGTGATGCGCCGTTCCGTCGGCACGGATA
The DNA here is from genome assembly GCA_024653965.1 of Rhodospirillales bacterium. GTDB lineage: Bacteria > Pseudomonadota > Alphaproteobacteria > Rhodospirillales > Magnetovibrionaceae > JANLGW01. The sequence goes on from JANLGW010000143.1 coordinate 25,118, forward strand.
ACAGGTCTGGTGGAGAAACCGGAAGATGCGACTGATGCAGCGTCATGTTGGGTTCACCGATGCTGTCCGAATGGGTTTCCCGCAGGGGTGGTTAAGCGGGCGGCACGGGGCCTAAATCGAATCGACCTAATGCCTGAAGCGCCATCGTGCGAGATTTGTGTGAACCTTTGTTGACAGCACGCTAGGGTCGTAGAGGGCGATTCACGTAATAGGTTGAAACAAGAATGCTTCAACCTATTGCGATCGCACTCTAAGCGCTTCATTGTCTTTAGCAATTTCGTTGCGCGGCGGTTTAAGCCCGGCCATGATGGGCGCATGACAAATTCGACCTCCCCCGCTTTTGCTTCTGCTTTGCCCGGCGCTTTAACGGGCCTGCGGGTGCTCGATTTGTCGCGGGTGCTGGCGGGGCCGTGGGCGACGCAGATGCTGGGCGATTTAGGCGCGGACGTGGTGAAGGTCGAGCGCCCCGGCTGTGGCGATGATACCCGCGCCTGGGGGCCGCATTACGTCACCGATCTTGAAGGCTTGTCCACGCAGGAAAGTGCGTATTTTTTATCCGCCAACCGCAATAAACGCTCCATCGCGGTGGACCTGGCGCACCCGCAAGGCCAAGCCTTGGTGCGCAATTTGGCGCTTAAAGCCGACGTGGTGGTGGAAAATTTCAAGGTCGGCGGTTTGGCCAAACACGGCCTCGCGTATGACGACTTGAAAACCGCTAATCCGGGGCTGATTTATTGTTCCATCACCGGTTTCGGCCAGACCGGGCCGTATGCCCAAAACGCGGGTTACGATTTTCAAATTCAGGCCATGGGCGGTTTGATGAGCCTGACCGGCGAGGCTGCGGACACGCCGATGAAAACCGGCGTCGCCATTTCCGACATCATGTGTGGCATGTATGCTTCCAGCGCGATTTTGGCGGCGCTGCATCACAAAACCGCCACCGGGCAAGGCCAATACATCGATTTAGGCCTGCTCGATTGCCAGGTGGCGTGGCTGGCCAATCAGGGCCTCAATTATCTGACCTCGGGCGTGGCGCCTGCGCGGTTGGGCAACGCGCATCCCAACATCGTGCCCTATCAGGTGATGGCGTCATCCGATGGTTATTTTGTGCTGGCGGTGGGCAACGACGATCAGTTTGCACGCTTTTGCGATTTTGCGGGTCTGCATCATCTGGCCAGCGATGCGCGTTATGCCACCAACAATGCGCGGGTGAACAATCGCGCCGCGCTGATGTCCCTGATCGAAGCCGCGACGCGCAAACATCCCACCCGTTATTGGCTGGAAGGGCTGGAGCCGCGTCATGTGCCGTGCGGCCCGGTCAACGATGTGGCGCAGGTATTTGCCGATCCGCAGGTCAAACATCGCGGCTTGGAGATTGAATTGCCACACGCCCCCGCAGGCGGTAAGGCGGTCAAGATGATCGCCAACCCCATCAAGATGAGCGCCACGCCCGCGCAGCATGCACGCTCCGCGCCGGGTCTGGGTGAGCACACCAGCGAAGTGCTGGGCGAGTGGCTGAGTTTAAGCGCCGATGACATTGAAAAGCTGGGCCAAGCGGGCGCGTTTGGCGTCTAATGCCTTACACCATAAACGGCTGGTTGCCTTCGATGACGGGGCCGGGCAGCAGGCTGTCGCAATCCATGTATGCGCCCGACAGCACGGCGGCCTGGGAAATGCGCGCCAGCTTGGCAAGCTGCAGGGTGGATAGGCCGAAGATCCACATGGGCAGACGGCGCAGTTCCGCGCGCGAGGAAAACAGCTTGAACAGTTGCCCCGCCAGTTTCAAATCTACGGCTTTGTCACTCAGATCCAGCAATACGCCGGCGTAGTTCAAGTTGGCGAATAGGGTGTAGTCGGTCATGTCCTGGGCGGGGCGGGCGACTAGCGCATCGAAAAACGGCATCAGGGGAATGGTGATGTCATCCATGTTGTGGACCGACAGGTTTTGCGGAAAATCTGAAATTTCCACCACCACGCATTTGCGCTGATCCTTGGTCAGCAGGCGAAAGGCGTCGGTGACTTCGGACGCGGCTTCCTGGGTGGCCAAGGCGACCGAATTGATGCGCACCATCAGGCGAAAGCGCTCGCCGCGATCAAAGCGCAGGGCCAGTGCCTCAAACGCCTGTTTTAAGTATTTGCACTGGCGTTTCATGGTCGCTTCGACGGTATCGAGCCGTACCAACGGCATCGAGCCTGGAACTTCATCGCCGCTTTCCAAACGCAAAATGGGCTTGGCATAAAACAGATCGACTGACGGGCGCTCGACTTCCCATACCGGGCGGTAGACGATGTCGAGCATTGCACCTTCGGGTTCCTTGACGCGGGGGTCTTTGGGCACAGAAATGTCCTTAAAAAATCGTGAGGATAAAGTGAGGTTGTTGCGGCGTTTGCGAGAGTATATGGTGCGCAAATGTCGAATGCCAATGTCTTAAGAAAGGCAGCCGCCCATGGTGGACCAGGATAGCCAGCCCCCTCAACATCAAGAGTTCGAAGCGCTTGCTGAAAACGCCGAGGCTCAGGTCTTCGCTACCATTGTGCGTTATTTAGCCGAACGCCTGACCGACGTCGAGCCCGACGTGGATCCGGGCGATTTGGCTGCGACCGGTGAATTGTTCATCGAGATTGCTGAGGCGTTCGAAACCACCAGCGGGTTTGAGTTTACCAGCGACCAAGCGTTGCCGTTGTCTCATGCGATGGTGATGCTGGAAGGCGGCATGCGCATCCTAGCCGAGCAGGCCGAAGAGCAAGGCCACTACAACGCCGCCGCTAAAATGGAATGGGCCGCGCTCAAAGCGCGCAACATGACGGCCAAGCTGGAAACGCACCATCTATCGGGTTCAAATGGCATTATCGCCTTTGATTTGGATGACGGTGACGAAGCGGATTCAGTTGACGCTTAATCGTACAGTTGCCGCCCAAGTTTGCGCACCAATTGGCCCAGTTCGCGGCGCTCGAACGTCAGGCTATCGAGTAGGGATGGTTCGCTGCCGCGTTTGATGGCTAAGTCCATTTCTTGGATCACCGCTTCCAGCGCGGCCTTGGCGGTCAGCATCTCGGCGGGCGTCGCTTCTTCAATCACCACGTCTTGATCCATCATCATGTCGCTATAGGCGTCCGTATCGCTTTCGGCTAAGCGGGCAAGGTCTTGATCCAGCGGTGCCCAGATGTCGGCCCAGGCGTTGAGCAGCGCCGTCTCTTCGGCGCGCGGGCCCGGTTTGGCGGTTTGCCGATCTTCCAGATGCACCATCAGGCGCACAAATTGCCATACGGTGAAACGCAGTTTTGTGTCGTGCATGTCGTCATACATGGCGGGGAGGTTTCCGATTGCGCCTGAAAAAGTGGCGCGATTGTCGGTGAAGGCATCGAGCTTGTCGAGTGTTAAGGCGTGAATCGCCAAGCTTTGTTACTGGACAGACAAAATCAAATTATGTATTTATCACATGAATCAATGTGATTCGGCGCGAAGTTCGCGACGAAGCCTATAAAGTCATTTTTCTGAGGTTTCGTCTCACTTCTTGAGGGACGAAAAGCGTCGCCACCCACCCTGGCGACGCGGGAAAGGGGCCCTTTGGGGCCCCTTTCTTATGCGTATGTATGCGAGATTTGGCGACGCGACGGTTTGTTTTATGCCACCGAGGCGTAAGCGATCGACGTTATACCGGCAGCGGCCCACATGAAGGCGGCAATGCCACTGATGACCTTGAGAACGCCGAAGTTCATTGGCGTGCCTTCGTTTTTCATACGACTGTATTGCGCCTGTGCAATGATCACTCCTGCGATCGTCGCCATCACGGCGTATCCGAGGAAATATATCGAATGCATAACGGTAATCCTTTATTTCGGGTTCGGGTCCTTTATTGGACCTCTCAACTCTGTAGCACCGTTATACTACCATCGGGTTGAATGAAGCCTTAAGCCTATGTTGTCTGGGGTTCAGCCGCGATTCAGCTAACGTTCAGGTTAGCTGGCGGATTTCCGCCATTGTTAAAATGCCGCATGGCTGCCACTCGCTACACGCATAGAGTATTGATCGTGTTGTGTTCAACTCAGCTTAGAAAAACGAAGAAATGATGGGCCGTCGCTGAGGATGATTCGCATGCCGCCGAATAGGCTTCATGCGGTGTAGGAGTACGCGACCGAGGTCAAGCCGGCGGCGGTCCACATGAACAGGGCGATGCCGCCGATGGCTTTGAGAATGCCCAAGTTCATCGGCGTACCTTCCGTTTTCATGCGGCTGTACTGCGCCTGCGCGATGATTAAACCTGCGACGGTCGCCATTGCGGCGTAACCCATGAAATAAAGCGCGTGCATAACGGTGCTCCTTTGCTTTTGTTTCTAGGGTCGGATCGTTTTAGCGCTTCCAGCTAAAGCGTGAATCCGCCCCTATCCATGTGTTAGATGGCGATTCACGGATCAGGTTGAAGCAAGAATGCTTCAGCCTGATCCGATCGCACTCTATGCAGCAAATTTAGCAGCACGCACTTGAACGGGGCCTGAAACCCTTGTTTATCAAGGCTTCAGCTTTGATTCAGCAACTGTTCACCTTAAGGCGCGGAGTTGCGCCATTTGGGTTGCCGCACGGGGCCGCCCATATTGTTGAAGACGGAATCGTTGTTGTTTCGCGGTTTGCACGGTACGTTGGTTTGTGGGGGCGCACCCTATTTCCTGCGGGAGGAATGTTTATGCACAAACGCGTTTTGCTGATTGAAGATAACGCGCTGGCGCGGTTTGCCATGGTTGAAATCCTGGAAGATGCCGGTTTCGCGGTTGAAGAGGCTTCATCGGGGGATCAAGGGATCGCGTTGCAACTCAAAAAACCGTTTGATCTGGTGGTGACCGACATCATTATGCCCAAGAAGGACGGTCTCGATACGATCAAGGAATTGAAAGAGGCCTTTCCCAGCTTGCTCATCATCGCCGTTTCCGGCGGTGGGCGTAACCGCGACGTCGACTCTCTTGAAGCCGCGCGCAAAGCAGGCGCCGATCGCGTTCTTCATAAACCCTTCACCAGCCAGGAATTGGTTGAGATCGTCGGGGACCTTTTCGCCGGTCGCTCCGATCATCCTTAAGTGCTTGTCGCGCTAGTGTGATGGTTTCAAAATACGCTGCATCATGCGCAGCGTATTTTGAAAGCTGAATCACCCTAGATTTAATATGTTAGCGGCCTGCTTATCCCAGAAATACAAGACATGTATTTCTGGGGCAGGACCCTAGGCTGTCTTGTCGCCGTCGACAAGCGGCAGGTAAATGGTGACCGTGGTGCCTACCTGCGGTGCGCTGAAAATTGTTATTAACCCCTTATATTTTTCCACGATGCTATACGCCGTCGAAAGGCCCAAGCCCTTCCCTTGCCCGACTTCCTTGGTGGTGAAAAACGGATCGAACACCCGTTCGAGGGTTTGTGCATCCATGCCTGTGCCGGTGTCCGTGATCGTCAGTTTGCCATAACGTCCGGGATGAAGTTTGGAGGTTAGGCCAGTCTCTTGCTTGGTAATGTCTGCCGCCGAAATCGAGAAGGTCAATTTCCCGGTTCTGCCCTCAAATGCGTCAACGGCGTTGGAAATGACGTTCATGATGACGGTCGTGATCTGGCCACGATTGACGGCGACGCGCAACCCGGGCTCGTCTAAGTCTTGTGTCACATCGATGGAACTGGGAACGGACACTAAAACCAGATCCAGCGCATTGATGATGATATCGCGAAGATCCGCCACCTCTGCCTGATCATCTTCGCCGCTCCTTCTGCTGAAGTCCATGATTTGCTGGACCAGGGCTTTGCCTTCGGTTGCCGCCTCGACTACTTTTCCCAGGCGCTTATGGGCGCGGCTGTCTTCGGGCAAATCTCTGAGGGTCATTTCCGTCAGCGACAGAATCGGCAGCAACAGGTTGTTCATGTTGTGGGCGATGCCGCCGGCGAGATTGCCAAGCGAATCGATTTTTTGCGCATAACGAAGGGCGCGTTCGGTCTCGATGCGTTCGGTGACGTCGCGGACAACGGCGATGACGACCTCGCGATGGTTCAGCGTGACGACTTTGGCGCTGACTTCAACGGGAAATGATGTTCCGTCCCGGCATAAGGATCTTCCTAAAAACACGATACCATCCGATTGGCGCACCCTTTCAATATAAGCATTCCAGGAAAAATCGTCGGGAAATTCCGTCTCGATATCCATGGCGGACATGCCAAGCAGTTCTTCGTGCGAATAACCCAGCCGCGAACAGGTCGTTTCGTTGATGTCGATGAATAGGCCCGTTTCGGCATTGGCGACAAAAATGAGATCTTTGGATTGATCGATGGTGCTGCGGAATATTTCCAACCTTTCAAACGCATCGCGGATTTTTGCTTCGGACTCTTTGCGTTGGGTAATGTCGAACGTCACGCCGGTGCTGCGGACGGGCGTGTGCTGTTCATCATAGAAGGTTTGGCCACGTTCGTTGACCCATTTCACCCGGCCGTCCTTCATCAGCAGGCGGTGCTCAATGTCGTATGGGGTGCGGTTTTTAACAGAACCTTGATAGGCTTGGTTGACGAACTCCCGGTCATCGGGATGAACCGTTTCGAGGAACGTTTCGTATGTTGCGTCGACCGTTTCGGGGTCGAAGCCAAAGATGCGACAGTTTTCGTCCGACCAAGTGAGTTTGTTGGTCATCAAATCGAGCGTCCAACTGCCCAAGTGGGCGATGCGTTGTGCCTCACGCAGCCGCGCCTCGCTTTCCTGCAAGACTTGTGTGGCGAGCACGCGTTCGGTGACGTCTTCGTAAACACCCAGCAATCCGAGGATATTTCCATCGGCTTCGTGCAACGGCACCTTGGAGGTGCGCAGCCAGATGGTCTGTCCATCGGGTGTTGTTTGCGGTTCTACATAACCGAGCTTCGGTTTATCTAAATCCATGACCTGCTGGTCATCCGCACGATACAGATCGGCCTGATCGCGCCAGCCCATTTGAAAGTCGTCTTTACCGAGCAGATCTTCAGGCATCGACATGCCTGCATCCTGAGCAAACAGGGTATTGCAGCCGAGATAGCGCAATTGCCGGTCTTTCCAAAACACCCGGATGGGGATGTTTTCCACAACAGTACGCAACAAATTTTGCGATTGGCGAAGGTCCGCCTCCCGGCGGGCGAGTTCTTCGGCCATGCGGTTGAAAGCAGTTTGCAGATCGCCAATTTCCGTATCGCTGGTTTTTTCGATCCGGGTGGAAAGGTTCCCCGTTCCGATAGAACGAATACTTTTTCCAAGCGCCAACAGGGGGCGGACCACCGTCAAATCGAGCAGCGCGCCCATGGCCACGATGACCAGGACCACCACGCCCCACATGATCATTAGCGGTACAACTGGGCCATGCAGCATCACCGCGGTACTTAGGCTGACATCGACGGCATACCAGCCAATGACTGAAACCAGCAACAGGATGATCGCGAAAATCGCGGCGATTATACGGCGCAGGGACATGTCATGTTTCCTCACCGCGCCGGAAACTTATGGTCAAAATAATTAACCCGCTGAGCAGCAGTGTGGCTGGAATGATGAGTTCGTATAAATTATGACTTCGTCGGTCGTTTTGGGCGAGGATCGTTTGTTTGGCGATGGTATCGGGTGAAAACCGCATGTGCCCGACGTCAATCGCTAGGCCATCGAATTTGCCCCCGACGATTTTAACAAACCAATTTTCCGTGTGTTTAACCACGATTCCGGTGGTGGGCTGGAGCCACAGGCTGCCCCAGTCGCGGGCTTCGATTTTTGTCTCTGGTTCGAGCGCATAGTCATAACCGTCGGTCCAATCGAGGCCTGCTGCAGCGTAATCGAAGCGATAGGCTAGGGCGCCTTCGACTTGCTCCGTTCCTTTGAACTCAAACAGGACGCCGCTGTCTGGAAGATAGCTGAACTGTTTGACCAGGTAATCTTTCTGTTTGAGATGGTGGGGAAAAAAGGCGAGCGCTTCGCTGCCTTCTAATTTTAGGGTGGATGAATGAAACCGGAGTTGGCTGGTTTTTTCGAACTGGAGTTTGCCAGAGATCACGTCAATGACCCGGGTGGACATTTCCAAACGCTTTATCGGCCCATCCGATCCGATAAGCTGGGTTTTGTGTTCCTCAATAAAGCGGCTATATATTACCGGTGCAGAGGGGTTGGGTCGGCTTTCGCCCTCGTCTTCATAAATCAGCGTGACAGCGTAATCCTCATCAGAAAACACCAGCAGCGGCGCAAGAACAAACGCCCACACTGCGCTGAACAGCACGAGCGCCATACCCAAACCAAATATGGGAATATTCAACCGCTTCATCGGTTCCCCGTGGGTGTTGCAGTGCCCGAATTATCGAAATGAGGATTATGTTTGTTTATGCCGAAACGTGCGCGATTACCGTGCGCGCACGCCCCCCCGAAGCTCACCGTTGCCCGAAGTTCATCGCGAAGGGGCGAAAACGCCTTGCCAGTATAGCACGAATAATATGGTCATGCTGATCTTACTGTAAGGATCAAGAGTCTCGATGGGTTTGACCCCGGTTAAAATTTGGCGGTCTGTTTCGCGCTTAAAATAAGCCGTGTCCAGGGTGAAATTGATCGTAATCGCAGAGCAGTTCCTCGCCCGCCGCAATGTCGCGCGTGGCCACCGTGTCGGTCTCGCAGTCGGTGTTGGGCGTAGCGCTGTGGTTCATGAAGCGCGCGTGATCGCCATCCAGCAGGTGAATGTCGCTGCCCACCCATTCAGGGTAAGAATAGGTCGCGACGAAGCTGCGTGCGGGTTCGGGCAGCGCTTCGCGTTCGGCTTTGGTGAAGCGGCGGTCGGTGCGCTCGTCGAAGCGCCAGATGGTGGTGCCTTTGGCGATGGCTTCGGTCGCGAACAGGCCGATGCCGTGAATGGAACTCAGGCCAAGATGGGTTTTAACCAGCAGCATGTTGAAATCCGCCTCAAAGATTAAAGGATGCAGCGTTCTTCGGGCGCTTTGTGATCGCACCAGCACGGACGCCCCAATTTCACCAAGTCCATATCGTGATAGTTCAGCGTCAATTGTTCGTCCTTGCGTATCGGGCGGGTGGTTTCCACCACCAATACGCCCGCGTCGCAGCGGCAATTGGCTTCGCAGGAATGGTTGATGAAGTCGATACCTTCGATGTGCACGCCGGGCGGGGGCATGATCGTGTAGAGTTTGTCTTCGGTGAGTTTAAGGTGGATGGACCACGCGCCGTTTTGATCGCGCCAATCCACATTGCCCTGTTCATCGACGGTGAAGACTTCTGCCACGCCGTCGAAAACACCGACGACACTGCCTTGTTCAAGATCGGTGAGGGCAAATACCCCACACTCACCGGAGACGCTACGCACTTCGATCATCGTGCTATTGGTCCAGCTCAACTATTCCTCCACAGATGCCCAGTTTACGGCGTGTAAACGTGTGGATATTGCCCGGTTAATGAGACGCTTACAATGTCTCTCTTTGGGTTTGTTCTGGGGGCGTAATGCAGGTTGGGGCGGCAGTCTAACACCATAGTGTTGTTGACTTTTTTTAAGAACAGGCCCCGCCGGTCATTGGGGGCGACGTGAAAAAACATCCGTGATCGTGGCGGTTAAATCGGCGACATTTATGGGTTTTGTCAGATATGCAAGAAAACCCGCCTCTTTTCCCCGTTGGACTTCTCCCGGCATAGCATCGGCGCTGATGGCGAAGACGGGAATTTCGAGGGTTTTTTCATGGCGACGCAATTCGGCCAATGCTTCATACCCGTTCATGCCGGGCAGGTTGATATCCATCAAAATCAAATCAGGTTTGTCACGGATGGCGATGGCTATTCCCAATTCGGCGGTGTGTGCGGTTTTCAACCCGATCCCCGTCAAATTAGCGACGATATATTCCATCAAGGCGATGTTGTCCGGGTTGTCTTCGATGTACAAAATCAGGCCTTTTTTAGAGTCTGTTACGGGTTGCTTCTTGCCTGCCTGAGATGCCTGGGATGGGTTGATTTGGTGGTTGATCGCCAAAGGAAACGATATCCAAAATGTCGATCCAAAGCCTTCGGTGCTTTCAAATTCCAGGCGTCCACCCATCGCACGAAGCAGGCGTTGGGTGATCGTCAGCCCGATGCCGGTTCCTTCAATATTGGAGTTTTCCGCGCCCAAGCGGGAAAACGGCTTAAACAGCTCGGTTTGAAGTTTTTGGGGAATGCCCAGGCCGGTATCGGCAATGGCGATACGCTGCATTTTGTCGTCGGTGATGGTGCTGCTGAGGATTACCTTACCGCCCGTGCGATTATATTTTATGGCGTTGGACAGAAGGTTGAGCAACACCTGTTTGAAGCGGGTGCGATCGGCTAAGATAGTTGCCCCGATGAAGCCATCGGCCTCAATGCTTACGTCCAACTTATGGGTCAGCGCCTTGGCCGCAGAAATGCATTCTTCGATTACCTGCCGAGTTTCGACCGGTTCGATGGAGATGTTCATGTGCCCGCTCTCGATCTGCGCTAAATTTAGCACGTCGTTGATCAGGTCCAGCAAGTGTTTGCCGCCCTTTAAGATTTGATTGACGGCGTTCGTTTGTTTTTCGCTTAACGGCTCTTGCGGATTTAATTCGAGAACTTGAGCGAAGCCCAAAATCGCATTTAGGGGCGTGCGCAGTTCATGGCTCATGGACGAGAGGAACTGTGATTTGGCCAAGTTCGCCTTCTCGGCGGCCTCTTTTGCCAGATACAATTCATGTTCATTTTGTTTTCTTTTGGTGATTTCGGAAAGGGTGCCCGACATACGCAGCGGCTTGTCGTCATCGGACCATTCCACGACCTTGCCACGATTATGAACCCAGACCCATTCACCATTTTTGTGGCGCACGCGATATTCATATTCGTAATGATCGGTATCGTCTGAAAAATAGTTTTTCAATAACGTTGAATAGGCGGCTTGATCATCGGGGTGGACATACCTCAGCATGGTTTGAATATTAATAGGGGCGAGTTCGTTCAGGGTATAACCGATGATTTCCGCCCACCGGTCATTGAGGATTATTTCACCGGTCTGGACGTTCCATTCCCATGTGCCGATATTCGTGCTCCAAATGATTTCACTCAGTCGTTGGCGTTGCAGCGCCATTTCCTGTTCGTATTTTTTTTGTTCGGTAATGTCTTCCTTGACAGCAAGATAATTGGAGATATTGCCGTTGAGATCGCGGATGGGCGAAATTCTTGCCAACTCCCAGAATAAATGACCGTTCTTTTTGCGATTCAGAAATTCCCCTCGCCACGGTTTGCCGGTTGTGATGTCTTTCCATAGCTGCGCATATTCTTCGTCGGGCGTGTAGCCGGATTTGAGGATGCTTGGTTTGAGTCCATAAACTTCGTTGCGCTCATAACCGGTCAGTGTGGAAAACCATGGATTGACATATTCGATACAGCCGTTCGTATCGGTGATCATGATGCTTGCGGAGCTTTGTTCTACGGCAAAGAAAAAACGCCGGATCATCATTTCGCGTTGTTGGTCCTTGCGGATGCGGCCAAAAGAAAATGCCAGGAAAATAATAATGCTGACGGTCAGGGTAAGCCCGGCAAGAGCGATGTTTCGTCGCTCGGCACTCCATGAGGCCAGAACATTCGGGAAGGAGCGGGACAGACCGAGGTAAATTGGAAAATGGGGAATTTGATATAGGGTGATGAATTCATCGGCCGCGCTTAGGCGCTGTTTTTGTTCCGGACCCCCGTGACTTTGCATTGATTTAAAATGGGTCAATATTCTGTCGAGGGCTGGGGGCGACGCGGGTTGCTCAGTGAGCTTGACGGGGGGCCAGGCCGTGATGACGACACCATCCGCATCAAATAGAACGGCATTTTCGAAACCGCCGAATTCGTCGTCCGCTACAATAGCCTGTATGGTGGACAGATCGGCCAAGAGCCGAACAACTCCCAAAAACTCTCCAGTTGCGCCCACCACGCTCCTGCTCAAGCTGATGAGCGGAGTCTCATCCGGTCGGCTTGCGGGTAGAGGCTTAAAGATAAAATCGACGTATTGCTCTTTGTGTTTTAAGAAAAATGGTTCCGTTTCAACAGAACGCACGTCAAGTTTTGGGGAATCGTCTCTTGCAATTGCGCGTCCATCGGCATTGAAAAAATAGAGGTGATGATGCAAATCCTCTCCTCTGAATCGGCGGTTGATGTCATCAAAAAAAACTGAAGAATTTTTACCTTTGAAAAAATCCTCAACGTGGGCGCTTGTCAGGGTGTCATTTAGGTCGTGGATCAATTCGTTCAGATTTGAATTAATTTTATCGCCCAAGGCTCTTGCTTGGTATTGGAGCGTGATTTCGGCCACGTCTAGGGCCGCACGACGCGATTGCCATAAACTCCATCCCAGAGCGCTGACAATGATGCCCAAAATAGCGACGGACAGGAACATGCTGAAAACGTAGGGACGACCTACATCCGAGGATTTGATGTCCTTCCAACTTAGCTTTTCGTTATTGGGCGGTTCCATCTTTCTCACTCAATTTAGACATCACGGCGGTTGCGAGTTCCGGATTGATCCCCATCTTCTCGATCAAGCCCGGCTGTTTGGAAATCATCTGCTCTCTCCACCGCGCAAGTTCATCGGAGGAAGGGACGACAATTTGCACGCCATTGTCCTTTAGTGTTTGAGACGCCTCTTTCTGCGCCTCTGCGGCCATTAATCGGCCTTCATCGACAACGCTTTCCCATGTTTCGGAAATGATCTGCTGTGTTTCAGGAGACAGCCGCGTCCAGAATTTTTCAGACATGAGCGGCACATATTGCGGGAAGTATTCTTTGTCTTCGAATGCGTAACGAATGCCCCGTTCCCATAACCGGGCGCTCACGACGGTCGCATGCGTCGTTAAAACGCCGTCAACGGTTCCGTGATCCAAAGCTTGCGGCAAATCGGGCCATGGAATGATTCTTGGAATTGCCCCCAGGGCTTCAAGGCGTAGTCCGTTGGCTTCCCCTCCCGGCGAGCGGATTTGCATGCCGGAGATGTCTTCATGGCGGTTGATTTTATGCTTCACGCCATATAAATGCGCAAAGCCGAGATCAATCCACCGTCCCAGAACTTTGACCTTCAGCGTTTCGGCTATTTTGAGATTGATCGCCTGACCGATTTCGCCATCGTGAAGCTCATAGTTGACGTCGGCTTCCCGACCGTAAAACATCGGAAGCAGAAAAATTCCTATATTGGGCTCATAACGGTCAAGTTGCCAGGTTCCGGGGACGGCCATTTCGACTTTCCCTTCGCCAATGGCGTCAACCACATTGCTGTCGCGAAACAGGCGGGCACTGTGATGGAGTTCCACACGGAGTGAATCTTTCAATTTTTCAGCCAGACGGTCCGCGAACAATTGCACCACGCGCGTCTGGACGTGTTCGGCGCTGTTTTCCGTTGAAATTCTCAGCAGCGGTAAATTTTCCGCGGGCAACGCATCCGGCGCGATGAATGCCGCCATTAAAATGATCACCCAAAATTTTATGATTTTGATTTTCTTGAACACAATGCATCTCCCGCTAAACCGTTTGCACGGTGTTTATGGACAGAAATACCCGCTGCAAAAGATAACCCTTAAAATCATCTTGTTACGATCATGCGCCGCCGTTTTTTATGGTTGTTGCGCTGAGCCAGAAATAAAATTGCCCTAAATTGTCACATAGGCGGAGAGCGCAAACAACAACGCTGATTTTTCAACTAAAAAGCGATCTACGCCGCCAATTTGCAGGTGCCGATGACAGTCCCTTCGCGCTTTTAAACCTTCATGTTGATACTTGACGCATTAATATTCATGGAGCAAATATGAATGCAGACCTTTTGGAAAAGGAACGGCGATGATCACTGCGGCTCAGTTGCGCGCGGCGCGGGCGCTTCTTGGGATAGACCAAAAAACCCTGGCCGGATTGGCGGGCGTTTCGGTTCCGACGATTCAGCGCATGGAAGCGAGTCAGGGTAATGTGCGTGGCGTGGTCGACAGCCTGATCAAGGTCGTTGACGCGCTCAACGGCGCGGGTGTCGAGTTGGTCGCCGATGGCTCGATCAGCGGTCCGGCGGGGTGCGGCGTGCGTCTTAAATCAACGGCGGAACAGAACGCTTCGTCTGAGGGGGAGGGTGGTCGTGTTGGCGGTTGATTTAGCGATCCTTTGCGTCGGGCTTTTTTTGGCCTTGGCGCTCGCCGCCATCGTCGCAAGCGGCAAGCCTGCCGCATCGACCTTCATTTATGTAGCCGCCATTGTTCCTTGCGGGCTTGTCGGCATCATCGGACTGACGGTGCTGCTCGGCGGCGTCGAGGTATCCAAAGCCGTATTGCCGATCGGCCTTCCCTGGCTTGGCGCACATTTTCGGCTTGATGCTCTTTCGGCTTTCTTTCTGTTCATCATCGGCTTAGGCGGCGCCATCACCAGCCTGTATGCGATCGGGTATGGCCGCCACGAGCATGAACCGCATCGGGTGCTGCCATTCTATCCCGCATTTTTGGGCGCGATGGTGTTGGTCGTTTTGGCCGATGACGCCTTTAGCTTTCTGCTGTCGTGGGAGGTCATGTCGCTTTTATCGTGGGCGCTGGTCTTGGCGCATCACCGCAAGGCGGGCACGCAAAAGGCCGCTTACGTCTATTTGGTGATGGCCGGATTTGGCACCATGTCACTGCTGTTGGCGTTTGGTCTGCTGGTCGGCGGCGAAGGCGGGTACGATTTTGAAACAATCCGCGCAGGCGTGCGCTCCCCCGTTGCGGCGGCGATCATCTTGAGCCTGATGCTGCTGGGCGCCGGATCGAAGGCGGGGCTTGCGCCTTTGCACGTGTGGTTGCCTTTGGCGCATCCCGCAGCGCCCAGTCATGTCTCGGCATTGATGAGCGGCGTCATGACCAAGGTCGCGCTTTATGGGTTCATTCGCGTGGTTTTCGATTTGCTCGGTCCGCTGGAGTGGTGGATGAGTCCAGTGGTCATCTTGCTGGGCGCGGCGACGGCGGTGCTCGGCATCTTCAATGCGATGATGGAAAACGACATCAAACGCGCGCTGGCTTATAGTACGATCGAAAACATCGGCGTGATCTTTGCCGCGCTCGGGTTGGCGTTGGCCTTTCGCGCCAACGGCATGGTGGCCGAGGCGGCGCTGGCGTTCACCGCCGCCCTCTTTCATATTTTTAACCACATGATCTTTAAAAGCCTACTGTTCATGGGTGCCGGTTCGGTTCTGAATGCGACCGGATTGCGTGATCTTGATGGCCTTGGGGGGCTGATCCACCGTATGCCGGTGACGGGCTTGCTGGTTTTAATCGGCGTCACGGCGATTTCCGCGTTGCCGCCGCTGAATGGCTTTGCTTCGGAATGGTTGATCTTCCAGTCCATTCTGACCAGCCCGAATTTGCCCCAGTCCGGCTTGCAGATCATCGTTCCCGCAACTGGCGCTTTATTGGCGCTTGCCGCCGCCCTTGCTGCGGCCTGTTTCGTGAGGCTCTATGGGGTTGGTTTTTTAGGCCGACCGCGCAGCGATGCCGCGCGCGATGCGCTCGAGGTGGATCGGTTCTCGTTGGGCGCGATGATCATCCTGGCTGCGATTTGCGTGCTTGCGGGCGTTTTCCCCGGCATCTTTCTGGATGCCTTTGCGCCCGCGGTTACGTTGATGCTTGACGGGCGGGTGCCGATGCAGGCCGATCAACCCTGGCTGACGCTGGTGCCTATGGCTGAATCGCGCAGCACCTATAACGGTCTTTTGGTTCTTGTTTTTGTCGCGTTTTCGGCGATTGTCTCAGCCTGGGCGGTTCACCGCTTCGCTTCCCGCCGTGTGCGCCGCAGTCCTGCTTGGGATTGCGGATTTCCCAATGCCGATCCGTTAACGCAATATGGCGCGGGCAGTTTTGCCCAGCCCGTGCGGCGGGTGCTCGGCACGATCTTGTTGCGTGCGCGTGAAGAAGTTTTGATGCCGCCGCCCGGTGATATGAGCCCCGCGCGTCATACGGTGCATGTCAAAGACCTGATCTGGGATGGCATCTACGCGCAAATCAGTTGGGCGATCAATACCGTCGCCACACGGATGAACCGGCTGCAATTCCTCACCATTCGCCGGTATCTGAGTTTAGTGATGATGTCGCTGGTTTTACTGTTGTTGGCGTTGACGATATGGAACTGATCGCGAACTTTTTTATTCAGGGTGTTCAGATGGCGCTGGTGGTGGCGTTGGCGCCGCTGTTGGTGGGGCTTGTGCGCAAGGTCAAGGCGCGGCTGAACCGTAGGCAGGGTGCGTCCTTGATTCAGCCCTACCGAGATATTTTGCGCCTCATGCGTAAAGATGTGGTGCTGGCGGAAAATGCGTCATGGCTCTTTCGCGCTGCGCCCTACATGGTGTTTGCCGCCACTTGGGTGGCGGCGGCTCTGGTTCCGACCTTTGCCATGGGGCTGCAATTTAGCTGGACTGCCGATATGATCGCGATCGTCGCCCTGTTGGGCAGTGCGCGGTTTTTTCTTGCGTTGGCGGGCATGGACGTGGGCACCAGCTTTGGCGGCATTGGATCCAGTCGTGAGATGATGATCGCCACCATGGCGGAACCGGCGATGCTGTTGACGGTTTTTTCGGTGGCCCTGGTTGCGGGGTCCACCCAGTTATCGACCGTATCTGCGGTGATGACCTCGCCCGAAGTTGGGTTGAGGGTATCGCTCGGTTTAGGTCTGGTTGCCCTGGTGATTGTGGCCATCGCCGAAAATGCGCGCATTCCCGTCGATAACCCGGCGACCCACTTAGAACTGACCATGGTGCATGAAGCGATGGTGCTGGAATATTCGGGGCGGCACTTAGCGATGATCGAGATCGCGTCCGCGCTGAAGCTCTTGCTTTATGTCTCGCTGATCGCCTGCATCTTCTTTCCCTGGGGCATCGCGGAACGCGCTGATAGTTTGTCGAGCTATGCATTTGGCATGATCGTTTATGTTGGCAAGCTGGCCGTCGGCGGTGTGCTGTTGGCCTTTTTTGAGACGTCGGTCGCCAAGATGCGGGTGTTTCGAGTTCCCGATTTCCTTGGCGCGGCGCTGATGCTGGGCTTGCTCGGCACCTTGCTGTTGTTTGTGTCTAGGAGTTTGTGATGGGGAGTCTGTGATGGATCGGCTCGCATTCGACATGGCGCATCTGCTGGCCGGCGGGTTGGTGTTGGTCAGCTTCATGATGATCTATCAAGATCGGCTCTATGCGCTGTTGAACGTCTTTGCCTTGCATGCGGTGGTGCTGTCGATGTCGGTTGCCTGGCAGGCCTGGATTCAAGATGCGCCGCATCTTTATATCACCGCCGGCATCGCGCTGGTTTTTAAGGCGCTTATCATTCCGGGCGCGTTGCATCGCATTATTCAGCGTTTAGGCATTCACCGCGAGGTCGAAAATGTCGTGGGCGTGGGGCCGACCATGCTGGCGGGTATGGGGCTGGTGTCTTTGTCTATCGTTTTGATGCTGCGTCTGACCGAAGTGGCCGATGCCTTCGCTCGTGAAGACTTGGCCTTTTCACTTTCGGTGTTGCTGCTGGGGCTTTTAATGATGATCACCCGACGTAATGCCGTCAGTCAGGTGGTCGGTTTTATGTCGCTGGAAAACGGCTTGATCTTAGCCGCGACCGGCGCCAAGGGCATGCCGCTGGTGGTCGAGATCAGCGTGGCTTTTTCGGTCCTGATCGCCTTCATCGTGATCGGCGTATTTCTGTTTCGCATTCGCGAGCGGTTTGACAGCGTGGATATCAGCGCGCTTGACGATTTCCGGGGCGACAAAAAATGACAAGTCTGCTGTTCAATCCGGTTTATGGCGTCATCGCGATCCCGATCATCGCCGCAGCGTTGCTTGCGGCGTTGCCTGGATATCGTCTGACGGCGCAGTTGAACGTGCTGGCAAGCCTGTTGACCTTTGTGTTTGCGCTGTTTTTGTTTTTTGTCGGGCGCGCAGCACCTAGTCCTTACCTCTTGATCGATGATCTCAACATCGTCTTCATCGTGCTCAATACATTCGTCGGCTTTACCGCCGCGACGTTTTCCGCCAGTTATATCGGTCACGAGATCGAGACTGGGCGATTGACGCCGGTCAATGTGCGTTTTTATCACTCCATGTATCAGATCATGATGTTCGGTATGAATCTGGCGTTGGTATCGAACAATATCGGCCTGATGTGGGTGGCGATCGAACTCGCCACATTGACGACGGTGCTGATGGTCGGCATTTACCGCACGCACGAAGCGCTGGAGGCGGCGTGGAAATATTTCATCCTCGGCAGCGTCGGCATCGCGCTGGCCCTGTTCGGCACCATCTTGGTCTATGTCGCCGCCCAGCCGGTTTTAGGCGAGGGCGAGATGGCGATGATCTGGACCAACCTTGTTGCGCACGCGAGCGAGTTTGATGCCTCGATGCTGAACCTGGCTTTCGTTTTTCTGCTGCTCGGTTACGGCACGAAGGTCGGGTTGGCGCCGTTGCATGCGTGGTTGCCCGATGCCCACGCCGAAGGCCCGACGCCTATTTCAGCCGTGCTGTCCGGGCTTTTGCTCAACGTGGCGCTCTATGCCGTGTTGCGCTTTAAGATGTTGATGGCGGCGCATCCCGAGGCGCTGGCCCCAGGACCGCTGATGATAACGATGGGGCTTTTGTCGCTGATTTTCGCCAGCTTCATGCTCTATCGGCGGCGCGATATTAAACGCTTGTTTGCCTATTCTTCGATCGAACATATGGGCATCATCGTGTTTGCTTTCGGTATGGGCGGGCCGTTGGCCAATTTCGCCGGACTGTTGCACATGGTCATGCACAGCCTGACAAAATCGGCCATTTTCTATTCCGTCGGCCATGTGGCGCAGATCAAAGGTACGCAGCGGATCGCCGATATTCGCGGCCTGACCCAAAGCCATCCCGTGTTGGGGTGGGGGCTGGCGATTGGCGTTTTGGCGATTGCGGGCATGCCGCCGTTCGGTTTGTTCATGAGCGAGTTTCTGATCGTCACGACGACTTTCGCCAAATCGCCTATCTTGGCGCTGCTGCTGGTGTTTGGAATCTTGGTGGCCTTCGGTGCGCTGTTGATGCGCTTAAGCGGATTTATTTTTGGCGAACCCACGGGGGCGGTGAAACCGGCCGAGGCATCTTTTGTGCCGCTTTATACGCACATGGCGCTGGTGTTAATGGCCGGTATTTATCTGCCGGGGCCGATGGTCGTGTGGTTCCAATCCGTCGCACGGCTTTTGGGATGAGGGAGGACGCGATGCCGGAGACCCGTAGAATGATCGCACTTGCTTCACCCGCGTTTCGTGGGCATCCGATGCCTCGCACTTCGGTAACAAAGGCCGAGTGGGAACAAGCATCTAAGGATTTGAGCCATGGTGAATTGTCGCTGCTCAGCTTGTGGGCCAGCGATGGCGCCGTACACATGGCGCTGCTGAACGAAGAAAGCAAACACATCGGCATTTTAAGTCTGGAAAACTGCACCAACACTTTTCCTTCGGTTGGCCGCTGGCATGCTTCGGCGCAACGGTTGGAGCGCGCCATTCAAGATCTTTTCGGTTTATCGCCAGAGGGTGCAGAGGATATCAGGCCGTGGCTCGATCACGGCCAATGGGGGCTTTCCCAGCCGATGAACGCGAACGGCGCAGCCCGCGAGGTCCCGCCTTATTCCTTTTTGCCCGTCGAGGGTGAAAGCCTGCATCAGGTGCCAGTCGGCCCGGTTCACGCCGGCATCATCGAGCCCGGCCATTTTCGCTTCACCGCGCAAGGCGAGACGGTGGTTAGACTCGAAGAACGGCTGGGCTACGTGCATAAGGGCATTGATCGGCTGATGCAGGGTGCAACGTTGAGCCGCGGTGCCGAGCTTGCCGGACGAATTTCGGGCGATAGTACGGTCGCCTATTCCTGGGCCTTTGCCCAGGCTGCCGAATCCGCGCTTGGCGTTACGGTGCCTGCACGCGCGGTGTGGCTGCGCGCTTTGATGGTCGAGATGGAGCGGTTGGCGAACCATCTGGGCGATATCGGCGCGGTCTGCAACGATGCGGCCTTTGCGCTGATGCTGGCCCATTGCGGCATTCTTCGTGAACGGATTTTGCGTGTGGCGGATGTTTGTTTCGGCCATCGCATGATGCAGGGTCGGATCGTGCCGGGCGGCGTGACGCATGATTTGAGCGCCGAAGGTAAAGACCAACTGGTTGAGGTGCTGGGTTATGTCCGGGGGCGGTTTTCGCCGCTGGTTGATTTGTACGAAAACACCGCATCGTTAAAGAACCGCACGTTCGGTACTGGCTTTCTTAATCCTAAGCTGGCGCTTGGCTTTGCGGCGGGTGGTTTTGTCGGCCGGGCATCGGGGCGCAACTTCGATGCCCGCCGCGACGTCAGTTATGCGCCGTATGATGTCTTAAGCTTTGAGGTGCCGGTGTTGAAGTCGGGTGATGTGAATGCGCGGGTTTGGGTGCGCATTCAAGAAGTCTATCAGAGCCTTTCGCTGATCGAGCAATGTCTGGGGCGTCTTCCCACTGGGCCTATTTTGACCGAAATCGCGCCGCTGGGCGAAGCACGCGAAGGGCTTGGCCTAGTCGAAGGTTTTCGCGGCGACATCTTCGTGTGGCTGGCGCTTGATGCCAAGGGGCAGATTTCGCGCTGTCATCTGCGCGATCCGTCTTGGTTTCAGTGGCCGTTGTTGGAAGCGGTGATTGAAAACAACATCATCGCCGATTTTCCGCTGTGCAATAAATCCTTCAATTGTTCCTATTCCGGGCATGATCTTTAAGGAGTGAGAGCCATGCGCAGATTATTTCTTGAAGGCTTGTTCCGCCGCCCTTTGACCGAGCCTGCTCCCGAAGCGAGCGCCGAGATCGAGGCGCTTGGGCGCGCCGTTCAACAGGCCATGAAGCAGCGGCTGGGGCGCAGTTTGTCCATCCGGCAGGTCGATGCCGGGTCGTGCAATGGCTGCGAGTTGGAAATTAACGCCCTCAATAATGCCTATTATGATCTCGAACGCTTTGGCCTGCATTTTGTCGCTTCGCCCCGGCACGCCGATGTGTTGCTGGTCACGGGCCCGGTCACTAAAAACATGGCCGAAGCGTTGCAGCGGACCTATAACGCCACGCCGGACCCAAAATGGGTTTTAGGCGTGGGCGATTGCGCTAAGGGCGGCGGTTGTTTTGCCGGAAGCTACGCGATTGCCGGGGGCGTCGAGGCGATCATACCGGTCGATCTTCATATCGCAGGTTGCCCGCCGAACCCGCTCGCCTTGCTCAAGGGGCTGCTGGCCGTTTTGCAAAGCGCGGATGCCTAGTTTTCGGCGTTTTCTAGGCCGTCTTGGTCGGCGATGGATTTAACCAATTGGAACACCCGCGCCCGCACGGATGCGCTGGCGATACGGAAATAGTTGTGTACCAATTTGATGGATTCCGGTTGCATCATGGGATCGTGGGAAAAGTGCGCGGCAGGCTGATCCGATAAGGCCTTGAGTTTTGCGTCGGAGGCCATGTCTTCAAAAAAGTACGAGACATCGACGTTTAACGCCTTGGCCAGCTTATATAAATTGCTGGCGCCGATGCGGTTCGCGCCGTTTTCGTATTTCTGGATTTGCTGAAAGGTGACGTCCAGGGCGGCACCGATTTCGGATTGACTGATGCGCAAACCCACGCGGCGGGCCTTTAAACGTTGGCCGACATGAATATCGATGGGGTCGGGGGCTTCTTTGGGCGGGCGTCTGCTCATCGGGTAAAACTCCTATTCTCTTGGTTCGGCACGTTATGCCCCGTTGGCGCCCGGGAATTTGTAAGCATAAATATCAACCATTCCGCTTAAGGTTTCAACCGGGCAATACACTTCAAAAGCGTATTTTCCGGCTCCTATGGTGCACTATCCCTGAATTTTTGAAGATCGAATGCGCTTGAATCCGGTTGACTTTAGGGGCGGGGGTGCGTAGATAACCGCATCCATCAGCCACATGCGCTGAACTCAATTCGCCCCTTAGCCCTGATCTGGGGGTGCCGTCAGTCCGCGAGATTCGCGCACTGGCGCGTTTTGCGTTTTGCCTGGTGGATGGCGATTTGAGTGAATGATTTAGGTGTGTGGTCGGTATGTTTGAAGGTCTCAGCGATAAGCTTGGCGGTGTATTCGACAAGCTGAGAAAGCGCGGCGCGCTCAAGGAATCGGATGTTTCCGAAGCCTTGCGCGAAGTTCGTGTTGCGCTGCTTGAGGCCGACGTCGCGTTGCCGGTCGTTAAAGACTTCATCGAAAAGGTCCGTGTCGCCG
This sequence comes from Rhodospirillales bacterium, assembly GCA_024653965.1. Taxonomy (GTDB): domain Bacteria; phylum Pseudomonadota; class Alphaproteobacteria; order Rhodospirillales; family Magnetovibrionaceae; genus JANLGW01. Next base: position 47,312 of record JANLGW010000143.1, read on the forward strand.
CCGTGGGCGAAGCCGTGCTGCGCTCCGTCACGCCGGGCCAGATGGTGGTGAAGATCGTTCACGACCAGTTGGTCGAGATGCTGGGTGCCGAACCCGAGCCGCTGCGCGTTTATGGCAATCCGCCCAACGTGGTGATGATGGTGGGCCTGCAAGGTTCCGGCAAAACCACCACTACGGCCAAGATCGCGGCGCGCCTGACCCGTATGGAAAAAAAGCGCGTGCTGATGGCGTCGTTGGATATTTATCGTCCCGCCGCGCAGCAGCAGTTGCAGCAATTGGGCGACCAAAACGGTCTGGCGGTACTGCCGATCGTATTTGGCGAGCAGCCAGTGGCCATCGCCAAGCGCGCTCTGCATAAGGGCCGCACCGAAGGTTTTGACGTGGTGATGCTCGACACCGCCGGTCGTTTGCATATCGACGATGCCTTGATGGCCGAAGTCGCCCAGGTGCGCGACGCGGTCAAACCGGGCGAGACGTTGTTGGTCACCGACGCCATGACCGGCCAGGATGCGGTCAACGTCGCCAAGGAATTTTCCGATAAGGTCGGCATTTCCGGCATTGTGCTGACCCGTGTCGACGGCGATGCGCGCGGTGGTGCGGCGCTGTCGATGAAGGCCGTGACCGGCACGCCGATTAAATTCTTGGGCGTCGGCGAAAAAATCGACGAACTGGATGCCTTTGACGCCCGGCGTGTAGCGGGGTCGATCTTGGGCCAAGGCGACGTGGTCGGCTTGGTGGAACGCGCCGCTCAGGTGATGGACCAAGAAGAGGCCGAAAAGGCCGCCAAAAAAATGCTCAAAGGCCAGTTCACCCTGGAAGACATGGGTGCACAACTGGGCCAGTTGCGCAAGATGGGCGACATCAAGGGTTTGATGAACATGCTGCCCGGTGTCGGCAATCTTAAAAAGCAGATGGCGTCCGCCGATATTGACGACAAAAAAATCGCCCATCAGCAGGCGATCATTCAGTCCATGACGGCGAAAGAACGCCGCAATCCAAAATTGATCAATGGATCTCGCCGCAAGCGCATTGCCGTGGGGTCCGGCACCTCCGTGCCCGAGGTCAACCGCTTGCTCAAGCAGTACGAGCTGATGAGCAAGATGATGAAGAAAGTGGGCCAGATGGGCAAAAAAGGCATGCCCGGAATGCCCGGTATGTCTGGAATGCCCGGCATGCCTAAAATGATGCCACCGATGCCGCCGTTCAAATAGAAGTGTGCAGCCTAGCGGTGTTTTAAGAATACGAGTTTTTTGGATCAACGAACGAACACGATTGAAAAAGGATAGAGAGAACCATGTCTCTGCGAATTCGACTTTCCCGTAGCGGCGCGAAAAAGCGTCCGTACTATCGCATTGTAGTGGCCGACAGCCGCAACCCGCGTGATGGCCGTTTTATCGAACGCGTCGGCACCTATAACCCGATGCTGGCTAAAGACGCCGTCGAGCGCGTCACCTTGAACGAAGAACGCATCAAACATTGGATTAGCCAGGGCGCGTTGCCGTCTGACCGTGTGGCTCGTTTCCTCGCCACTGCGGGTCTGGGCGAAAAGCCTGCTATTCCGCAGCAGACCAAGAAAAACCTGCCCAAGCGCAAGACTCTCGAGCGTATCGCCGAGAAGGAAGCCAAAGTGCAGAAAGCCGCTGAAGCTGCTGAAGCCGCCGCCGCTGCCGCCGTTGCTGCTGCTGCCGAAGCTGCTGCCGCACCGGCTGAAGAAGCGGTTGCCGCAGAGGCTCCGGCCGAGGGCTAAGGCCCTGGGTCCGGCGCTTCAGGGTGGATGACGGTCATGGCTGAACGCCGCACCGCAGCCCCCAAGGAAGACTTGATTTGTGTAGGCGCCATCGGTGCCGCCAAGGGTCTTCGGGGGGAATTGCGGGTAAAGAGCTTCACCGCCGACATCGAAGCCTTAGGCGACTATGGGCCGCTGACGGACGAAACCGGCACCAAGACCTTCGAGTTGAAGGTCATCGGCCAGAGCAAGGGTCTGGTGGTGGTGCGCATCAAAGGCGTGAACGACCGCAATGCGGCGGACGCGCTGAAAGGCCAGACGCTCTTTATCGAGCGTTCCCGC